>DPRG01000043.1:0-8372 GCA_003538775.1 Thermotogae bacterium
TCGCTCGGCGCCTCGCAAGACTTAGAAACCGAGATGTGTAATGAAGAAAGGAAAAGGCGAAAGCGCTCAGCGCTCGTGAAGATCGGGCGATCATGTGCGTTTTTTGGAATAAAGGTAGGAAACCCTGTGATTTGGTCTTTCGCAATGACTTAGAAAAACACCGAATGGTTGGTTTTGGGCTTTATGGAATTGCAAAAATCCCTGTTCTTCTACTGCTGTTAAAGTAAAAGGATTATCATAACGGTGTTAGCTATCAAAGTATTTGCATGGAAAAGATGAAGGTCCTTTTTTAGCAGTTTTTGTGGGGTGACACAAATGATAGAGAGGTACAGTCTTTCTCCGATGAAAGAACTCTGGACTTTGGAAGCTCAATACCAGCGCTGGCTGGATGTTGAACTGGCAGTTGTTGAAGCTTATGAAGAAGCTGGTGTTGCCCCACCAGGTACTGCTCGTTTTATAAAGGAAAAAGTGCGGATCGATGTTCAAAAGATTCTGGAAAAGGAAAAAGAAACGCACCATGATGTGGCGGCTTTTGTCAGTTTTGTGGTGGAACAACTTGGAAGCGAAGGCCGTTTTTTTCATTTTGGCTTGACTTCCTCTGACATTGTCGACACGGCTTTATCCATGGCCTTAAAAATGGCAGGGGATCTCATTCTGTCAAGTCTTACCGAGCTTCTTAACACGATCTGGGAAATGGCTACCAGACATCATTACACTCTAATTGTTGGTAGGACTCATGGAGTACACGCAGAACCGACCAGTTTCGGCTTGAAGTTACTGAACTGGTATGCGATGATGAAAAGGAATAAAAGAAGGCTCGAGAGAGCGGTAGAAGAGATTTCTCACGGTAAAATATCGGGTGCTGTTGGAAATTACGCTCATGTGAGTCCTGAGATAGAGCGTAAGGCGCTTGAGAAACTCGGGTTGAAACCAATCGAGGTGAGCACACAGATAGTTCCTCGAGATGTTCATGCCTCTTTTGTTCAGGTTCTTGCATTGTTGGGATCATCTCTGGAAGTGATTGCCCTTGAGATCCGCCATCTTCAGCGTACGGAGGTACTGGAGGTTGAAGAGCCGTTCATGGAGAAACAAAAAGGTTCGTCTGCTATGCCACACAAACGTAATCCGGTGATCAGTGAAAGGCTATGTGGGCTCGCAAGGCTTCTTAGATCCTATTCGATAGTGGCTCTCGAAAACATCCCTTTATGGCATGAAAGGGATATTTCCCATTCTTCAGCAGAGCGCTTTGTATTTCCGGACGTTACCGGCATCGTTTTTTACATGGTAGAGACGTTGAGAAAGTTACTGGAGAATCTGAAGATCAATGAGGAGAAGATGCGTAAAAATCTGGAACTCACGAGAGGCCTGATATACTCTCAAAGAGTGTTGAATGCGCTGATCGAATCGGGTTTCACTCGAGAGGACGCTTACGCGGTGGTTCAGGAGCTTTCAAATCGAGCTTGGGAAGAAAACAGAGATTTCTACACCCTTGTTAAGGAAGATAAGAGAATAAGAGACGTCGTTCCTGAAAAGGTTCTGGAGTTGGTTTTTGATCCGGGATATTATTTAAGGAACGTCGATGAAATATACAAAAGGTTTGAGGAGGAAGACGAATGAAGAAGGTCGCGGTTGTTGGTTTGCAGTGGGGTGATGAAGGAAAGGGGAAAGTGGTAACAGGGCTTTCGAAAGATTTTGACTGGGTGGTACGCTACAGTGGGGGAAGTAACGCCGGACACACAGTTGTTTATGATGATAACACCAGAATAGTGAACCATCTGATTCCTTCTTTCGATATACGTGCAGACACCCGGGGGTATATTGGCGCCGGGGTGGTTGTTGATCCCCTGGAGCTTGTAGAAGAATTGAAACAACTTGAGAAGATATTTGGCAACATCGACAACAGGTTGAGAATATCGAATCTGTGTCATGTGGTTTTACCGCCACATAAGGAGATAGATGCGTTAATCGATACCAGACGTTCCCGATCCATTGGAACTACAAGAAGGGGTATAGGACCTGTTCTGGCGAACAAGGCTCACAGAATTGGATTGAGGCTTGTTGATCTATTGAAAGAGAATGCCGATCGTGTTCTTATGGAACATTCCAGAGATCTTGAAATGCTCTATGGAGTGAAATGGAACGACTATTCCACCGTTCTTGAAGCCGTTGAGCACCTTAGGCCATATGTAGTAGAAGTACTTACTTCGAAGAGATTGCTTGAAAATGCCTCGATTCTTTTTGAAGGAACTCAGGGGATCTTGCTGGATGTAGACGTTGGGACATATCCATTCGTGACCTCGTCAAACTGTAATGTTACCGGTATAGAACCCGGTCTGGGATTTCCCGTGGACCTTGACGAGAGACTGGGGGTTTTCAAGGCTTATGTTACGCGCGTGGGAGAGGGGCCATTTCCAACAGAACTCACAGGAACGTATGGAGATGAACTTAGAGAAAGAGGTCACGAGTATGGAGCCACCACAGGAAGAAAACGCAGGTGTGGATGGCTGGATCTGCCTTTGTTGAGATTTGCAATCGAAGTTTCGGGGATCACGGGTACGATCATTACAAAAGCCGATGTGCTTAACGGAATTGAACGTTTGAAGGTATGCGTGGCTTACAAGGCTGGTGGTAAAAATTTAGAAGTTCCCTCCGATTTATCGATTTTACAGGATGTGGAACCCGTTTATCTGGATCTCAAGCCCTGGAGAGACCTCAGTGATCCTGCTTTCAAGAACTTTCTGGAGCTCATAGAGAAGGAAACTGGAGTGCCTGTAAAATACATCTCAACGGGGCCTGGCGTAGATGAGATGATTGTGAGGTGAAGCTCTGTGATAAAGAGGATAAAAGGTACAGAAGATATATACGGTGAAGATGCTTCGCTGTGGCGTTTTGTTGAATCCAGGTTTGTGGAAATGGCTTTGAAATACGGATATCAGGAAATTCGAACACCGATTCTCGAACATGCTGAGCTTTTTGTCAGAAGCGTTGGAGAAGAGACGGATATAGTAAGGAAGGAGATGTACATTTTTGAAGACCGGGGTGGCAGAAAGATCGCCTTAAGACCTGAAGGAACAGCCGGTATAGTGCGTGCGTATATCGAGCATGGAATGTCGAGCCTGGTTTCTCCGCAGAAATTCTTTTATATGGGTCCCATGTTCAGGTACGAAAAGCCCCAGGCGGGCAGGCAAAGGCAGTTCCATCAGCTTGGTGTGGAGATTTTTGGAACTCCCAGCCCTTCCGCTGATGCCGAAATGATAGCGCTTTCGTTCAGATATCTCAAATCACTGGGTCTTTCACAACTTTCACTGCACATCAACAGCATAGGCTGTCCTAAATGTAGACCGGCATACAGAGAGGCTCTGAAGAATTATTATTCTGAGCATCTCGACGAGCTCTGCGATGACTGTAAGGTCCGATATGAGAAAAACGTGCTTCGGTTGCTTGACTGTAAGGTAGACACGAAGCTCGCTGACAGTGCTCCGAGATCTCTGGACTTTCTGTGTGAAGAATGCAGAAATCATTTTGATCAACTGGTAAATGAGTTGAAAGCTATGGGCATAGAATTTGTGATCGATCATAAGCTTGTAAGAGGTCTTGATTATTACACAAGAACGACTTTTGAGATAAAGCACGGGGGGCTTGGAGCGCAGGATGCTGTGTGCGGTGGAGGCAGATACGATAACCTGGTGGAAGAATTGGGAGGACGGAGCACACCCGCCACGGGTTTTGCGGCAGGCGTGGAGCGAATAGTACTCGCAATGAAAGCAGAGAAGCTCAGGATCCCAGTTGGAATGGAGAGGGTTTTTGTGGTCGGTACAGATTCTTCGATGAGAACGGAGGTTTTAAAGGTTGCAGAAGAACTCAGAGAACTTGGTTTTGCCGCAGAGGTTGATTTGATGGAGCGGAGTTTATCCGCTCAAATGAAGTACGCTGCCCGTAAAAATTACAGTTATGTGGTGATACTGGGAGAGGAAGAGTTGAAGAGTGGGACGTTGAGCCTGAAAAACATGGAGACCGGAGAACAGCGTAGAGTTCCTCGCGGAAAGTTGAAAGAGAAAATACGAAGAAATGAGAGGTAGATAGGAGAAGAAAGATAGAGTTTTTGGCATGTTTTTACGATCTAATAGTCAATAATCGTCAATAATGTGGTATAATCCCCGTTAAGGGGGTGATGAGCGTGAAAAAGTCGGCTTACGAGCTCCTGAGGTGGCTGGAATCAGAGCCGAAGATTCAGGAGTTGCGTTCTCTCGCCAAGGAACTTGGAGTAAAATTGAAGAGAACTATGAAAAAGAGGGATATAATGAAAAAGCTTAGGGCCAAGCTCGAAGATAGTTTAAGGGATGAGAGGCCATCGTCAAGCGCAACTTCTACAGGAGCGGAGGAAAGGAAGGTTGTTATTGAACCTTCAAAACCTCCATCTCTTCCGGAAAGCTATGGTAAGGATAAATTGGTGCTTCTGCCAGTGAATCCGAACTGGGTATACGCATACTGGGACTTTTCTGAGGAGACCCGAAGATTAATAAAGGAAAAAGCTGGTAAGGCAAGATTTGTTATAAGGTTTTACGATGTGACTTATATCATTTTCGATGGTACCAACGCACATCGAACCTTTGAAGCGGATGTGGATCTGCACTGGGGCAATTATTACTTCAACGTCCCAAACCCGAACGCTGATTATCTCTGTCAGCTGGGATATCTGGAAGAGGAAAAGTTTGTACCTCTTTTGACAAGCAACGTGGTGAAGACACCGCCTGCTTCACCATTTTACGGAAAAGAGGAGATATGGATGAAGATCTCCAGGCGTTTGGAGATAAAAAGGCCCAGCGAGGGTATGAAGGTAAATCCTGTGGAACGTATCGCCGGGTCTTCTCAAATGCCTGCTTTTGTATCTACTGAGAACGTTTCTGGAGGTGGGGCCTTTATCTGGCAGCTGGTACGAAGGGGACAGAGTGGGGGAATCAGATGATGTCTTCTCATGCTAAGGGTTACTTTGTTCTTGTCCTTCACGCTCATCTTCCTTATGTAAGACACCCTGAATTCGAAGAATTCATGGAAGAAAGATGGCTGTTCGAAGCCATAACGGAAACGTATATTCCATTACTGATGGCGTTTGATCGCCTTAGAAGAGATGGTATAGCTTTTAAATTAACAATGAGTTTGACTCCACCACTTCTGGAAATGTTTGCCTCTTCGGACCTTCAGCAGAAGTACGAGCGCCATATGGAAAAGCTAATAGAGCTCGCCGATAAAGAAGTAGAGCGTACCAGAAACGAAGACCCCCAGCTGCAAAAACTTGCCCGCTATTATTCCCGTCATTTCCGAGAGGTTTTAGAAACCTACAGAGAATACGATCGAAATCCGGCAAAAGGTTTTCTTGAATTTGAAAAGAGTGGACATCTGGAGATAATAACCTGTAACGCCACTCACGCCTTTCTTCCTCTTCTGAGCAGGCATATGCCTGTGGTGAAATCGCAGATAGAAGTGGGAGTGCAGGCGCATGAAAAACACCTTGGAAGGTGTCCAAAAGGTATATGGCTTGCGGAGTGTGGCTATTATCCAGGACTCGATAAGTTTCTTTCATTGTATGGTTTGAAGTACTTTTTCGTTGATTCCCATGGTTTGTGGTACGCTGATCATCAACCGCGTTATGGTGTTTATAGGCCCGCAGTGACGCCGGAAGGTGTTTTCGTTTTTGCTCGTGATCCAGAGTCCAGCGAAGAGGTCTGGAGCGCTCAGGTGGGGTATCCGGGGGATTCTCGTTACAGAGAGTTTTACAGAGATGTTGGATTCGACAGGGAGCTCGAATATATCAGACCATACATAGATAAGAGCGGAGAAAGAGTGAACACGGGAATTAAGTACTACCGGATCACGTCAAAGGATGCGGATCTGTCGAAAAAGGAATATTACGTTCTGGAAGATGCCCTTAAGGCTGTAAAGGAACATGCCAGTGATTTTGCGAGAAAAAAAGAGCGACAGGTGGAGCGTTTGTACGAACTTTTTGACGAAAATGCCCCCGTTATAGTTGCTCCTTTTGATGCGGAGCTCTTTGGTCACTGGTGGTATGAGGGTCCGCTCTTTCTGGAAGAGTTTTTCAGAGAGTTGTCAAAGAGTCAGAGCGTGATCCCGAGTACGCCATCCGAGGTTCTGGATATCTTTGACGAGTATCAGGTTTTGACTCCGGCGGCTTCCACTTGGGGGGCCAACGGATACTTTGAGGTCTGGTTGAATGGTAGCAACGATTGGATATACAGACATTACGATGAGATGATAGAGAGAATGTCGGAAGTTATAGACCGTGTTTCCAGTCCGTCTCCTCTGGAGGAAAGGTGTTTGAACCAGATGTTGAGAGAGCTTTTTCTTGCACTTTCGAGCGATTGGGCTTTCATAATGACCACCGGTACAACTGTAGATTACGCAAAGAACCGAGTCATAACCCACACCTTAAGGTTTCATAAGCTTTACGAACAGCTCAAGAGTGGTAGAATAGATGAGAATTATCTGAAAGAACTCGAATGGCAGGATGCGATCTTTCCATGGATCGATTTTCGAAGTTTTAAAGCGTGAAAGGGGAGGTGTATTTAGATGCAGACGACCGCCAGTAAGCTTCTGGAGATAAGATGGCATGGTCGAGCAGGACAGGGGGCAAAAAGCGCTGCTCAGATACTCGCAGAGGCTGCTCTCGCTTCGGGGATGTTCGTTCAGGCGTTTCCGGAATATGGAGCCGAGCGTTCAGGGGCACCCATGAGGGCGTTCAACAAGATCAGTTCGAGCTACATAAGATCCCACGCGCCGGTTCTTAATCCTGACGTCGTAGTCGTGCTCGATGACACCCTTTTAGGAGCCATACCGATTACCGACGGAATGAAGGAAGACTCGGTTTTGATAGTGAACACGACTCGTGGTGTGGAGTGGGTTCGTAAGCGAACGGGGTTTTCTGGAAAGATCTGTATTGTTAAAGCCACAGATATCGCGCTTGAGGAGATTGGAAGAGGAATGCCCAATACTCCTATGCTGGGGGCACTGGTGAAGGTGACGGATGTTGTTCCCCTCGAAACTGTGGAGAAAAACATTCGTGAGACCCTTGGTGGAAAACTCTCTGAAAAAGCTCTTGAAGGTAACATAAGAGCCCTCAGGAGAGGATTTGAGGAGGTGACTTGCAGTGGCTGAGCTGAAGAAATGGTACGAGTTACCAATTGGAGGAGTAATAGATCAGCCGGCAACGGCTCTTGCATACAAAACGGGTACCTGGAGAGTGATGAGGCCGATCTGGCATGAGGATAAATGTACCAGTTGTATGATGTGCTGGCTTCATTGTCCTGACAATGCTATTGTCGTAAAAGATGCCAAGATGAAGGGAATGAATTATGATTATTGCAAAGGCTGCGGGGTTTGCGCCAGAGTATGTCCAGTTAACGCCATAGACATGGAACCCGAAACCAAGTTTCTGGAGGAGGCGGAGTGATCATGGAGGGGGCGAAAAGATTGGCCGTGACAGGGGCGGAGGCAGTTGCCCATGCGATGAGACAGATAGCCCCTGATGTGGTGGCAGCTTATCCGATAACTCCACAAACACCTATAGTTGAGTATTTCGCAAAATTTGTGGCTGATGGCCTTGTTGACACGGAGATGATTCCTGTTGAGAGCGAGCACAGTGCTATGAGTGCAGTTGTGGGAGCTGCCGCGGCTGGCGCACGTGCGATGACGGCTACCAGCGCCAATGGTCTCGCTTTGATGCACGAGATCGTTTACATCGCTGCAAGTATGAGATTGCCAATAGTGATGCCTGTTGTGAACAGAGCTTTAAGCGGTCCCATCAACATTCACTGTGATCATAGCGATACGATGGCCGAACGGGATTCCGGATGGATGCAGTTTTTCGCCGAGAACGCCCAGGAAGCTTATGATCTAACGTTTATCGGCTTGAAACTTGCTGAACACCCGGATGTTCAGTTGCCTGTTATGATCAATCAGGATGGATTCATCATATCTCATGGTGTGGAACCTGTGGAAATGCTTCCTGATGACGTTGTAAAGAGCTTTGTTGGTGAAAGGAAACCAGTTTTTTCATTGCTTGATGTTGATCACCCTGTAACGTTCGGCCCTCTTGATCTTTACGACTATTACTTTGAGCACAAGCGACAGCAGATAGCCGCTATGGAAAAAGCTTACGAAGTCTTCCCCACTATAGCGGAAGAATTTGAGAAGATATCAGGTCGTCGATACGCTTATGTGGAACCATATAGACTGGACGATGCGGATCATGTGATGATAGCGCTTGGTTCCACATGCGGGACCATAAAAGACGTCGTCGATGAGCTGAGAGAAGAGGGCAAAAAAGTGGGACTTTTGAAATTATGGATGT
Organism: Thermotogae bacterium; assembly: GCA_003538775.1. Taxonomy (GTDB): domain Bacteria; phylum Thermotogota; class Thermotogae; order UBA12178; family UBA12178; genus UBA12178. The sequence continues at coordinate 8,366 of DPRG01000043.1, forward strand.
TCAGACC
>DPRG01000043.1:8550-21224 GCA_003538775.1 Thermotogae bacterium
GACAGATCTGCGAGCTTTGGAGCCGAGCCACCTTTGTATGCGGAAATTAAATCCGCGCTTTACGAGGCTCCAGCGAAGCCTCTGATCGGCTCTTATATCTACGGACTGGGTGGAAGAGAGATTCTTCCTCAACATATCCGCCATGCTTTTGAGACTGCTATAAAAGGTGACCTGCTGGCTGATGAGCAGGGTTATCTCGGTCTCAGAGAATGAAGGAGGTGCTCAATAGTGGCTATAAATTTAAAGCAACTTGCCGTTGAATTTGAAGATCCCAATAAAATCGGTATAACCAGTGGACATCGACTTTGTCCTGGTTGCGGTGCACCCATGACGGTGAAAATGGCCCTTATGGTCGCCAAGCATCTTGGATACGATGTTGTTGTGGGACTCGCGACGGGATGTCTTGAGGTTTCGACCACCATCTTCCCCTACACCGCGTGGAGTGTGCCTTACATCCATAACGCTTTTGAGAATGTGGCTGCTACCATAAGCGGTGCAGAAACAGCGTATCGCGCGTTAAAAAATAGAGGGAAGCTGAAAAGAGAAAAACCCATAAAGTTCATAGCCTTTGGTGGTGACGGGGGTACCTATGATATAGGCCTTCAGGCGCTTTCCGGTGCTGTTGAGAGAGGGCACGATTTCCTCTACATTCTCTACGACAACGAAGGTTACATGAACACGGGCAATCAGAGGTCCGGTTCCACTCCTCCGGGCTCCTACACCACCACTGCACCGGTTGGAGAGAAACTTTCCGGGAAGCTTCAGCTGAAGAAAAACATTGTGGAGATCATCGCTGCTCACGAAGGAGTTTACGCGGCAACGGCGACGGTGGGTGAGCCCATAGATTACATGAATAAGGTGGAGAAGGCCCTCAAGTTTGAAGGTCCATCTTTCATAGCAGTTCTTTCTCCGTGTGTGCGATTCTGGCGTGTGCCTGACGATGCGGCTGTTCCTATAACGAAACTCGCTGTTCAAACGAAGTACTGGCCGCTTTATGAAGTTGAAAAAGGGGTTTACAGGATAACCCGAAAGCCCCGAGAGTTCAAGCCTATTAGAGAGTTTGTCGAACAGCAGGGGAGATTCCGCGCCCTTCTTTCGCGACCTGATGCAGATGAGATCATTTCCATGCTTCAGGATTACGTTGATAAGAGATGGGAGAGGCTTCTCGCCTTAGAGGAGGCCACAAAGGATAAACCGGCGCGTTGAGCGGGTGCTTTAATCTTTTTCTGTTTTTCTAAAAGAAAAAGCTTTGAACGAAGGAGAGATGCAGGATGAGAAGATGGTTGGTTAGACGACAAAAGATCATAATATGGAGCATAGCTATTGCCTTTGCTCTTGGAGTGGTATGGTGGGCAGTGGCCGGTTTTATATCGCGTAACACGGCGGTTACACCAACGGATGTAACAGCCAAATTATCACCTCAGGATGCCCTCGCGTATTTGACGAAGGACGGTACTCCTCTGGATTCAGCCTACTGGATCTTCGATGGTGAGCTGGCTCTAACCTTTCAAGACATGCTTGATTATTATCGCACTCTTGGGGCGCAGCTTGATGATGTCTTCGATTACCCCCTTCTCAAGGCGAGTATTTTCAGAGATCTCAAGGATCAGAAAGTTGTGAAATATTATGCTTCTCTTAACAACCTTCTTCCCACAAAAGAAGAAGTTGCAGCGGAGCTGGACAAACAAGTTCAGCAGCTTCTTTCTGACGAGCAGAGTAAACAGTACTTCCTTTCACGTTACGGGAGCGTGGAAAATCTTAAAAGGCGTCTGGAACCACGTGTGGAGATCTCCATGATCCTTTCAAGGGTCAAAGATAAAGTGGTCAACGTTACCGAAGACGATGTGAAAAAGTATTACGAGGAAAATCTCGAAAGTTTGAAGCAGGATTATGAAGAAGCCAGGGTGAAACACATACTCGTTTCCGACGAAGCCACCGCTTTGAAGCTTAAAAACGAGATACTCTCTGGTGCGATAACCTTTGAAGATGCCGCGAGTGAATTTTCCATTGATCGTCAAAGCGCTGAACAGGGTGGAGAGCTTGGATGGATAAAACACGGCCAGACGGTGCTGGAATTTGAAAACGCCGCTTTCAGCGCCACGCTTGGGGAACTCGTTGGACCTGTGGAAACCATTTACGGTTTCCATCTCCTTGAAGTTGAAGACAGGATACAGCTCGATACTTTTGATGATCTGAAAAACGCCACCCAGATTTACAGCGAAATAAAGTCTAAGATAGAAAACGAGCGTTTCCAGAGCTGGAAGGAGACTTTCATCAACTCAGAAAGACTTGCATGGGTGGTTAATGATGAAGTCATGAAGATCTACAGCGATTACCTTGAAGGCGATGAAGAAAAACACAAGGAGTTATTCGAATATCTTGATTCCAGGCTCTTCGTTAGTGCGACAGACTCTACCAGTGTTGATCTTGCGAGCGATGCTGATGAACAGTTGATGGCACTTTATGTGACCCTCGCTGAAGGTGTGATGGACGATCTCAAAAACAAAGAGCTCGATTACACCCGTTTCGTTAACCTTATGGAGTCTGAGGAGTTCGATCCATCGCTTCTCGAAGAATCGACGGAAACGCTTGCCGATAAAGCTAACGAATACATGCGGCTGGCGCAGGAGGCAACTTCTGATAACGCAGTTGATGAGTATCTCAACACGTATTTCAGGTATTACGATGCCTATCTTGTGAAGGACATACTTTCCCGCTACCCTGACCTTACAACCGAAGAAGCCAAAAGCAAGTTGGAAAGTGTTAAGGCGCAGATACAGGAACTTCAGCAGAAGCTCAAGACAGTGCTCTATGCCCTTTATGAAGTTGCCCCATCTTCACAGAAAGTCCTATCCAGATTGTACGAGCTCGATCCTTCGAATATGGAAGTGCGTTATGCGTACTTTAAGTCTCGCTACGATAGCATAAAGGATTACATAAAAGACCCCCAGATTTACCAGGCTTACAGCCAGTATCTTCAACCCGAGGTCATCAATATTAAGACTGGACTGGAGACGCTCGCTTATTCGAGCAAGGCGGCGACTGATTTGAGAACATCGGCTCTTGAGGTTTTGGCCGAGATGAGCGAGTCGATTGGTGATTTGAATTCCGAGCTTTCATATCTACGCGCTCTAAAGGATATTGATCCAGAGTATCCCAACATAGATGACATGATCAGCTCCATAGAAAACGCCCTGAAAAGTTCTGCTACTTCCACGACGGCAACACAGAGTTCGCTGGAACCTTCTACTCCGGCGAGTGAATGAGGCGAGTATGAAGATATATTTGAGAGGAATAAAGCAAGAAGATTTCAAGCCCTTCATATTTGATTCGGACGAATTCGTCAGCAGCTTGAAAAAGGCGGATATTGTTGTGTCTGCGGCTGACGAGATGATTCCATCTGAAAAACATACTATCGTGAAGACCGAAGGTGGATGGTTGCTAAACACTCCAACGCTTCAGATCAAGGTGAAGGATCTGGGACTTCTCAGGGCTATATATGAAGTTTCAGTGATGGAAAAGAGATTCCGGGAGACGTTCATTCATGTTGAAAGGTTTAAAAAGCTTGTGGGTAATCTTCTAAAAAGCCTTATTGTAATGATGGAAGTTGAAGATGAAAACGGCTTGAGTCATTCACAGCGGGTCACCGACCTCACGGCTGAATTTGCGGGATTTTTGGGACTTTCGAGCGAGATCATTGAGTTTCTCAAAGACGCCGTGATGCTCCACGATGTGGGAAGGGTGGGCCTTGAGCAGTTACTCTTGTATACCCCGACGCGTCTCAGGGTGCTTGAGAGTAAAGAATCGGATCATACGGTGGTGGGAAGTTTGCTTCTTGCCACTCTGGAGTATTTCGATGAGTACATCCCAATCGCCCGTTCCCACCACGAACGTTGGGATGGTAGAGGTTATCCTGACGGTTTGAAGGGAGAGCGCATTCCCTTCCTTGCGCGAATCGTGGCGATCGTTGACTGGTATGACTGGGCGGTTAACACCGTATCGTCGGAATTCGAGGGTGGCCCGCTGGACACGGAAACAGCTTTGAAGAAAATCGATTCTATGGCCGGAAGAAATTTTGATCCGGAACTTGCAAAGGCCTTTATAAAGTTCATGAAGCAGAGGTGATGTTGTGTATCTTCAGGATCTGATAGCCAGACTGAATGACTACTGGGCTAAGCAGGGATGTGTTATAGACCAGCCGTACGATATGGAGGTTGGCGCTGGAACGTTTCATCCTTCCACTTTTTTCCGTGTATTTGGAGATGAACCCTGGAGGGTTGCGTTTGTGCAGCCATGCAGGCGTCCAACTGATGGAAGATACGGTGAGAATCCCTACCGCATGCAGCGTTACTTCCAGTATCAGGTTATTGTGAAACCCTCACCCCAAGAATCACAGCAGTTATTCATAGATTCACTGGTACATCTGGGTATAGATCCGAAGATACACGAGCTTCGTTTTGTAGAGGATAACTGGGAATCCCCCACACTTGGGGCGTGGGGTGTGGGATGGGAAGTATGGCTTGATGGAATGGAGATCACCCAGTTCACGTATTTTCAGCAGATGGCTGGCTTTGATCTTCCAAGCGTTCCCCTTGAGATCACCTACGGACTTGAGCGAATAGCGATGTTTTTGCAGAACGTTGAGAATCTCTTTGAGGTACGCTGGAACGAGCATATCACTTATGGCGAAGTCTTTAAGGAAAACGAGTATCAGTTTTCCGTGTACAACTTCGAGGTAGCGGACACACAGATGCTTTTCGATCTCTTCGATAAGTATTACAGGGAGTGTGAAAGACTACTCGAACGAGATCTCTATCTTCCTGCCTATGATTTTGTTATGAAATGTTCCCACACCTTCAACTTGCTGGATGCGAGGAACGCGATAAGTCAGGTACAGAGACAATCGTTTATAGGAAAGATAAGGAGACTGGCCAAAAGATGCGCGGAAGTTTACCTGGAGCATCAGAAAAGGAGCGAGATGGATGCAGGTGCTCTTTGAACTCGGTGTTGAAGAACTTCCCGAGAGTGAGGTTTTCTCAATAGAAAAGCAGCTCGAATCTCTCGCAAGAGAGCTTTTCGAAAAGTATCGCATAAAGTACAGGGATCTTGAAATCTTTGTTGCGGCAAGGCGTATGGGATTCCTTGTGGATCTCGATGAACGCCAGGAAGACACGATAATGGAAAGACGAGGTCCTGCGAGTAAAGTCGCTTTCGATGAAAACGGCAATCCCACAAAGGCCCTCGAGGGTTTCTTGCGTTCGTGTGGAGTGACGCTGGACGATGTGGAGGTTCGCGAAGAAGATAAAGGCTCTTACGTTTATGCCGTCATAAGAAAACCGGGACGGCGAACTGAAGAGGTATTGCCTGAAATCGTCAGCAGTCTGATTGAAGGTCTGCATTTCACAAAGCCTATGAAATGGGGTGTGAATCTTGGCCCGTTCGTTCGTCCGGTTCACTGGATAGTGCTGATGATGAACGATAAAGTGGTGGATTTTTCTACTTTCGGTGTGAAAGCCGATCGTTTGAGTTCTTCGCACCGTTATCTGAATACCACGTTCACCATTGATGAGCCTTCCAGATATTTCGATCTCTGCCTGAACAACATGGTGATTCCCAGAGTAGATGATAGAAGGGCGAGAGTTCATCAATGCTTAAGAGAGATAGAAGAAACTCATGGAGTGCATGTGGTGAAAGATGAGGAATTGATCGATGAGGTTGTCGCGCTCACAGAGTACCCGACAGCTTTCCTTGGGAGATTCAGCGAAGAGTTTCTTGAACTTCCAAAGCCTGTTGTGGAAACTGCTCTTAAGCATCATCAAAGAGTTTTCGCAGTTCTGAAAAACGGTCAGCTTAAGAATGCTTTCGTGGCATTTGTGGATGGCCCGGAAAGTCTGTCAGATACCGTCTCACTTGGTTATTCGCGGGTGATCAACGCCAGGCTTGACGACGCGAGGTTCTATTTCGAGCGCGATCGTAAGCATTGCCTTGAAGAGTTCGTTAAGAGACTGGAAGGTGTGGTCTTTCAGCATGAATTGGGAACTCTTAAGGATAAGGTGGAAAGAGTCCGGCAGTTATCTTCATTCGTACTCTCAAAACTTGGTGATAACGCTGGAAAGTTGAAGAGCCTTGTAGACCGCGCGGCGCTGCTGTCAAAAGCAGATACGGCGACCATGCTGGTTTACGAATTTCCAGAACTTCAGGGTATAGTGGGAAGGATTTACGCGTCCATGGACGGTGAGCCCGAGGAGGTCTGTCAGGCCCTTGAGGAGCAGTACATGGATGTTCCTTCAGGCGTTGTAGGGGCTATCCTGTCGATTGCGGATAAGATAGATACCGTTGTGGGTAACTTTGCCGTGGGTAATATACCAAGTGGTTCCAGGGATCCATACGGGTTGAAACGCAAGGCTACTTCTGTATTGAAAACGCTGATCGAATTTGAATGGGACATCTCTTTGGAAGATCTTTTGAAAAAATCTCTGGAACTTTTGAGGATGCATGATGAAGCTACCTTAAAAACCCTTTACGAGTTCTTCAAAACGCGTCTGGAAGTTCTTCTTGAAGAAGAAAAAGGTTTTGATTATGATATTGTTCGCTGTACTCTGGCTCTTTCTGAAACGCCGTTCAGAGCTTTTCTAAGCGCTAACGTCATTCAGGAAATAAAGAACACCAGTGAGTACAACGATCTGTTAGTTGGATTTGAACGTGTTTTTAACATCACGAGAAACCATTCTGAGATCGATTTTGATCCGAGAAGATTCATTGAGAAAGCGGAATTCGAGCTTTTCGATGAGTTCGTAAAGATCGAGCCGGAGGTGCTGGACGCTCTTGATCACCTGGATTATCGTGAAGCGGTGCGAAAACTGGCGTCTCTCAGGCCTCATATAGACAGATATTTTGACAGTGTTTTCGTTATGGACAAAGATCTCTCCGTTAGAATGAACAGGCTTTCTTTCTTGAAAAGGCTGGCACTTCTTTTCAAACGCATAGGTGATCTCAATGAGCTTGAGAAGATAGAATAAAAAATAGAGGGTGATTCGAGTGCGTGTTGGGGAATGGATGGAAAGAGACTTCCCGCGTTTTGAAGCAGACCTAAAGGTTTTGGATATCAAGGCGGAGCTTCAGGCACTGGAGATACCGCTTGTCATAGCTGTTGATGAGGAAGGCAAACTGGTGGGCATCGCGAACAAATTCGATATCCTGGAAGCTCCGAAAGATAAGACTCTAAGAGAGTTGGTCCATTTTGCCACTCATGTGGTGTCCGAAGACAGCTTCGTTGAAGATGCGATCGTACTTCTTACAGACAGCAGAGAGTTTGCTTTGCCTGTTGTAGATGAGTCGATGAGAGTTCTTGGCGCTCTGACGGTGTTTGAAGTGCTGGAGTTCTTGATGGAAATGACGGCTATCGGCGAAAAGGGGTGCAGGCTTTCTTTGCTTTTAGAAGATGTTCCTGGAGCGTTGAAACGTGTTGTCGATGTGCTTGTAGAAAGTGACATAAACATCCTATCGATACTCACCTATCCCGAAGGGGAGAACAAGCATAGAGTTGTGTTGAGAGTGGATACACTCGATGCGGATCATATTCGGAAGATGCTTGACGATGCAGGTATAGAGTACGATTCAGTGATCCCGGAGGAAGGTTTTGGTGAATGATGTGATCTGGTCGCTTTTCATGGGCGCTCTTCAGGGGGCTACGGAGTTTCTGCCGGTTTCAAGCTCGGGACATTTGTTGATCTTTTCAAGCATACAGTCGATTGCGTCAGCGGATCGTTTATCCTTTATAGCTTTTCTTCATCTTGGCACCCTTGTAGCAGTTGTCTTCTTTGTATGGAATGATGTGTTATCGCTTTTCAGATCTTTGAAAGGCTTACGATCGCCCGTAAAAAGTTACAGTCGTATCCCTGAGTTCAGAACACTGCTGTACCTGATAACCTCCACACTGGTGACGGGCGTGCTGGGGCTTTCCTTAGAATCGCCAGTAGAAAAGATCTTCTCGAATCTATCCTGGATCGTGGGTTTCTTCTATTTAATCCTGTCCACTGTTTTGATCCTGTCTGACCGGCTTGAAGGAAAGTTGAGAATGGACGAAATGGGCTTTTTCAGAGCGATTTTGATAGGTTTGCTGCAATCCACAGCGGTTTTACCCGGCATCAGCAGGAGCGGAGTGACCATCTTTGCGGGTCTTTTGCTGGGCTTGCAAAGAACCGACGCGCTTCGTTATTCGTTCCTTTTGAGCATTCCCATAACGGCTGCAGCGGGATTGCTCAAGTTTGACAAACAGACGTTAAATATATCTTCTGTGACGGCTTTTCTTGCCTCGATGTTGGTGGGCCTGATTGCACTGGTGATCTTGAAGCGAATAACACTGATGAGGCGTCTTTCAGTTTTTGGCTATTACTGCGGGGCTCTTGGGATCGCGGTAATACTGGGGGTGAATCTCCTTTGAGGCTTGAAATTGTTATCAGCGGCGGAATTTTAAGATCACCTGGTGTTGAAGCGCCTTTCAGCACCGCCTTGTTGCTTTGCGATGGGGACAAAAAGATTCTGGTAGATCCAGGAGGATATCCTACAATTGGTGCACTTCAAAGACGTCTTTCAGAACTCGGGATCTCTGTCAATGATATCACAGATATCGTTTTGACACATTTTCATCTGGATCACGCCTTTAACAGTGTCTTCTTTCCAAACGCCCGGATACATATTCATCCAGAGTGGAAGACAAAGAGCGTAGATACTTTTGGAGAGATTTTGGGAAAGGCTTACAGGATGGTTGTTGAAGGCTGGAAGGAAGTGGTTGATTTAGAAGATGGCATGAAGCTTTCCGGGTCGATCCGTGTTTTCCATACGCCTTACCATAGTCGTGAGCATGTTTCGCTTGTTCTTGAAACGGACAACATGGGCGTGGTGTTCGTGCCCGGGGATATCTGCACAACTCGTCTGCAGTATTACGATATAATTAAAGGGTACAGGAAAGACGAAGTGGCATGGTTTGTTCTGGAGCATGCTTCAACGGCCAGTTATATAGTATTTCCCCATGATGAACCCTTAAAGTTGGAAAGGGAGTGATAGAATGAAGGTTGCTTTTGTCAGTTATGAGGTTTATCCCTTCGCGAAAGTTGGAGGGCTTGCCGACGTTGCAGGCGCTCTTCCTAAGGCGTTGAAAAAGCTTGGTGTGGACGTTAAGATCTTCATGCCAAAGCATGGGATAGTGGATAAAAACGCAGAAAAGGCCGGAGTCGGGCTTGAAAAAGTGGCTTCTTCTATTTCTGTGCCCTTCATACAAGGCGGAGGCACTGTGGACCTCTACAGATCCACGCTGCCAAAGAGCGATGTTGAAGTTTACTTCATATGGAATCCCGATTATTTCAATTTTGAAGAGGTCTACGGTGCGCCCGATCTGGGCAAACAGGCGGCGTTTTTCACCTGTTCAGTGTTTGCAGCGTTGAAAGAACTGGACTGGAAACCCGATGTAATCCATGCCAATGACTGGCAGACAGGGCTTTTACCGGTTTATTTGAAAACGAATTTACGGGAAGATCCTTTCTTTAGAGACGTCAAGACCCTTTACACCATACACAATCTGGGATATCAGGGGGTATTTCCCCGGGAGTATCTGGGTGTCGCAGGTCTTCCGGAGTACTTGTTCAATATCGACGCACTCGAGTTTTATGGTCAGATAAATTACATGAAAGGCGGATTGGTGTTCTCTGACCTGATCAACACTGTTTCTCCAACCTATGCCGAGGAGATCCAGACGCCTGAATATGGTGCCAAACTCGAGGGGGTTTTAAGGAGCAGAAGTGAGCATCTTTATGGAGTGCTCAACGGTATCGATTATGAGGAGTACGATCCGGCTACTGATAAAAGGATTTATGCGAATTTCGATGTAAACAATGTGGAGGGCAAGTACCTTAACAAATCAAAGCTGCAAGAGGAGCTCGGTTTGCCCGTAGATGATAATGTCGCGTTGATCGGCGTTATCAGCCGTCTCGTGGATCAAAAGGGTTTCGATCTGGTGATGGAGATTGCTGATTATCTTTCCGTTCTGCCCGTCCAGTTCGTTCTTCTTGGAACAGGAGACCCTCGATATGAATCCTTTTTCGCTGAGCTTGCGAGAAGATTTACCGAAAAGGTTTCCGCTAACATCACGTTCAACGTGGAGCTTGCCCAAAAGATCTACGCTGGATCGGACATCTTCCTGATGCCTTCTCGTTATGAACCCTGCGGGTTGGGACAGATGCTGAGCATGAGATATGGAACAATCCCGGTGGTTCGTTATACAGGCGGGTTGGCTGATACTGTGAAGGAGTACAACCCTGAAAAGCGAGAAGGGAATGGTTTCGGTTTTTATGAATACAAGGGTTCGGAGTTGCTGAGGGCTCTTCTAAAGGCCGTTTATTATCATCAGAAAGAAAAGGATCACTGGCGACAGCTGGTGATGAACGCGATGACCACGGACTGTTCCTGGGAGAAGAGCGCATCCGAATACCTTAAGCTATACGAGATGGCAAAACAGCAATGAAATAGGAGGTATGAAAAATGCCAGAATTGAGAAAAGACCCTGTTATAAACCGATGGGTGATCATCTCGACTGAAAGGGCGAAAAGGCCTCACGATTTCACACTTCCCAGAGAGGAGAAGAAGGGAGGATTCTGTCCATTTGATTACGGGAACGAGCATACCACCCCTCCCGAGATAATGGCATTCAGGCCGGCTGACACTGAACCCAACACCCCCGGCTGGTGGATCAGGGTTGTCCCCAACAAGTTTCCGGCACTCGATCCTTCACTCACTCCTGAGCGTTACGGTCATGGAATGTACGACGCGATGAAAGGGTTTGGGGCACATGAGGTTGTTATCGAGACGCCGGATCACAACACCAATATGGCTTTAATGAACATAAAACAGGTGGAAGAGATCATATGGGCGTACAAGCACCGTTATGAAGACCTGGTTCGGCGCGATGGGATAAAGTATGTGTTGATATTCAAGAATCATGGATCGCTCGCTGGAGCCTCTCTGGAACATCCGCATTCTCAGATCATCGCCACTCCCATAGTCCCAAAGAGGGTTCATGAGGAGCTTGTGGGAAGCAGAGAGTACTATTCCTTCAAAGAGCGATGTGTCTTTTGTGATATGATCAACCAGGAACGTCTTGAAAACGCCAGAGTTGTTGAGATCAACGATGATTTCATTTCCTTTGAACCTTTCGCATCTCGTTTCCCCTTTGAAACCTGGATTATGCCCCGCAGACATACCCACAGTTTCCGGGAGATCACGGATGCCGAGATAAAGAGTTTCGCTCAGATTCTGAAGAACACGCTTTACAGGATCTATGAAGGGCTGGATAATCCTCCTTACAACTTCATGCTTCATACGGCACCCGAAACTGGAGAAGGTGCGGAGTACTACCACTGGCATCTCGAAATAGTGCCGAGACTCACCAAAGTGGCTGGGTTTGAGTGGGGTTCAGGATTTTACATAAACCCAACCCCTCCTGAAGAAGCAGCGAGGTATCTCAGAGAGATAAAACCCGGAGAGCACAAACCAGCTAAGGTGGAAGAAAAATCCGAAAAATGAGGTTTCTTGTTTCTGGTTTTCTCATAGGGTTAGCAAACCTCATTCCAGGTGTCAGCGGCGGTACTGTAGCAGTGCTTACCGGGATCTATGAGCGGTTGATCACCACAGTTTCTTCTCTCTTCTCTTTCAGGGCGAAGAGAGAAGATGTGTTGTTTCTTCTTCTTGTGGCTGTGGGAATGGCTGTGGCGATCTTTACGGGTTCTGGTGGTATGGAGTTTTTGCTCCATTCACAGCGCTTTGCCACTTATGCGGTTTTCTTCGGGCTAATACTGGGTTCGTTGCCGAGCCTTTTCAGACGCCTTAAAAGGGTGATGACTCTTCCTGTTTTTATTGGACTTGCTCTGGTGATGGTTCCACAAATCTTCAGTATTCGTACTTCGTTGGGAATATCACCTATCACGCTGGGCCTTGGCGGGGCCGCCGCAGCCTGTGCAATGATCCTTCCGGGCCTGAGTGGTTCGTTGCTACTTCTGATACTCGGTCTTTACGATGTGGTGATCGCGGCTGTTAGCGGTCTGGATCTAAAGGTTTTAACACCTTTTGGTATTGGTGTGATTGCAGGCATCGTCTTTTTTGTGAAGCTCGTGGATTTTGCCTTCAAGCGCTTCAGAGACTGGATGGATAACTTCATTGTTGGACTTGTTGTGGGTTCCCTATATGTTGTCTATCCATTTGGGCTTGAAACCCAGGGAGGAGTTCTTTGGGGGCTTACCTTGATAGTTGTGGGAGCCCTTATCACCGCTTTGATAGACAGATATGGTCTGATGCGCAGATGATTTTCGTTAGGCATCGATGAAAATTTGGCGGATTTTTCGTTTTCTATTCAAGGGTTTCATACTTGTTGACAGGCAGGAGATAAAACGTTTTTTGTGCTGTGATCAGCCAGTCTTTTTGCATTCGTGTTTCCTCAGCTCTCTTCGCTGAGTCAAGTGAAGGATGATCCGCCTTGTTCCTTGCAATCACTTGTAAACGGGAGCTTCCAGAAAGAAGTAAGAGAACAAAACACACGTGATCCCACGACTCTCACTCGCTTTCTCCTTCGCTCGCATAAACAAAGAACCCCACGCAAAGAAAAGGAAAGGGGTGTTCGAGCGTGG
>DPRG01000139.1 GCA_003538775.1 Thermotogae bacterium
TATGCTGGAACAGAAGAAGGTAGGAGTCAAAATCTCACCACCTCCATGTGGTTCGGTAATTGTTTGCTTAGGGGTTCGCTCGGCGCTTCGTAAGACTTAGAAGCCGAGATGTGTGATGAGAAAGTGAAAATCTAAGATTCAATGACTGTTTGTGCGAGCACTTGCTTGACGTTATTCAAAGCGCAAGAAACACTTTAAGTTGTGTGGTAAAATTACTTCGACACATTTTTGGACCTCTATCTGGTTGATTCAAAGTGGGTTAAATTTTTCTGTAAAGTTGCAGTGATAAAATCAAACGGCTTGGATGGGGTTAAAAGCAAATGCTACCTACATCCAGCAAATGTTTACAGGGAGGTGGAGTTGTGTACGCCGTCGTAGAAACATCAGGACGGCAATATCGTGTTGTCGAAGGCGAAGTTGTTTACACCGAACTTCAGCGGGGCTACAACCCGGGCGATGAAATCGTCTTCGACAAGGTATTGCTGGTACGAAAAGATGGAGAGGTGCTTGTGGGCAAGCCCTACGTGGAGGGCGCTAAAGTCTCTGGAGTAGTGGTAGAACACGTGAGAGGCCCGAAGCTGATAACGATCAAATTCAGACCTCGGAAGAATTCCCGAAAAAAGATAGGTCATAGACAGTGGTATACGGCTGTTAAAATTGAGAAAATTGAAGCGTGACGATGATCAAAGTCGTCTGTGATCTTCAAAAAAGAACGGTTGACATCAGTGGTCACGCTGGTTTCGATGAATATGGAAAAGACATAGTTTGTGCAGCAGTCAGTGGCATCGCCCAGTATTTCGCCAGAATCACCATGAAATATGGCGGAAGCGCTTTGAAAAACGATGGTTATCTGAGAATTGAGTATCCAGGTGAACTTGATATCATAGCTGAAGAATTTGCGAGAGTTCTCGAAGAAATTGCGGAAGATTACCCCGGTCATTTGAGAGTGGAGGTGAAGTGATCATGAGGATAGATCTTCAATTGTTTGCCCATAAAAAAAGCAGTGGAGCTGCTCGAAACGGTAGGGATAGCAATCCAAAGTACCTCGGTGTCAAAGTCGGAGATGGTCAGCTTGTACGAGCTGGCAACATACTCGTAAGGCAAAGAGGGACGAAGATCCATCCTGGAAAGAACGTTGGTATGGGAAGAGACTTTACCCTTTTCTCACTTGTTGATGGAAGAGTTAAATTCAGAAAGAGAAATAACCGGAAGATCGTCGAAGTTCTTCCGGAGGTGGAGTGATGTCTAAAAACAAGCGCATAGCAATTGTTAGTGTTATGTCAGCGCTGGCAACGGTGATGATGTTCATTGAATTTCCCATATTTCCACAGGCATCTTTTTTGAAGTTCGATCCCAGCGAGATACCGGCGCTTATAACAGGATTTATGGCGGGTCCACTCGCCGGCGTTCTGGTGGTGCTGGTGAAGGATGTTCTTTTCTTCTTCGCGAAATCGGGTGATGTTATCGGAGTAATGATGAATTTCATCGCAGGCGCCAGTTTTGTATTTCTATCAACAATCTGGTACAAATGGAAGAGAACGAAACGCGTGGCAGTGATAAGTATGTCTATAGCGACGATTGTGAGCGCTGTCGTGATGGTTATGCTTAACGTTGTCGTCGTACCAATATACTTCAAGATGACGTTGAGCGAGATAGCGAGTTGGGCAAAGATGACTGTGCCTCAGCTTCTTGCGATTATCTTTGCTTTCAACCTGATCAAGTTCGGTACAGTATCGTTGATAACTGTTCCGATTTACAAGCGAGTTTCCAGCTTCTTCAAAGTTTCCCTTGAAGAAGGATTGCAAGAGAGGAGGATTGAAGAATGAAACCCCTTATCCAATCTACTTATATGGCTAAGCCACATGAGGTAGAACACAAGTGGTACGTTGTGGATCTTGATGGTAAAGTGCTCGGAAGGGCGGCCGCACAGATAGCAAAGATCCTGATGGGTAAACATAAATCGGAGTACACCCCACACGTGGATACGGGCGATTACGTTATAGTTGTAAATGCCGACAAGGTGGTACTTACGGGCAAAAAGCTTGATCAAAAAGTTTATTATCGTCATTCGGGATATCCCGGGGGAATCAAAGCAACAAAGGCGCGGGATCTTCTCGCAAAGCATCCCGAGAGGCTTGTGTATCTCGCGGTGAAGGGCATGTTGCCCAAGAATCGCCTTGGAAGAAGAATGCTGAAGAAGCTCAAGATCTACTCTGGTCCAGACCATCCACACGAAGCTCAAAAGCCAGAGAGACTCGAAATCTGAAGGTCGGGGAGGATAGAAAATGGCAGTAGAAGTTGTTAATTACCATGGTGTTGGCAGACGGAAGACCGCTGTCGCGCGTGTTTACATAAGGCCTGGAAGCGGCAAAGTGAAAATAAATGGTAAGGAGTATGAGGATCCAATAGGATATTTCCACGTTCAAAGCTTCGTTAGACACGCCTTCGAACCTCTCGAAGTTACAGGGACCCAAGGTCAGTTTGACATTACCATAAACGTTTCCGGCGGAGGCCTTTCGGGGCAGGCCGGAGCTGTAAGGCTGGGTTTGGCAAGAGCTCTTGTAGCTTACTCTGAGGATTACAGAAAGATCCTTCGAGACAAGGGAATGCTCACCAGAGACGCTCGAATGGTTGAAAGAAAGAAATACGGTCTCAAGAAGGCAAGGAGGGCTCCTCAGTTCTCAAAACGCTGATCCTGCCCATCTGTACTGTTCAAATCATATCAGTATGGAATTGAAAGAGTTTGTAGAAGAGCTAAAATCCAGGCTCGACATCGTTGAGGTCATAGGGTCCTATGTTTCCCTTCAAAGGGTTGGTAAAAATTACAGGGCCCTATGTCCTTTTCATAGTGAAAAGACCCCGAGCTTCTATGTCAATCCGGAGCGTGGTTTTTACCACTGTTTTGGTTGTGGAGCCAGCGGAGACGTTATAAAGTTCGTCCAGGAAATAGAGCAGATTGACTTCATGGAAGCGATCTCTAAGCTGGCAAACAGAGCGGGTATGTCATTGCCTTCTCTATCTAAAAAAGATGTTGCCTATGAAGCTTATACCAAACTCCATGAGATTTTCACAGAGTACTACAGGTTGACGTTGCTATCAGAGAAAGGCAGAGAAGCTTTCAGTTATCTCACAGACGCTCGGAAACTTTCAAGGAATGACATCGAAGACTTTGAATTAGGTTATGCCCCCCGTGGTTTGGATTCTGAGATAGAGGGATATTTAAGAAAGAGAGGCATTGCGCTCGAATCCGCATTGAAGAATGGTTTGCTGCAAAGGACTGAGTCGGGTTACGTTCATCGTTTTCAGGGCAGGGTAATATTTCCCATAAAGAACGAACAGGGCAGAGTAGTGGGATTTGGCGGCAGAATAATTGGTGAAGGGGAACCTAAGTATCTGAATTCGAGAGATTCAAGGTTTTTCAGGAAATCAGGATTACTCTATCTTTTCGATAGAGCGAAAAAAGCGGCCAAAAAAACCGGTTTCATAGCGGTGGCAGAAGGATACTTCGACGCGATAGCTCTTCACAGAGTGGGAATAAAAAGCGCGGTTGCTGCACTTACAGCTTCTTTAACATCCATGCACCTATCGAAAATAGCATCGGTAGTGGATAATCTGTTGTTGATCTTCGATGCAGATGAGTCGGGCGTGAAGGGCGCGCGAAGAGCTTTCGAGGAAATAGTGAAACGGAATCTCAGTGTAGTGGTGGTCACTCTTGAGAGGGGTAAGGACCCTGATGAAATACTGAGCAAGTATGGGCCTGAAACTCTTCAAAAAGAGCTTTTGAATGCCAGACCTTACGAAGTCTTTCTGGCATCGGTTGAAAGAGGCGGACTGGATTTAACCACCGTTTCAGGAAAAGAAATGTATCTGAGGAAAACCGCGCGGTGGTACAAACTGCTGAAGGAATCTAATCCTGACCGAGCGAGACGTTATCTGGAAAGTGTGAGTGGGTTTGTAGACTGGCCAAACGAAGATGTGGAAGCCTTCTGGAAGGGACAGAAAAGTCTTGAGGAAAACGTCGCCGTTCCACAGGGTAAAGGAGCAAAGAAGGATGCCGAAGATTTTCTGGTGAAACTTTTTATGTCTTCTTCCGAATTGCGTGAAGATGCTTTGAGTGTTATGGAAGAATTTCAAGATGTTCTCACAGACTTCGGTAAACAGTTCTACCAGGTTGTTAGAAATGATCCAGAAGTAAGCTTGAACTTTTTGGCTTCAAAATTGTCAAAAGATATGGTGGACCGATTGTTCGAAGACCTTGATCTGGAGATTTTGCCAGGCAGAGAACGAGAGATTCTGGAGGATTGTAAGAAAAGGCTCGAAAGGAAAAAATTGGAGGCTGAAATAGATTCACTGGACAGAAAGCTTAAGGACGATTCTTTGAGTGTTCAAGAGCGCTCGGAGCTCTTGAACAAGCGTGTTTATTTGAGCAAACTCCTTAAGAGAAAGGGGTGATCTGTATGGCAAAGAAAGGAAACGCCAAAGTTTTAACACCCGAAGAAGTTAAAAAGAGGATGAAAAAACTGGTAGAGAAAGGACAGAAGAAAGGATATATAACTTATGAAGATATAGACAAAGCTTTTCCACCGGACGTGGAGGGATTCGACACCGACTTCATGGAGAGTTTGTACGAAGAATTGGAATCCAAAAACATCAAAATCATCGAGAGCGATGTAGAAGAGGAAACCGAGGAAGCAGAAGAAGATCAGATCTTTGAAGGCTTGTCGGAAGGCCCAGAAATGTATGACAATATCTCTCTCAAGGATCCGATAAAGATGTACCTTAAAGAGATCGGAAAGATTCCTTTGCTTACACCTTCGAAAGAACGAGAGCTGGCTCAAAGAGCGCAGAGAGGTGACAAGAAGGCCAGGGAGCAACTCATAAGTGCCAACTTAAGACTTGTTGTGAGCATAGCCAAACGTTATGTTGGACGTGGTTTGAGCTTTTTGGACCTCATTCAGGAAGGAAACATAGGATTACTCAAAGCGGTCGAAAAGTTCGATTACAGAAAGGGCTACAAATTCAGTACCTATGCTACATGGTGGATCAGGCAGGCAATAACCAGGGCGATAGCCGATCAGGCGCGTACTATACGTGTGCCGGTTCACATGGTGGAAACCATAAACAAACTCAATAAAGTCATAAGAGATTACTTGCAGGAACACGGGGATTATCCAACAGTAGAAGAACTTGCCGAGATTACCGGCAAACCTGTTGAAAAGATCGAAGAGATACTTCAAGCGGCGAAAGAAACAGTTTCCCTGGAATCACCCATAGGTGGAGATGAAGATTCCACCATGGCGGACGTTCTCCCTGATGAATCCACAGCATCTCCTGAAGAAGACGCGGTTAAGCTCCTTGTAAGGGAAGAGATAGAGAAAATTTTGAACACGCTCAGCTCCCGCGAAAAAGCTGTATTGAAAATGAGATATGGTTTAATCGACGGCAAATCCAAAACCCTCGAAGAAGTGGGGCAGATATTCAATGTTACTCGAGAACGCATAAGGCAGATCGAGGTGAAAGCTTTAAGGAAGCTCAGGCATCCCACCAAGAGTAAGCAGTTGAAATCGCTGTTTGAGATCCTGAACAAATGATAAAAAGGGCGGCTTCGAAGCCGCCCTTTTTATTGCTCAGCTTTCGCGATACTCTTTTATCAGTTTATCAGTTTCGTATACCAT
>DPRG01000002.1 GCA_003538775.1 Thermotogae bacterium
TTACTAATTTTATTGATGCCTTCTCTAGCTTTTCATAAAGGCTTTTCCCCGTATCCCAGGGTTCAACTTCCACTATCATCTGCGCGAATATCTCTCCACCATCAACTGATTCGGTCATTCGGTGTATTGTCACGCCAGCGGGGGTTTTTTCCACGATCGCCCAAACATTTGGATGACTGCCCTTGTTGTAGGGAAGATAGGCCATGTGAAGATTGATGGGAAGTTCAAACATGTCCAGAATTTCTTTGGGTATTATGTAGCCGAAGTTGACCGAAAAAAGAACCCTGGAGGTTTTGGCAAATAGAATGCCCTTTAAAACCTCTATTTTGTTCTTATTCCAGACAAATATTCTATCTTTGCTCACTTCAGAAGCTTCTATTATTTCTTCAACATACCGTCCTCTTTCTTTCGGGTGTACGAGTAGGTATTCTATTTCTACTCCCATTTTTTTCAATTCTCTAAGTACGTTTAACCCGTTTCGGTTGTTCGCAGCGTATACTATCATTGATACCAGCTCCCGATCAACTCTTCTGTCAGCCTGAAAACTCCCTTACCGTCAAGCCCTATCGTCTTTGCATCTAAAGATAGAGCATCGCTTTCTGAGTATTCTCTTTCAATAATTTCAGACAGACTCTGCCAGTCTATATTTTCAAAGTGTCCTAAGTAAAGGACTCCATGTCTGGCAAGTGCTTCTGCTATTGGTACCTGATTCTCCGCCAAGGAAAATACCACCAGCCGCTTACCGAGAAGGATTGCTTCGTAAACCGTCGATCCTGCCGCCGTTAAAACGAGTTTCGATCGTTTAATGTGTTCTTTCAATGACACAGGCTTCCATATGATATCGAATCCCTTTGAATTACCTTCGATCTTTTGAAGCTCATCGGGTGGTACAAATGGCCCCACGATCACCTTTTTGACGATCGGTAAATCCCTAAGCGCTTCCATGAACTTGAGTATGAGGTGGTGGGGATCTGCTCCACCCACGGTGATTAGGATTCCCTCTCCTTTATAGTTATCTTCTTCCTCGATGTGCCAGTACTCGGGTTTCATGACAAGAAACCGGGGACCTAAGAAGAAAAGCGTATCAGTATAAAGCGATTGATAATCTATATGAGTTGCATGGAGATTTCCGTTTATGACATAATGAGCGGTTACAGGGTTGTGCTCGCCGTTGTCATCAAAAATCGCAACTTTCGCTATTTTTCTCAGTGAGTCAATGTAATCCGAATCAGCGCGGTAAGAGTCCACCACTATCAAATCGGGTTTTAAAGACGTGATTTTGGCAACATCGGAAACGTCGAACGCTTCGCTTAAACATACATCATACCCGCTATTTCGAACAACCGAACTCGCTTCCTCATTCACTACAAACACAATATCCGCTTCTTTGGAAAATACATGAGAAAGCGAGAGGCAACGAGAAAGATGTCCCATACCCACACTGCTTCCACCTTCGGTCCTGAAAACCACTCTCATTCTCCTATTAACTCCCATGACAAAGGAGTTCCGGCCTTTACATCCTTCGAAGCCCTTTTACCAAGAACATATCTCAGATATTTTGGTGGAAGGCCATAACCTGGTCTTATCGATCGCACGTTTTCTTCCGTGAATTTTTCCCCCTTTTTAACATCTTTTACAACGAAAAGTGATCGCGCAAAAAACCTTCCCTTCTTTTGAGAAACAGTGAGTTCGTAAGCCCCATTACCCATGGCTTTTTCGACTTCTCGGATACTCTTCACCATTTGAGCGAACTCCTCGGGCTCAAGTGAGAATGCGGCATCAGGTCCCCCAAGAGATCTGTCGAGCGTGAAATGTTTTTCTATCATCACAGCGCCAAGAACCACCGCTGCAATCGGCACGCTTATTCCCATAGTGTGATCGGACAGACCGATCAGCGTTCCAAAAATTTCGGCAAGATTCGGTATGGTTCTGAGATTGGCATCTTCTATAGGTGTGGGATACGCGCTTGTGCATTTTAAAAGCACTATCTGGTCGTTTCCCATCTTTCTGCACGCATTTACCGCTTCTTCAATCTCACCAAGAGTTGCTATGCCCGTGGAGATTATCACGGGTTTCCCTTTGGAGGCAATATACTCGATCAGTGGAATGTCGGTTATTTCGAAAGACGCCACCTTGTAAGCAGGTACATCCATCTCTTCCAAAAAATCGACAGCCGTTTTGTCGAATGGAGTTGAAAACAATATAAGACCTTCCGATTCAGCTATCTCTTTTAATTTCGGTTGCCATTCCCACGGGGTGGAAGCTTCTTTGTAAAGTTGATACAGTGTTTTGCCATCCCAGAGTGTTCCCTGTTTAATCCGAAAGTACTCTTTGTCGGATTCTATTGTCATGGTATCGGCAGTGTATGTTTGCAACTTGACAGCATCGGCTCCAGCTTCTTTGGCCGCTTTTATTATCTTCACCGCGAGATCGAAATCTTGAAGATGATTGGCAGACATTTCGGCGACAATAAAGGTCTCAAAACTCTCTCCAATAATTCTTCTTCCTATTTTTATCGTCCTTTGCGTCATACCATCACCCTTTTAAAATTTCGCCGAAAATACTCTTCTTCCCTAAACCTACAAGGAACCGAGTATGTGAAACCTTAAGTCTAGGGAATTTTTCAAAGAAGAGTTCTTCAGGGATATAACTGAAGGAACGTCCTAAGAATGGCTCTATTCAAAGACAAATGGTTAAGGGGCTTTTGAAATTGGAGCTTTGATGGGAGATCAAGCGTTGAAATCAATTCTGTTTTATGTTATCATATGAACGAAGCGGAGAGGTGGCCGAGCGGCCTAAGGCGCTTGCCTGCTAAGCAAGTGTGGGAGTTTTTCCCACCGAGGGTTCGAATCCCTCCCTCTCCGCCAGAGTGTGCCTGTAGCTCAGCTGGATAGAGCGCCAGACTGCGGATCTGGAGGTCGGGAGTTCAAATCTCCCCAGGCACGCCAGGGGCTTAAGGCCCCTTTTATTTTTGTCCGAACCTTTCAAACCACCACCTACCAAGCCTGATAACCATCCAGGGAGAGTCGAAGGTAAACCTCTCTCTTTGAGGAACCACATATGTTGAATAATCTCCGTTGATGACCACCGCAAATCCTTCTATATCAACGGAGTTTCCTGTTGGCATTTCGATGGAGAAATAAGGGGTGGAAACGATTCTTCCCGCTTTTTGAGGCTGCGCTGTTACGGGCTTTACAGCAAGCAGTGCTTTTTCTATGTGTAGAGGCCTTGGCCTTCCCCAATCGAATACACGGTATGTGAGATCAGATGTCTGCTGTATCTCAATCAGCTTCGTTCCTGGGCCCAGCGCATGGAGGGTACCCGCTGGAAGGTAAAGAAAATCTCCTTTGGAAACGTTTATCTTTTTCATGATCCTTTCAAGGTTTCCGGCTTCAAGGGCGTTTCTCAGTTCCTCAGCATTCACCGAACCAAGAGCGACAACACCATCGCTGAGGAAATACCACCCTTCGTTCTTTCCCCAGGGTTCGCCTTCGAGTTTCACCGCGAGTTCGTCGTCGGGATGGACCTGTACAGAGAGCCAGTCGGTTGTGGAGATAAGCTTTATCAAAAGAGGAAATCTTGGAAGATCAAGACCGGTTGCTTCAGTAACCTCCGTGAGATCAACGGCTTTTCCTTCAAGATCCAGAAAATTCGATTCGTGGTCTTTTAATCCAGAAAGAAGCCAAACCTCACCAATGGGGGGATCAGTATTAACCCCAAAAAGGGAGTTAAGCCACGGATCCCCCCAGGGTCTTGGAGAAAAGACTGGATTTGATCTGTAAACCATCAGAACCTCCCGAATCTAATGCCGGTTACGTAGACCTGCGGCATCAAAGGATCAAAGTCAAAACCAGCGACTTTCTGGTCGAAAGGAGATGTCCATTCTTGCTTCCATAGCCAGAGATTGTAGCGAGCACCAACGAAAAACTGGAGGTTGTCGGTGATATCGAAGGTGACATCGGCACCGAAAACAGCGGGTAATCCATTTAGCTGGATGTGCGTTACGTTGCCATTTTCAGAAATGTCCGTCGCTGAAAGCGTATCTTCACCAGTCACGTCCTTCAGAAAGGTAAACCCCGCTCCGCCAATGCCCGCCAGCGCATCAAAGCCGAGGTTTCCGATCTTCAAGAGCAATCCAATGTAAGCATATCCCAGTCCTCCGCTGAAACGGGCGGTGTTATCTGCAGTGTAAACACCGTATCCCTCGCCGCCAGAAATGACATCTAAGAAGAGCACCTTGCCCTTCCATTTGGTGAAGGAACTACCGCCAAAAGCGAAAGAGGGGGTTTCGAGGTTTGTTCCAAATGTCTCGTTGACAGCGTCCAGAGATACTTGAAAGTATCCCGCCATGAATCCACCGCCAGCCATGTCTGCTGCCAGTAACAACGAACCAAAAATCACCACGACACACACAAGAAAGCCTTTCATTGTCTGACCACCTCCTCAGATAGAATATATGAAAGAAAGTTCATCAGACCCAGTTTTGGATCTATTTCACCATCTTTTATGTTCATTTCCAGCAATTGTATCCTTAGCAGTGTTTCTTCAACCTCGTCTACTCTCCATAGGTTCAAAGGGTTCAACACAGACGACTTAGACGGTTTAAACTGAAATCCAAGAATCATTGCCACACGCGGAACAGGAATGTTAAGAGCCACAGAGTAATTTTTGACAGTTTCCCAGCTTACCTCCTCGCCAGAATAACGGGAAAGAATAACGTACATATCACGAAACAGACCAAACAGAGCGGCAACCACCAAAAGAGCATCGTAATCCTTCAGAATGTCGGATATCATAGAAAGTGAATCTCTGGATCGCTTTACCACACTGTTCATTAGGGTTTCAAGTTGTGCTGGTTCTATAAACGGAGTCATATCGTTTACGAGAGCGGTATCCACCTCATTAGACAGAACCGACAGCTTCAAAAGTTCACTGTGGATGGCCCACTTGTTATGTCCCAAACGCTTTAAAAGCTCCGTTGCAGCTTCAGCAGAGATGCTAATTCCAACATTTTGGGCTATTTCCATCACGGAATTGATCCAATCCTTTTCCTGCCAGGGTTTTGGCAGTTCAAAACGACGTTTTATAACGTCCAGTTGCGCTGGCATCTGGATCGAGCTGGTAACGTCTATAAACACTTCAAGAGATGAATTCTCAAGACGTTGCAACGTTTCCACAAACGACGACTGATCACCTTTTCTCCAGCTGTCAAACGCCTGGGCATAAACACCAAACTGCCCTTCGGCGAAGAAGCCAATGGCACCAGCTGCTCGTTTCAATATATCAACCTTATCGGGGTCTTCTTTGCGAATCCGAAGAAACTTGCCCACCTGTTGTTTAAGAAAGATTTCCTTGGCGTAATCATCGTCCCCGTAAAGCAGATAAATTCGCACTATCTCACTCGCTTTCGAATCCACATACAAGGGATATTTTCAGTTTTTCAGAGTAAATTCTACCAGGTTCTATATCCTGACGTTTAACTATTCCTCTACCTATGATCTCGACTTCCAGCCCCAGCGCGTTTGCCAATAGTTGTGCTTCCTTGACGGTCAACCCACGAAAATCAGGGACAACCCCCTTCACAGCATTTCTGACGAATTCCGGTGTATCTTTCTCTCCGATCTCTGTGATTTTTTCAACAACAGATTTGAAAACAGGAGCAGCAACCTCTCCTCCAAGGTATTCGGTGGATGGTTCGTCCATAAGTACCAGAACTGTGTATTGCGGCGATTCGAGTGGAAAGAAACCCAAAAATATCGAATAGTAGCGCCCATCTTCGTAACCGTTCGTAGAGGCCTTCTGAGCCGTGCCTGTTTTTCCTCCTATCCTCAATCCAGCTACTGACGCCTTAACACCCGTACCTCTTTCTACAACTTCTTCAAGTATTCTTTTTAACTTGATCGCGGTACTTTCTGAGATCACGCGTTTTGAAGGATAGAGAATCTCTTTCTCACCGTCGGGACCGGATATAGAATGTAAAAAGTGTGGTGTTACTAAAACACCGTTTGTTGCTATAGCGTTGAACGCTCTTATCAGCTGGAAGGCGTTAACCCCGATACCCTGACCAATCGCAAGATGAGCAAAGAAAGTGTCGTACCAGCGTGAAAAATCGAGGAGGTTTCCAGAGGTTTCTTTTTCTACATCGATTCCAGACGGCTCTCCAAAGCCAAAACGTCTGAGCCACCAGTAGTAACGTTCCAGGCCAATTTTGGATATCATGTATTTTGAAATTTCCACAGATGCTACGTTGCATGATTTCACCAGCGCGTCCACTGTCGTAACGGTTCCGTGGGCATCTATATCGTGTATAACCACGCTGGCATCCTCGAGAGGACGTATTTTACCTTCACAGAAGAACGTGGTTGAAGTGGAAACAATGCCTTCCTCCATAGCGATGGCGTAGATGATGGGTTTTATAGAAGAGCCTGGTTCAAAGTATCCTTGCGCGGCGAAAGGCCAATCATAGGTGGAAGCGATAGCACTTATACCACCGGTTTGACTTTCCATGATTATTATCAAACCGTCCTTTGCGCCGTATTCAACAATCGCTTCCTGCAGGATCTCGTCAGCTGCTTTTTGCATGTCCATATCGACTGTCAAACGAATATCTTTACCATTCGAAGGTTCAGAAATCTTTCGCTCACCAGAAACAAGGTTATGTGAAAGATATCCATCTTTCCCTTTTTTCAAAATATCCCAATGATACCTTTCCACACGTTTTAGATAGACACTGAAAGAGGAAGTGCTTATGGAGAAACGCTCATATTCTTTACCGATAGACACGAATTTGATGAAATTAGAGGGAATTGCGGCAAGTATCGAACTTTCAAACGGTGCGCGCATTAAAACGGGGAAGCGCTTTTCTCTGAGGTAGGATGGATCTAACCTCAAAGTTTTAGCAAGGTCAAGAATCTCTCTTTCTCCGTCTTCACTGTTCAACATAAGATAATCCCTGTCGAGGTAAGCGACGTATCTAAGGAGATCGGTCGAGAGTACCCTTCCATTCCTGTCATACACCGTACCGTTTTTTGCTGGAATCCTTTCGGTGAATGCAAAAGCGAATATCTGCGCGCCAATCAGCGCATCGTACACAACCTTTGCGATCATTGCAAGCGACAGTATGAAGAAGATCGCCAGAAGTTGTCGGATCCTTCTTTCTTCCACGTTAGTTCGAAGTCACCTGCTCATTCACCTGCGAGACTTTCAGCAGCGAGCTCGGATTGCAATACTTCAAAGCGTGCTTCAAGCTGTTCCAATCTCTCCGAAAGAACGCGACTGGAAGCCTTCAGTTCAATTGCTCTGGATTGAACAGGTCCAATCCACGAAGTGATAAGAAAAGGTAGACTCAAACCTGCAAAGATCAGGGCGAGAAAAAACGCGATTCTCAAAACTGTAACGACAGGTAAAGTGAGTGCTCTTGTCTTCGGTATGACGCGGTTACGCGGTAAACTTCCAGCTCTCACACTCCGCTTCGCTACTCCTTCCAGCTTGCACCACTCTCCCGTTTAGCAACGCTCCGCTACTCTCATACGAGCACTCCGTGCCCGTGGATTACTCCTTAATTCCGTTTCACCCGGCGTAACGGGTTTTTTCGTTATGAGAATCAGTCTTGAATCTTCTCTAAAAACGTTCTTTACAATCCGGTCTTCAAGAGAGTGAAAGGAGATCACCACCACTCTCCCACCGGGTCGAAGAAAATCGGGGATAACGTTCAAAACCCTTTCCAGTTTCTCCAGTTCCCGGTTTACCTCGATTCTCAGAGCCTGAAAGGTTCGCGTTGCAAAATGTCTCTTCCTTGAAAATCTGGACTTTGGCGGAATCGCTCTCTTAATCGCTTCGACCAGTTGCAATGTGGAATCAATAGGGCGACTTCTCACAATGCTTCTTGCAATCCTTTTGGCGAAGGGCTCTTCTCCATACAATTTGATGATTCGAGCAAGCTCTTCTTCAGAGTATGAGTTAACGATCTCACGCGCTGTAGGTGAGGAAGAAGTAGGGTCCATTCTCATGTCAAGGGGCTCATCACGGTTGAAAGAGAAACCTCTACCCTCCGCTTTCAGCTGGTAGGTTGAAACACCCAGATCAAGTAAAAAACCGTCAACCTTTTGATAACCAAGGGATTCAAGAACTTCTCCAACCTCAACGAAATCCGAATGTACCAGCTTGACACGGTCGAGGTAGCCTTCTAGATTCCGCTCCGCTAACCTGAGAACTTCGCGATCCTTATCAAGGGCAACGACTTTTGCCTTGTCATACAACGAAACAATTTGGAGGGTATGCCCTCCCTCACCTACGGTGCAATCAACATAAACCCCGTCT
>DPRG01000097.1 GCA_003538775.1 Thermotogae bacterium
TTCTGATTTTTCGAACACACTCAGCGCTGTGATAGGCTATGTCAAGAATTTGCTGTAAAATTGACTCTGCATCCTAAAATCGACTATTCTTCCATGTTTAAATACCTTCTCTCCATTATCTACTCTTCATTTATGTCCAGCAATATCGCCAACCGCTAACCTCAACAATAACAATGATTTCTCGTTCAGAAACGCTTCCACTACCCTACTACGTCTTTTCAACTCCTTGTTTATCCTTTCCAGCATATTCGTTGTCCACAACCTCTTCCAATGGGCCTGTGGGAACTTCTGATATTTGAATAACCCGTACATGAACCTCTCACAGGTGTCCGCCGCTTTCTCTAAACCCTCTTCTTCAAGTTCTCCTATGAACCTCTGGAGCTTCTCCGCGCTTTCTAGACTCTCTTTTAACCTCATTCATTATCTTCTCCCATTTCTTCTTCGGAACTTTCTCCAATACTGCCCTAATAAAGTGTACCTGGCACATCTGCCATCTCGCTCCCACAAACTCTTTCCCCACCACTGATATTATCTATCTATCCCTTTATGCCCGTCTGAAACTACCAGCTCCACTCCTCTCAGTCCCCTCAACTTCAAATCTTCGAAGAACTCTCTCCAAAACCCTTCACTCTCGGTATCCACTACCCTGATCCCCAGTATCTCCTTGCGCCTGTCTTTCCTGGTACCAGCCACCACAAACAACGCCTTGTTAACGTAATTGCCCCATTCTCTTCTCGAATCTTGAAGTACGTAGCATCTACAAATAAGTACGGTATTTCTTCCTCTATTATCTTCTTCTTGAAAAAGCTCTACCCTTTCGTCCAGTTCCTTAGCCATGTTTGATACCGTCGTCGGTGAAAGTGCTTTTGCATTAAGCGCTTCTACTATCTCTTTAACCCTGCGGGTGGAAACGCCTTGAATGTACGACCCCACTATCGCGCTCTGTAGCGCTTTTTCCATCCTTGAGTACCTTTCAAAGACCTGCGTTTGAAAAGGAACTTCTCTCAACTGTGGTTCTTCAATTCCAGTCTCTCTAATCTTATATTCAAGCTCCTGCTCCTGTAACCTTGCGGTATGCTTTTCTTTTTTGGCCTCCCGTGGTAATCTGCTCCAGCTTGTAGTTGTGCTTCGTATTCCATCACAGAGTTCAAGAACCAGGTTACAAGCATCTTCATAACTTCTTCGTCATCCTGGAAGTAGCGTAGTATAATATCTTTGATCATAGGCCCTGTATCCCTCCTTTTGTTGGGTTGATTTATTCAATTTTTAGAATACAGGGCCTTTTGTTATTTTTACAGCAATTATTTTACGCTATCTATTTATCTAAAGAAGGGGTCAAAACCAATAAATCTTTTAACATCGAAATCACGTCTATGAAAGGAAGGTAAGTAAAGAATACCCCTCCATTGCCATGTATCTTTCGTTCTTTTGCTAGCTATAGAAAAGGTACTTGCAATGCTCCAGATTTCTTTCCATAAAGGAAAATAGTCGTTTATACATATCTCACTATTGTCAAAGCAATTAGGGCAAACTAGCGAAAAACATTTTTGATAGTACTCTTTGAGAAATCGATTGATTGCACCCGCAATAAAGTCAGACAGAACAACGAGCTTCGAGTAAGTTCTTCGTTCGCTGGTTTCCTTCTTGGGCTTGGACAAAAAATGTGGTCCATCAAGTTTGATATCATTTTTTGAAAGAATGGCAATTTCATACCTTAAATTTCCAACAAAATTTCTGTTGCTGGCTTTATCTATATACCAAGATAAATTCGGAGGACCTGACCATTTACATTGGAAATATAGCCATTTCAAAAAAGGAATTACACGTTTGTATAAAACCACATAACCACGTATGGTCTCTTTTTCAACCTCTTTGGCTTTATCAAAGAAACGCTTGTCTATGATAGCTACCGAAATCAAGACATTGGCAATTTCGAATTCTTTATGTAGGTCTTGGAAAAAAGGAATAAGTGCGGAAGCAGCTTTATTGTGTTTCTTTAAGTTCGACCACTTTCTAAGAGGATGTCCCAAATGTTTTGTAGATAAAACATCGATCCGGCTCAGAAAATCCTTTAAAAGTTGGTCGTGAGGAATACGAACTTGGGATTGTAAATCTGGAAGCAAAATCCCGAGAACAACCTTGTGCGTTGTTACTTCGCTTTTTCGAATGTCAATCGGATCGAATTCCTTGAACTTTAGGCCATCATCTCCGGATTCATCGGAAATAAATAGAAATCTCATAATATAAAAAGGCCCCGGATCCTTCCCCAGGCCATAAGCCTGGTGCCCAAGTCTAATGACTCGGACGGCCGGGGTCCGTTACAAAGTATACCTCCCTTACAAGTTTTTGTCAAGAATGAGGCATTCAAATATTCAAAGATCACCATTGTGCACCTAACTAACTTAGATTAATCAGAATTCGAAATTCACTTTCAAATGATTAAATGTTTGATTACTTCATCGCTTGCTTGAATCCATTTTTTTAAAACAACACACTTCCCAACTTGATTGCAGTCACTTAGAAAAGAAACATAGTCACGGCTGTCAAAAAACGCAGGCCTACCGCGCTCATCTATATGTGCGATTATATTCCTGTAGATTCTTAAAAGGACAAAATCTTTACTTCTTTCATTATTTAGACATTCTTTTGCTATTTGCCAATATTTGGAATCTTCTTGAGGTTTAAATTCAGATTCGTTTGCTGGCCCAAACCTTTCTTTTGTTAATGGATCGAACAAGTTTTTGGCCTCTTCTTTTACTTCTTGAGTAATTTCTCCAGCTCTGCGATCTACTATAGTATCAATCAATAGCTTCAATACGAAAGGCTTCAGTTCATCTGCAGTAGAGTCCAGCCAATGTAGTAGATGAAGTAAATCAACAACGAGTTTAAATTTGTCCATCTCCTGTGTAAGTCTCCTAACCAATACACATGTTATAAGCTGCTCTAAGTCAATAACGTTTTCATCACTGGTACTAAGAGTGTTTTTGCTGGAGCTGGCAATAAGATTTTGACAACTTTCAAGTAACCCTGCATTATAGACTACCAACTCCAAACCGCGGAACAGAAAGTAAAGTTGTTCATACACGTCACGTAGGCGATTCTCTGACGATTCAATACACAAATAGGCTTTATCCTCCATAGCTACTGAGACTGATAACCTTATGCCTTTCATGCGTCTCTCAAAAGTTTTAGGAAGAAATCTAATCCTCCTCGTAGGCGAAAGCTCCATACACAGTCCTTTTGACACCACTCATCTCCCTCATCAACCACACGATTCACTCTCTTCTTAAACTCTCTACCCTCACATGATAGCATAAACGACCAAAGGACTATATCCTGAACTCATTCCATCTGAAGAAGGAATGTAAATTCAGTTTTTACAGTAGTCTCCTGATACAATCCATCCACCAAATAACTTTGCATAAGGAAAAGATTCCCTATCCAAAACTGAAAATGTCACTCTTTGAAGAAAGCAAGTCCTTCGGCAATTTAATTACTTTACACTCATTTCTGCTTGCTTAAAAAGGTACTCTTCGTATTTCCTGCTGAAGGTTTCGCTGAAAAATTGGGTTCTTTGTTCCTTATTGTTCTCGAGCATACCAAGAGCGCCCATAAATACCGCAATTGCTAGAGAGACATACTGACCTCCAGGAACAAAAAATAGGGCCGTAAAGGCTAAATTAAAAAGAGTTTGGGGAGAGAAAAATGATTCCAGTAAAGATTCGCTCTTTATACTTCTCACGGTAACGTCCGCCGCTATGTACATGATAGCTCCTATCAATCCTGATGAGAACAGTAGTAATTTGGAAGACTGAGAATAAATGTATGGGTATATCTTTGAGACAAGAAAAACCGCTCCAGTTGTGGCACCAATGTTTAAAGCATATTTCTTCAAACTACTTATTAAAGTTTCCTTTATTTCAAAATTTGAGAAAGTAATCTGATATACAAAATCAAGGAAAACCATTACAGTTATATATTTCAAGGATCTAAAGAAAGAAAGCTTAAAAAATTCTTTTGACAGAATTTTTCTCGCGTATACTACTGAATGTTCTAGAACACCTTCTTTCGTTCCAGAATCTTGAAGGACGTGAATAGCCCATGCTATTTTTTTCTGTGTAGGTGAAAGATTAATACTTTTATCTTTTACAAATTTCTTCAAGTCGCTTGGGTCATGCCCTCCTCGCATCCTGTGATACCACCCACCAGGCGTGTCGTGACCTGGAACAGTATCTATAAGCCTGTTGTATCTCAACAGTTGCTCGTATTGAGCAGGAATATTTAGAGAAGTAAGTACCTTATATTGCATAAATGCATGTGCTTGTCCTGCTAACCCAAACACAAGCACAGATGCCAAAAAACAAATAATAATCATGCACACCTTCTTCATAATTCTCCCCCTCCTCAAGGGGAACGCTTGACTTGGTAAAACATAGTGTAAACGAATCTTTTAATATCATCTTCTTTTTCAAGCTTTTCTATAATTTTGGACAATACATGATTGTAATACAGATTTACTTCTGTAAACAGATATCTTGTATCAATTTTCCCCAATTCTCTCCCATATTCAATAATTCGTGAAACTTCCCAATTCTGCTCATATTTCTTTAGAATGTCTAGAACCCATTGATTGTATTCTTTCAAATTGTTCGAATCATTCCTTGCGAGCAACCCTTGAAAAGTTTTCTGAAATTTGTATATCTCCCGATAAATTCGTTCTCTAGTCCTGTCATCAATTAGAGGATTATTAACCAACTGTTGAGCTTTTGCTATAAAACTTTGGATTTTGGCAGGTAACAGCTCTTCATCCTCACTTCGAGATTCCTCTATGCTCAGCATATTACATAAAGAATCGACTTCTTTTTCCAACTCCTTCTTCTCCATGTTGCTAATTAGTTCATTCATTCTATTGATCTTTTCTTTAATGAAAGTGTTATCGATAATGCTTGCGGCAAGGTTTTCTTCAAAGGACAAAGCTATTTCGAAAGTATTGTACGCGAGACCAAGCGAAGGATTTTCAGACATTGAAAGGCGTTCCAATCTTTTCAGAAGTAAATTCATGAGGTTGTCTATCAACTCGCTAGAATGTGAGAAAATACCCGCATAATTCTTTACGAGAAGATTTACCTTGTCAACATCCCCCTCCTTCTCTAGTTCCCAAATACGTTCTACTAAAGCTTCAAGGTACTCTGATCTTTTATCCTTTATGAGCTCCAGAACCCGACTGATATTTGGAAAGTGCGAGGGATCAGTTTCTAATAAAGCACTCATGATAAAAGTTTCGCCAGTATTCAATATCCAAAACATCCAAAACACGGTTTGGGGATCATCGATGTCTGAAACAATTGTACTAAGGATTCGTTCGTATTCCTTAAAAAGGTCAGGTTCAGCAGGGAAGGAAATTAATGCATTTAGAATCATAAGATGGGCAGTTTCATAATCAGATTCAGAAATCCTGGCTTCTGCTTGTTCGATTACATGTGGAATAAGAGAGCTCCGATTTGATGTTTTGAGAAATAGCTGATTATTATTGATGTTCTGAACTAACAAAAGTAGTGTTAGTATACTGCTTACAAAAGATGCAGAACATACGATGATAAGAATGATAACTAAGAACCTCATGATGAATAAATTCTTCTGATTAAAAGATGAAGTAACGATATCTTTTTCTTGATCTTGAATGCCTTTTCCTTCTTCTTGTTCTTC
Organism: Thermotogae bacterium; assembly: GCA_003538775.1. Lineage (GTDB taxonomy): Bacteria > Thermotogota > Thermotogae > UBA12178 > UBA12178 > UBA12178. Next base: position 5,707 of record DPRG01000097.1, read on the forward strand.
CATACCTTCACCTCCATAATAGGATGGAAATCACCCGGAAGCTTTTTATGAAAGTTTTTATTTTCTACTCACCAACGCCATTATCAGAGTTTAGGAAGTGTCAACTTAAGGACGAAAACTGCACCAAAAAGCAAAAATGGAATAAGCCAATTCATCCTATGAAAAATTCTTTTTCCAGCTTCATCCACCATTTCCTCAAGGTTTCATGCGAAACTCCAGCAACTTTTGATGCTTTCCTAAGTGCAAGACCCAAGAAGTAAAGCAGCATGGCTAAAACCTTTGTTCGGTGGGGCACTCTTTTTCTTTCGAAGTTGACACCCTCTTGACACTCTTCAATTGTACCATTATCTTGACTCAACAGCAAAATTTTGGATAAAATACCAACCCAAGAAAAGAAGGCAGGAATGATAGCCCTGGGAGAGGTCGCTTTTACTTATGTTCGAAGGTTTATAGCTCGCATATTTCCCTAAATAAAGGATTTTTTACAAATGGTAAATTTATTATTAATACTTCCCGAAAAAATTGAACAACTAAGGAAAAAGTATTATGACTTATACCAAACATCCGCGATTTCAAAAATCGGCAATAATAAAAAGAGGGCATTTATAAGTGCCCTCTTTTTTTGAAAAATATACTCCAGGACTGGTAGCGGGGGTGGGATTCGAACCCACGACCTTTGGGTTATGAGCCCAACGAGCTTCCGGACTGCTCCACCCCGCAGCGACTATTGGATTTACCGCCTTAATTATATCATAAGCAAATGTGGTGTCAATAACTGGGGAGTGTGTTCGAAAAATCGTCGAAAAGAAGGAAATATCACATATCTTAGTATTGTGTTCAGCGTCTGCCCTTCGATCACGCTTGCAAAAATTCACTCCCAGAAAGAAGTAAGGGGACAAAACGCACGTGATCACACGACTGTCACTTGCCTTTTTCTTCGCTTCGCATCAACAAAGAGGGAAGGAATATATCACACATCTCGGTTTCTAAGATGTGCTCA
>DPRG01000054.1 GCA_003538775.1 Thermotogae bacterium
GCCCTTTTTTTCGAACACACTCTCACAGCGCTTGAAGTTTTATCGTCTTTAATAAAGTCATCAAAATCCATATTTTCGACAAATTCTTCAATTTTTGCTATTGCATCTATTATGTCCTTTATGTAAAAGGAAGATTTTCGTTTCATATCTCTACAATCTCCTTAAAATATCTTCTCTGAGTTCTTCCCTAAGAAGTTTCCTTCTCACAAGGTCAACCTCACACCCAAGAAGATTTTCAAGTTCATCCCAGAGTTCATAAAATTTCAATCCTACGGGCTTTTCTATCTCAATCAGGATGTCTATATCACTTGATCTGGATTGATCACCCCTTGCATAAGAACCAAATATGCCTATTATGCGAACGCCGTATTTTTTTCTTATTTCATCTTTGTGCTGCTCTAGAATGCTTTTTATTGTTTCTACATCCTTCATTCGAACAACCTCCTTTGTTCGCTCATGCTTTTCATCTCATTCTTCAGTTTTTCTTTTCCGCTCAAGAATCCGTCCAAGAGTTTTTTGCTCTCATTTGACAGAGTCTTAGATATTGCCTGTGCCACCCTGTAAAAGACTCTTCTGTGCCGTATCCTGAATCCGTGATTTGCTTAAATCATCTACGCGGAAAATATTTAAATCTTATGCGGCGATTTCTTTTTCCTCGATAATTGCAATCTACTCCTTTGACACAGGTTTTTCAGCTCTTTTCCGGTTCCCTTGATTTTCATCGCTGACCGGATCCGTGGACATGAGGCGAGTTCGTATTCATCCTTCGCATATTTTTTCGCAGCAGTTCTGAGGTTTCGCTGAAACTCTTCTTGTAATGAAAGGCCAAAAATCGCTGGCACACTTTCTACAAATCATTATACTACCCAGATTCATGTCTTCGTCTTTCGGATTCCCGCAAACTCTGTGTAAGGATTTTCCTTAGCTGCAAGTATTAAATCTTTACCGGAGTCTTGCTTGCTGATGAGCTGGAGATATAAATGTAAAATGAATAGAAGAGCAAAGGAGGAATAAAAAATGAAAAAGACCGGGGTTATACTTTTAATGCTTATGACGTTAACCGCTTTTGCCGCAGAACTTCCGCAACCTGATTCTTTGGTCTGCGCAGAGGTTGTGAACGTAGTTGATGGAAAAACCTTAGACGTTGTTGTCCAGGAAAGCAGAAACGGCCTTGAATCTGGCAAGATGTACAGAGTCAGGTTAATTGGAGTGGATGTACCAGCAACGCCGGAAAACGTGGGATTGTATGGCAAAGAAGTGGCGGAATTTGCAGAAAGGCATCTGCTTAACAGTACAGTATTGCTCGAACTTGATGTTAGGCCATACGACGAGCGCAATAACTTACTGGCATACATATGGCTTGGCTGGCCTGTAGCAGATAAAACAGAGGGTGAATTGAGAAAGCTCATGTTCAATGCGATTCTTATTCTGGATGGGTACGCGCGTGTGGCGACTGCCCCGCCGAATGTCAAATACGCGGAGTATTTCGCCGAGTTTGAAAAAACAGCACGTGCAATGGGCGTGGGGCTGTGGCAAAACCAGAAGCTGGAAGATTCTGACGTTATCGTTTATGTTACACCAAAAGGCAGAAAGTATCACCTGAAGAGCTGCAGAACTATATCTAATAGTCAGGAAATTATGCCTATAACACTTGAAGAAGCCAAAAAACGCGGCTATGAGCCGTGCAGGGTGTGTGATCCGCCGAATTGATGCTGAGTTTGTGAAATGGAAATTTATATCGAGTCATCGCCTTTCAAAATACAGCCCGCGTTGGTTTCAAAAGCAGGCAAAATACAACGCACAGTTGCTATAGAACAGCCGCGAATGCCGCTTCCCATTTCAAGGGTTAAATAAGCATTATCACTGCGAGAAATTCGAGATCTTCTTTCCCAGTGTTTTCGATGGAGTGGGATTCTCCGGAACCGGTGAAGCACACATCCCCTGCTTTTATGGGAACGTTCCTTCCGTTGTCGTGGAAAATCCCTTCTCCGGAAAGGATATAGAAGACCTCAAACTCTCCTTCGTGTTTGTGCGCTCCAACTGAGGCGCCCGGTGGAAGTTTCAACTTCGCGAAGAGTCTGGATCGGCCTTCCATCATTTCTTTAGGAACGAGATGGGTAATTTCTATCTCTCCTTTTCCGCCTCGCATGTTCTCTCTGCGCTCCACAGCAAGTTCATCAGATCTGAAAACCATTTGGATCCCTCCCTGTGGTTATGAGAATATCTCATTCCATATGCCTTTAAGGAGTTCCATGTATTTCTGTCGGCCTTCTTCAATAGCGTCCATTTTCCTGTAAAGCTCGGCCGTTCGTTCTTCGGAGACGAATGTGCGGTAGTTCTTACTCAGGAAGTTCCACACCGCTATACCGAGTTTTGTGGGTATCAGGAAGCCTTTTTGAGAGACCCTGACGTAGTTTCTGGTCTTTATCACCTCGAGTATCTTTCCGTAAGTCGAAGGCCTGCCTATGGCTTTCTCTTTCATCATTCTTATCACGTCTTCTTCTTTGAGAGGATAAGCCAGGGGTTTGGAGATCTCTTCGATTGAGATTCTGACGGTTTCTCCTTCTTCTGGAAGGTGTTTCAAAGGATATATTTTTTGATCCGTGTAGAGTTTGAGGTAGCCCTCTTTGACGATTTCCACAGGTACAGAAATACTGTCGATGGATTCGATCGTGAAGGAAAGGGTTTTTATCTTCGCGGGAGTGCTCTGGGATGCCATAAATCTTCGGAAGATGAGGCCGTAGAGTTTTCCGTGATCTTTTGTGAAGTTCGAAGGGGCAATTTCCCAGAATTCGCGTGCGTCAACAGGTTTGGTGGGTCTTATACATTCGTGGGCTTGCTGCGCGTGTTCTGAGGAAGGTATGCCCCATCTACGTCCACTGAACATGTCCTCACCGAAACGTTCCTTGAGGTAGATCTGTGCCACCTTCATTCCATCGTCTGATACCCTGGTGCTATCGGTTCGGTGATAGGTGATAAAACCTTCTTCGAAGAGATCCTGGGCGAGGTTCATCGTGTGGGAGACGGAAAATTTCAGGATGCGCGAAGCGTCAGCGAGCATGGAATCGGTTGTGTAAGGAGGTAGCGGATTTTTGTCCGCTGTATCCAATCTTACATTTTTGATGGTGACCATCTCCGGCGGCCGGTTTTCTGTTTCGAGCTCGAAGCCCTCTAAAAACGGGAGTAGAACTCTGAACATCGTTTTTTTCCTGCGAGAGAGCGTGTATCTTTCGATGATCCATCCGAGAACCGGCGATTGCACTCTTCCGCCCGAAATTCCGCTTCTTTTCAGATGTTTCATCAGCTGTTCTGATAGGAAGAAGCCCACCCACCTGTCTTCAATCCGTCTGGTCAACGCGGCTTCTACCCTCTTCGTGTCTATGTTCCTGGTGCTGTTGATAGCGGCCATGAGAGCTTTCCTTGTGATTTCACGAAATTCCATCCTTTTCAGTTTTTCGGTGAAGGGCTTTAAATATGCTCCCACTTCGTAAGCGATACGTTCGCCTTCGCTGTCGGGATCTGTAGCGATGAGAAGGCCATCCACCGCCAGTAGAAGTTCTCTGTAGACCTTTATCAGATCGAGTTTGTCTCTGTAGTCGTTGTTGTTTTGAGGTAGAACGAACGCGGTGCCATTTGACATTTTGATGGTGTCCATTATTGGGTAGTAACCCGTTTCTTCTACACTTACACCGTAAACGGTTTTGTGAGGCCAGCTGTCGGGTGCGGTTTCCACGATATCCGAAGTGTGGCCAATGGTGGCTCCTATGACAAAAAGGGTCGTGCCGTATGCCACTTCTGCTATGCTCATTGTCCAGCCGCCGGGGGTGGTAATGTATCGAAAGACTCCTCCTCCAAGGAGTGAAGCTATCGTTTCTATCTTATGTGGAGATTCCACGAGCATGAGGTAACTTTTGAAAGTTATGGAAGCTTTATCCGTTTCTTTTCTGCTGATGATGGTCTTTTCTCTCAGTACGTTGAGATCCGCATCGGAAAGAAGTTTCGGCGCGATGCCATAAAGTGAGGCTTTTCTTAAAAAAGCGTACAGGATGTTCTTATTTGTTTCCAGCAGGAGTGAGACTCCAAAGGTAAAGGAAGATCCCGTGAAACGCGATGTGCGACCGCTGGCCTGGATGTAAGTCGTTATGTCCGGATAAGTGATTTTCAGACCCTCTTCTGTTTCTTCTACACTCCAGGCTCTCTGTGGCGCGGTTTCTACGATCCTGTTTTTGATCTCATCCCAGGATTCAGGAAGTTTGTCTTTGAAGAACATCTTCCACCACCTGGAGTGATCCTCGTCTTTTTTGAGTACGAATTCTCCACGAGGGACGCCTGAGAACACGGTGTATCTTATGGAGTCGGGCAAATCAATACCTCTGACGAGAACACCATAAAACGCCGCTTTTCCCACAAGGACATCGATGTTGCCGTTTTCAAGAAGTTTTAGGGTCTTTTCATCTCCTTTTTCGGCTCTTATCCCGCGTTTTTCCAGCTGCTCTATGAACTGGTTTTCATCCGTGCCTCTGGGAAGAAAGATGAGTCCCCCGGGTCCCATGTGTTTTATGAAATCGGTGAGCTCGTCGTACAGATCTTCTTCGTTTTCGGCTTCTGAATAGAGGTCTTCGATGTTTCGAAAACCCACAGACCTTGATGTTTTGAAGGATATACGGAATTTTTCCACAAGCTTCTTTTTCTGTTTGGGAGAGGCTTTAAAGGTTGCAGAAGATAGAATAACACTGCCGTCGGTCATATCGAGAACCCTGTCTAAGTTTCGGGGATTTTTGACGAAGGCGTCCACATCGTCGACGATGGACAGGGAGGCCTTCCAGCTCACCTGTGAGTACAGAAGTCTGAAAGCCTGAGATGTGAGCACTGCTACATCGAAATCGCCTTTTATTATGTTTTCCTTTGTGTCGGGGGTGTACAGCGATATTTTCTTTCCCATTCTGATCTTTTCTTCATAAACAGTGAGTCTTTCGAATATGTTCTCAGCAAGCGTGCGCGTGGGAACTATCACCATTGATCGGCCTTCACAGTGGAGGGATTCTACGAGCGCGAAGGTTGTTTTGCCGATACCGACCGGACCGTTCATGATGATGCTTCCGTTTTTGAAGCGCTGGTACAGCCAGTATCTCTGGTAGGCGTTGGGAGTTTCGAATCCCAGATGGCGAAAGGTTTTACGGCGTTTATGATAGAAAAGAAACCAGTCTTTTAGATATTCTTTTTCCTTCACTTTTGTGGTGTATAAAAGTTCGTCAGTTGCTGTGGTGAAGTCGATACCGCCTCTCAGAAAGTACTCCCGTTTTTTTCGTCTCATGAAATTCCTCCATTCTGGCGTTCATTAGCATTATAAAACAAAGTTCTATAATTGAAGTGAAAAGGGGTGATGGTGGATTGAGGTTTCTGGTGATTTCAGACACACATGTTCCGACAAGAAACAGAGAGCTTCCGGAGCGTGTTATCGAATTGATGGACGAATGCGATGGGATCATCGCGCTTGGGGACTACGTATCTATGGATGTGGTGGCGCTTTTGAACAGCCACAGAGTTTTTTATGGTGTACATGGTAATATGGATGAGCCTGATGTGAAATCGTATCTGCCTCAGGTGAAGCGGTTGCATATCGAGGGTGTGGATCTGGGGCTTTGCCACGGCTGGGGTCCGCCCTGGGATATAAAAGAGAGGATCCTGGGGCTTTTCAATGATAAACCTGAGGTCGTTCTTTTCGGTCATACTCATACCCCCTGCGATGTATCTTTCAAGGGAGTCAGGTTTTTGAATCCCGGCGCAGCGGAACCCGGTGGTACGCTGGGTTTACTGGTAATTGAAGGAGGTAACCTGAAGTTCGAGATAGAGAGAATCCCGCGTTGACAGGGACAACGATAGCGGAAATAGTTGAAAGGATAAGAACTGTTTCGAACAACGATAAGGTTGTGGTGGCCTTTTCTGGCGGGGAGGACAGCTCCCTCGTTGCTCATCTTGCTTCTCTCGCACTTGGAAGAGAAAAGGTTGAGCTGGTTCACGTCTGCTTTGGACCTTATGGATATTCCAGGGGTCTGGAAAACGTGATAGAAGTCGCCGAACAGCTGGTACTCAGTTTGAAGATCGTGCCGGGCAGAGGGATTCAGGAACGCGTGCTCAAAGGCGGGCCGGCCTGTAACATGTGTACCCGTGTGGCAAAGCTCGGAGTGGTGAAGGCCTATGCATGGAAGAACCTGGTTCTTTCGGGTGCCAACAGATCGGATACATGGGGACAGATGGGGCTGGAGATTCACGATGGTGTTTTTTCTCCGCTGTTCAGGATGGAAAAGGGCGAAATAAGGGGGTTTTTGAAGGAGCTGGGATTGACGATTCCAAGAATCGGCGAGTCCGGTTACAGGGAAGGCTGCAAGTTGAAGCATCTTTTAAAGCCTCTGATCAACCCTGACTATCACGGGCACGCCTCAGCTATAGCGAACGAGATCCTTCTGGATACCCTCGAAGAGGCTCAATGGGAAGGCGAAATCGCAAACGTGAAAGTGGTGGGACCACTGTCTAAGAACATAGCCCTTGTGAATGTCGATCCGACGCCTTCGAACGATGTGAAGGAGCTTATATTGAAACGTTTGAAGCGGTTGCGCACTCTTGACGAGATCATCTGGGTGGAAGGTAAGATCCGTCTAAAGGTGATGGCCAATCCCGGCCTTTTCAACGATCCGCACGCTCGTTACTGGATTGAGGTGGGAAGAATAGGAAGAGACTTCGCGGCAGAGGTGGAGGTTGAATGGCATCCTTCCACCAACAGGAGGTTGAGGACTTTTCACGTGGTGGAGGTGCTCGATGTTGGATGAGCAAAGGTCGGAGATTGCTCGAAGATCGTCCTGGATAACCTTAGCTGGAAACGTACTGCTGGCCGCTCTGAAGATCCTTGGAGGATTCATTACAGGAAGCGCGGCGCTTTTGGCTGATGGAGTAGATACGGGAACGGATATTTTCACATCCGCTGTTACCTTGCTGGCCACCAGGATATCCAGCAAACCTCCTGATGTAAGCCATCCTTACGGTCATGGAAGGGCAGAAACCCTTTCGGCTGTCGTTGTGGCGCTTATCATGATAGGCTCTGGGGGGATGCTCCTTTTCGAATCCGTTTCACGTATAGTGCGTGGAGAATTCACGCAGGTGATGGGCCCGCTGGCCATGACCTTTGCGGGTGTTTCCGTCGCTGGAAAACTGGCGCTTTTCATTTATTCTTATACCGTGGGGAGAAAGATCAACAGCTCGGTTATAGTGGCGAACGCGCTCAATATGAGAAACGACGTGCTCATCTCTTCTGCGGTTTTTGTTGGTCTTCTTGGATATACCCTGTTCGACATCCGCTGGCTGGACGCCGCCTTTGCAGTATTTGTGGCGGTTATGATTTTGAAGACAGGTATCGAGATAATAAAGGATTCGAGTGAAGAGTTGATGGATGGGGTCAAGGGGAATTGTGATATATACGGTAAGATCATCGACGTTGTGAGGGAAATCGAAGGGGTGAAGAGACCGCACAAGATACGAGCTCGCAAATCCGGTAACCTGTATTTTGTTGATCTGGATATCGAGGTAGATCCGGATATGACGGTGCAGCAAGCCCACAGACTTTCACATGAAGTTGCGGACAGGATAAAAGAAGCCGAACAATCCATAGTAGATGTTGTCGTGCATGTGGAACCTTTTGGAAGCGAGAAGGACGAAGTTTACGGTGTTGATGAGAAGGATCTTTCCGATGTTTAAATTCGTCTGTTTTGCCTTGCTCTTTGTTTTAAGCGCGACACTTTTTTCACTGAGGGTTGAGATTCAGATCGATGATCCCCAGCTGCTGGAACTGGTTTCCAGAAATATTCGGGAAGTAGCGGGGGAACTGGAGGAACTTTTTGGATTCAGTCTGTCTTCGAAGGTGGTTGTTCAGCTCGGCGAGCGTTCGAGTTCGAGACTGGGATTCGTTCAAATGGGTCGAGAAGAGTATGTGGTGGTTCTTTCTGTTGTCGAAGCCTTTCACAGAACGTTGAGACACGAGATGATGCATGTTTATCTGGATAGCTGGGCGCGTAGAAGGTCGGTTGATGTGCCCCTATGGGTTCACGAGGGTTTCGCCAACTGGTTTGAAGCGGCGGCTGGGTACAGGACCCTGGATCTGGTTTTATCAGGTTGGCCTCCCCTCGATCCGCTGAGCTTTCAAGATTACCCTGAAGACGATCGTCTGTCTTCTTATTATGTCTATGTGACCGATCTCTTCTTTGCTCTGGATTCGAGGATCAATTTCAGAGATCATCTCGGAGAGTTGCTGAGTCTGGTAGAGGAGGGAGATACCTGGAGAGAGGCTTTCGCTAAAATGCTGGGCGATGATTTTGAATCTTTTTACCGGGTATGGAAATGGCGAGCGTACTCGCTGGCTTTCTCTGGCTGGGCAATGAAGTGGGCTGTCTGGTTAGTGGGCCCAATTCTTTTGATGGTCTTCGTTTTTAAAAGGATGGTTGTTAGAAAGGATTACGATGTCACACCTGAAGAGCTCGAGGAGCTCGAAAGGATCTACGGGGAAAGGTTCTGGGAAAAGGAGGATGGAGGCACTTGAAACTGTTAGTGCTGGGAGCTACTGGATCGATAGGCAAGCAAGCCCTTGAAGTGGCGGAGAAGCTTGGTATAGAGATCGTCGGTATATCTGTGCATAAAAGGGTTGATGAGGCTTTTAAAATAGTACGGAGGTTCAATTTGAAATATATGGCTGTTACCGGTGATATCGAAGATGTGAGCAATCTTGGTGATATTCCGGCTGATTTGAGTCTTTTTACCGGGCGTGACGCTCTTTACAGCTTGGCGGAAGCGACCCATCCGGATGCGGTGCTCGTTGGTGTTCCCGGTATAGCGGGGCTGTACGCTGTTTTACAGGTGTATCGATTTACTGAACGCGTCTGTATGGCCAACAAGGAGTCTGTTGTCACAGGAGGTGGGTACCTCAAAGGACTACTTGAAGAGTCTGGTGTAAGAGTTGTTCCTGTTGACAGTGAGCACTCGGCGGTTTTGCAGCTTCTGGAGAGATCGTCGGAGCCAGCGAAGGTGATTCTCACGGCTTCCGGAGGAGCGCTCCGGGATCTTCCGCTGGCCGAAATAGAGGAAGCAACCGTTTCTCAGGTGCTCATGCATCCCAACTGGAGTATGGGGAATAAGGTAACGGTGGATTCAGCGACAATGGTCAACAAGGGGCTGGAGCTTTTTGAGGCCATGTGGTTTTTTGATCTTTTTCCACATCAGGTGGATGCGGTAATCTGCAGGGATAGCTTCGTTCACGCTGCGGTGATATTTAAAGATGGTGTGATAAAAATGCATGCGGGCTTTCCTGACATGAGGGTTCCGATAGCCTACTCTTTGACGGAGCCGGATAGACGCTGGCAGGGCGAGATGCCCGATCTGATGGGGAGAACGATATCTTTCGAACCGGTGGACCCGCGGCGGTATCCCGCCTTTGATCTGGCAAAGGCCATACTCGATGAAAAGGATTCCTTGAGAGTCGCTTACTGTGTTTCGGACGAAATCGCGGTTGAGCTGTTTTTGAAAGGAAAGATAAGATTTGGGGATATTCACAGGGTGATAGAAAGGGTTGTTAGCCGAATGGAACCTGTAAACCTGGGCTCTCTCGATGAGATAGAAAGAGCCATCGAAGAAGCTGAAAAGATATCATGGAAAGTGGTGAGATCATGGAAATAATCATCTTTTTACTGGTGCTTACCGGTGTTATAACGGTTCACGAGCTGGGCCACTTTCTCTTTGCGAAGCTTTTCAAGGTGAGGGTTCTGGAGTTTGCGATAGGATTTGGCCCAAAGCTCTTCGGTATAGAGAAAGGTGAGACGCTTTATCGTGTAAATGTGTTTCCTGTAGGAGGTTATGTGAGGATGAAGGGCGAGGACGTACTGGAAGAGGATAGGTCGCCCGATTCTTTCATGGCAAAGCCTGCCTGGCAGAGGTTTCTGATAGCTTTTGCCGGCCCTTTGTTTTCGATTCTCGCGGGTTATGTTCTGCTGGCGATTGTTGCTGTTGGGTGGGGGTTCCCATCTGTTATTCTCGAACGCGTGGAAAAAGATTTTCCGGCTTATTCTATGGGGCTCAGACCCGGTGACAGAGTAGTTGAAGTCAACGGCCGTGTAATCATTGAAACCACCGATCTGAGCGAGGCGGTGGAGCGCGGAAAACCCCTCGATCTTTTGGTTGAAAGAGATGGAAAGCGTTTCAGGGTTCAGGTAGCACCGGTCATCCAGGAAATGGGATTTGTGAGTCTGGTCCTGAAAACTCTGGAGGCCCCTGGTGATCTCGAAGGTGCGCATCTCAAGAGTGTAGGGGGTTACGTCCTTTCAAGCTCCACCATAGACAGAATACGGGAACTTTCCGGCAGGGTTGTAGAAATCGAAGCAGATGGTGTGAGTTTCAGAGCAGAGCTTGTTTCTTTCAATTCGACGGGGCCAAGGTACATCCTTGGTATCTCTTATGCTACCCTGGCGCCTGTATTTGCGAGAGACGTTGGACCGTTCAGGGCTGGTGACAGGCTTTTATCCATAGGTGGTATGGAGATCAAAGACAGTGTTGATCTTTCGGACGCCGTTGCAAGATTGCAGCTGGCTTCGGACGAGATTATGATCACCTGCTGGGGAGAGCGTGTGGGCACGGTTCTGCGCGGCTTTCCTGAAGAGGGTATTTTGGTCGAAGTCGTGCGTAATGGTCAGGTTCGGCGCTTCACACTGGACAAGAAGGAATTACTGGAGCTTCTGGTTCAGGCAGCGGTCTTTAAGGAGGCTTATCCCTATTGGAGACCAGAAAATCCTTTTGAAGCGTTACGTATGGGTTTTATCTGGGCCAACAAGCTTTTGAAAACGATGATCGAGTTCGTGCAAAGGCTTTTCACTGGAAGGGAGTCCGCGGGTCAGATAGTTGGGCCTGTGGGTATTGTCAACCTCATGAGTGAGGCCTCGAAAGCGGGTTTGAAAACATCCCTGGTGTTGATAGCCATAATAACGCTCAATCTTGGAATTTTCAACATGATACCCTTACCGGCGCTGGACGGCGGGCGCATGGTCTTTGCTCTGGTGGAAATCGTGCTTCGAAAGAGAGTGCCGCCGAAGGTGGAGTCGTATATCCACGCGCTTGGTTTTCTACTGCTGATGTTTTTGATGATCTACATCACGTTTATAGATGTTCTTCGGCTTGTGAGGTGAGATTTCACATTGAACAGGCCGTTAATCGATAGGCGTTTCAGACCTAACCTCGCTAAATATGTCTTCCAGTGTCTGCTGGCCACCGGAGTGATACTCTTTGCCCTCATCGCTTTCGATATATTGAAGACCACGGCGATCATCGCCACGGTGGGGTCCAGCGCGTTCATAGTCTTCACGATGCCCGGCGCGAAAACAGCGCGGACGCGTAATATTCTTGGTGGATACGCCGTGGGAATGGGAACGGGAATATCTCTCGATCTTCTCGCGAGGTATCTCATCGCTTACGGCTGGGATTTAAGACCAACAGAAATAGTGTTCGCGTCCGTTGCGGTAGGGCTGGCGATCTTTTTGATGGTTGTCTTCGACGTGGAACATCCGCCTTCGGCTGGAGCGGCGATGGGTTTTGTGATAAACGAATGGGATGCGCGCACGGTGATCTTCATTCTTCTCACACTGTTGATCTTTGTCCTCACCAAACGTTTCTTGAGAAATTACCTGATCGATTTGCGTTAACAAAACATCATTTTGGGATGTTGATTAAGTAAATCGACATTCGTGTTATCATATGTTTGTCAATCTTTGTGTAAAATCCACGCTCTCTGTTGTTCAAGAAGGGCGTGTAATATATCTGTGCGTTTCGTGAAAAGAGGTGAAAGTGTTTGTTCGAGGCTCTTCAGGAAAGATTCGGGAAGGTTATCAAGAATCTAACAGGTAAGGGACGTTTGACGGAAAAGAACATCGCTGATGCTGTGAGGCAGGTCAAACTTTCTCTGCTCGAAGCCGATGTTAATTACAAAGTTGTGAAGGACTTCATCGAGCGTGTTAAAAGTCGTGTTCTTGGAGAAGAGGTTCTCAAGAGTTTTACTCCTGAACAGCAGTTCATTGCCGCCATCCGGGACGAGCTGATCGGACTTCTCGGTGGTGAGCAGAGAAGGCTTAACCTGGTTCACAGGCCTTCTTATATCATGCTCGTGGGTCTTCAGGGAAGTGGAAAGACAACTACCGCTGCGAAGCTTGCAAAGAAGCTCAAGAAGGAAGGTTTGCGTCCTCTTCTTGTGGCTGCTGACGTTTACAGACCTGCTGCTATCGATCAGCTTGAGCAACTGGGGAAGGTTATAGAAGTCCCCGTTGTGACCGGCGACAGAAAGAATCCCGAAAAGATAGTGAAGGAAGCTCAGGAGATAGCTGTGAACAGAAATCACGAGGTGGTGATACTCGATACAGCGGGGAGACTCCATATTGACGATGAGATGATGGAAGAGCTTTCGCGTGTGAAAGAACTGGTCAGGCCCGATGAGATTCTCATGGTTGTCGATGCTATGGCTGGTCAGGATGCGGTTAACTCGGCGAAGGTATTCGACGAACGTCTCGATCTCACAGGGTTTATAGTGACGAAGATGGATGGCGACGCCAGAGGAGGAGTGATCCTTTCGATCCATTATGTGACGGGCAAGCCCATAAAATTCGTCGGTGTTGGAGAAAAGATAGATGATCTTGAACCTTTCTACCCTGACCGTGTTGCGAGCAGAATCCTCGGTATGGGTGATGTGCTCTCTCTTATCGATAAGCTCGAAGCTTCCATGGATGCCGAGAAAATGAAAGAGATGGAATCCAAGCTGAAAAGACTCGAATTCGATTTGAACGATTTCAGAGAGCAGTTGATCCAGTTGAAAAAGATGGGTTCTCTTGCCGAAGTGATGAGCATGATTCCGGGAGCGCCGAGTGTGGACGCCGTGAAGGGCGAGGAGAATATGAAAAAGGCCCTCGCGATACTGGATTCGATGACTCCTCAGGAACGTCGCAATCCCAGGATTATAAATCACAGCCGTAAGTTGAGAATAGCAAAAGGCAGTGGTACCACGGTGAACGACGTCAACAGGTTGCTGAAAAACTACGAAGAATTTCAAAAAATGATGAAACAGTTCAAGTCGAACAGACGGCTTCTCAGAAAATTCGGATTGAATATATGAATCTTCGAATATATCAGGAGGTGTGAAAACTTGGTAAGAATAAGATTGATGAGACTTGGAAAAAGGCACAGGCCGTTCTACAGGATAGTCGTGGTTGATTCGCGGAGGAAACGCACGGGTGCGTACATCGATCGCATTGGATACTATAACCCGCTGACGGATCCCGCGGAGGTCAAGGTCGACGTGGAAAAGGCTGTGGACTGGATATTGAAAGGTGCACAGCCAAGTGAAACGGCACGAAGGTTGCTCTCAAAAGCGGGAGTGTTGAAGCGAGTTCATGAGATCAAGTACGGAGGCTCAAAGAAATCGAAGGAGGAAACGCAGGAAACAACAGCCGCCGTCGAAGAATCATCACAGGAGGCAGCAAGTGAGGAATGAAAGCAGTGCTTGAGCAGATAGTAAAGATGGTGGTTAAAAACTCTGAAGATGTCACCATAATGGAATTCGAAGAAGGCGGTGCCAGAGTTCTCGAGATTGTTGTTCACTCTGACGATGTCGGTCAGGTCATCGGAAAGGACGGGAGAACTATACACGCTATAACGCGTCTGTATAAAAGCTTAACGGGTGAAGACGCCACCATCAGGGTGGTGAGGTGATAATGATATCCAGGGAATATGTTGTGATTGGAAGGATCGTTAAACCTCATGGACTGGCGGGAGAGGTTAAAGCGATAATGCCGAAGAACATCGCGGAGGTTCTGACGTCTTTTGATGAGCTCGTGATAACCACCCCTTCAGGCCGCGAGATTGCGAAAACAACCGCTACACGTGTCAGAAGAACCCCAAAAGGATATCTGGTCTCCTTTGAAGCTGTATCGAGCATAGATGAAGCGGAACGTCTTCGAAACACGCACATTTATGTGAAAAAAGAAGCTCTTCCGGAGCTGGGAGAAGATGAGTACTACTTTTTCCAGGTTATCGACAGCACTATCTACGATGAGGATGGCGAGGAGATAGGCCAGGTTGTGGACATCATAGAGACGGGATCGAACGATGTCGCTGTTGTAAAAACGAATGAAGAAACCGAGAAGTTGATTCCTCTGGTGAAAGACTATGTGCTGGAGATGGACCTAGTCGAAGGTAAGATAGTGGTCAGAAAATCGGCGGTGCTTTGACAGATGAGGATATCGGTGGTGACCATCTTTCCAGAGATGTTTGAGGCACTCACATGTTGTGGAGTTTTCAAACGTGCGGTGGAGAAGGGTCTTATAGAATTCAACATTTACAATTTGCGTGACTTCACCACCGACAGACACAGGACCACCGATGCTTATCCCTTTGGCGGGGGACCCGGCATGGTCATGAAGCCAGAGCCGTTTTTCAGGTTTTACGACTGGTATGTTGAGAACTTTGGAAAACCTTACGTGGTGATGACAACGCCTCAGGGAGAAATTTTCAACAACGAGATAGCTGTTGAGCTTTCAAAAAGAGAAGACCTGGTGATCCTGTGTGGAAGGTATGAAGGTATCGACGAGCGAGTTACTAACATCGTGGACATGGAGATCTCCATAGGAGATTATGTTCTGAGCGGTGGAGAGCTGGCGGCGATGGTGATCATTGAAGCGGTGAGCAGATTCGTTCCCGGAGTGGTCGGTGATGAAGAATCGCTGAAGGATTCCTTCTATGATGGACTGCTGGACTATCCATCTTATACACGTCCAGCAGTCTACAGAGGAATGGAAGTTCCAGAGGTGTTGAGATCGGGCGATCACGAGAAGGTGGAGATGTTCAGGAAGATGGAAAGCATGAAAAGAACCATTCTGAGAAGACCTGATCTTTTCATGAAAAAGGAGCTTACAGAAGAAGATAAACGCGTGATCGTGGAACTCGTGAGGTCTCTTACCAGAGGCGATGACGCATGACTGAGTTGAACGTCTGTCTTTTACATTATCCTGTGCTTGGCAAAGATGGTAGAATCATATCCACGGCGGTGACGAATCTGGACATACACGACATCGCTCGTACGTGCAGAACTTACGATGTCGACCATTATTATATAGTTACAAATCTCCCCGCTCAGCGCCAGATTGTCGCCAACGTTATCGAATACTGGACGAATGGTCCTGGCAAAAAGCAGAATCCGAGTCGCTATGAAGCTCTGAAACTTGTGATTTTGAAGTCGTATATCGAAGAGGTCTTCGAGGATATAGAGAAGAGATGTGGTGTGAAGCCGGTAACCTTTTTTACCTCAGCCAGAAAAGACGAGTATGTGATAAGTTATTCAGAAGCGGCTCGTATTATCGAAGAAGTGGAAAGACCGGTGCTTGTACTCTTTGGAACAGGCTGGGGTATGCCAGATGAGGTCCTGAAGATGTGTGATTACAGGATCGAGCCAGTTAGAGGAAATGCGAGTTATAATCATCTTTCGGTGAGAAGTGCAGTCGCCATAATTCTGGATAGACTGATAGGTGAACGGGTGAGAAAGGAGGTCTAAGCAAATGGACGCATTGATAAGAGCAATCGAAGGTGAGCAGATAAGAAAAGATATCCCGGAGTTTCGTCCGGGTGACGTGGTGAGGGTACACGTGCGTTTTGTGGAAGGCGGCAAAGGTGAGAAGGCCGCACGTGAGCGTGTGCAGATATTCGAAGGAGTCGTCATGAAGATTCGCGGTTCAGGCATGGGAAAAACCTTCACCGTTAGAAAGATAGCCGCAGGTGGAGTGCCTGTGGAAAGAATCTTTCCCTTTAACTCGCCGGCCGTAAAGAAGGTCGAGGTTGTGAGAAAGGGTAAGGTTAGAAGAGCGAAGCTTTATTACATCCGCAACATCAAAGGCAAGCTCAAGATCAAGGAGAGAAGGGACTGAGTTGACTCCTCGTGAACGCTTTTTACACGAATTGAAGGAGTGGGGAAAGGCCCTGATCTATGCCCTGATCTTTGGCACGATGATCAGGGTCTTTGTCTTTGAAACAATGATGATTCCAACCGGTTCCATGATCCCAACCATCATGCCGGGTGACAGACTTTTCATCGAAAAGATCACTCTACAGCTCAGCGAACCAGAGATAGGAGATACTGTGATATTCTGGGCACCGTTTGTGGATAAAAACGCGCTCAGCATGTTGCGGCCGTTTGACAAATTCATGGATCTCTTTTCACCATCCAGGTTTAGGGGTCATGTGAAGTACGTGAAAAGACTCGTGGGAAAACCGGGTGATGTACTTGAACTGGAGCCTGTTTCTGGCATGGGAATGTATCGACTCAAGGTGAACGGAAAAGTGCCACCCGGATTTGAAAACCGGTATTATGTAAGGGCAGGTATATTTCTGACACCCGATTTCTGGCGTATGATGGCGTATCCGGATGAATTCAAAAATATTGTTACCAGCAGTTTTTACCAGTTTTTGAAGTACTACAACGATGCCCTTGACTTCGATGTTTTTTATGAAGAATATCTGAAGGAGTATGACAACGAACGTTATGTATGGCAGGATGAATCTGGCAATGTGAAGGTCAGGGTCCCACCAGGTCACTACTTCTTCATGGGAGACAATTCCAGAGAGAGCTTTGACTGCCGTTACTTTGGGTTTGTTCCGGTTGAAAACGTGGTTGGAAGTCCCATGTTGCGTATATGGCCACTTAAAAAATTCGGTGTTCTTGGTCGATGATAGAATGGATAATGATTGGGGGAGATAGCTCTTGATACGTGTGGTGATTAATGGCGAAGAGCAGGAGTTTGAGGATGGTCAGTTCAAGAATTTCAAGGAACTCTACGATCACGTGAAGCCGCCGGGAAGAGTGCTTGCCAGACTGGTAGTGAATGGCTCGGAAATTCCTATTGCGCGTGTTTCAGAGCTTTTTAACAGCTATTTCGAAGGCGGAGAGACCGTGGAAATGGAATTCGTATCGGTTAAAGACGCGGCAAAGAACCTCATTGAATCCGGCAGGGAGTACATCCAGCGGGCTAAATCGATCATAACCAAGATTCCTCAGCAGCTTCTGGTGGATGAGAAAGCCGGGTTTGAAGCGGTTGCGATGATGGCAGAAGGCCTGGGCTTGTTGGAAGAGATGCGTGATGGATTGAGCAGGGCTCTCGGTTTAACCCTTGAAGAACTTGGCCTGTCTGTGGATTTTTCGAAGTCCGTCAATATATTGAAAGCTCTTTCGGAGGCGCTGAAAGCGCGTGATGTGGTTGCCATATCTGACATCATTGATGAGGAGCTCGTTAATGTGTATGATTCTTATTTAAGGTTTTTCGAGAAGGTTGAAGACTTTCTCACAGGGGTGAGTTGAAGGGGATGGCCGGCAAGGAGTACTCGAAATATTACACGGAAAACCAGATAATGACCGCAAGTCCGGCAAAGCTTGTAAGCATGCTGTATGAAGGAGCGATAAAGTTTATAGATGAAGCCGTAGAAGCTATCAACAGCGAAGATTTCATAAAGGCGAATGAAAAGATAAAGCGCGTGCAGGATATCGTGCTTGAACTGAATCTGGCTCTCGATATGGAGAGAGGCGGAGCTCTGGCTCAAAACCTGAGAGCTCTTTACAATTATGTGTTTCAGCGTCTCATTCAAGCGAATGTGAAGAAAGACAACGACATTCTGAAGGAGGTCAGGGGGATAATCTCCGATCTGAATTCAACCTGGAAGGAAGCCATGAAAACACTTGGGAACACCGCTAACATCGCCAGCGATCCGAACAAACCCAGGTTTAACATAAGTATTTGAAGGGTGGTATAATCCGATGCCTCTTGAGGTTAAAAGGGTGAGCCAGATCAATCTGGCGTTCTTCGTGGGCCTTGTTAACAGGATTTTCAAAGACTACAAACTGCCTATTAAGTGGGATCTGCTTGGCTTCGAGCTCGATGCCAGGGAGAACTCAGTCGTTTTGAACGAGTCCTTCGTTTTTTACGAAGATGACCAGGCAGTTGGCTTCGTGCTTGTTGCGAGGAGAAAGAACAGGGCTCGGATAGACGCCATGGGTGTTATCCCTGAAAAACGAGGTCTCGGTGTGGCTCATTATATGCTGGATTATACCTTTGAACATCTGCGATGGAAAGGTGTAACCTCGGTAACACTGGAAGTGCTGGAGGATGACCTCAGAGCCCGTAAGTTCTATAGAAAATATGGTTTCAGCGATCGTAGAAGGCTTGTAAGTTATATCAAGAACCCTGACATTTCCATACGTCCATCTGTGGAAGGGGCTCAAGAGGTAGACGCAAGGTGGGTTCACGAGAAGGCTTTGAGGGCCCAGCTTGTCTTTTCCAGACAACCCAACTGGCAGCGGGAACCTGTTACACTCCTTCTTGCCAACGGTCGCTACCGGATGTTGAAGCTTGCGAACATCGGTTATCTCGTCTGGGGTACGGGTGAAGGCGGTGCATTCGTGGTGGACGCCGCGCCGCTGGATGCTTCCCACACTTTTAATGAAGTTTTCGAAAGGTCGATGAGGTATATTTATGGTAGGGTCGGTCTTGTGCCTGTGACTGTTTCAAATCTTCCCGAGGATGATCCTCTGAAAGAAGCAGTTAACAGTTTGGGGTTCCTTCCCATATTCACTCAGGTCGAGATGTATTACAATCTGCATTGATCGTCGCTTGCCTTTTTGTTTGGAATAGAGTGCGTTTGAAAAATCGTCGAAAAGAAAGAAATATCACACATCTCGGTTTCTAAGTTGTACTCAGCGTTCATCCTCCCTCACGCTTGCAAACAATTACTCCCAGAAAGACAGCAGAAAGTTCAAGCATAGAGCTTTTACAGTTGCGCTCCGCTTTTTTCCTCGCAAGCAATCACAAACGATCGCTACCAGAAAGAAGTGAGGAGTGTTCAAGCGTGAAGCTCTCGCA
>DPRG01000079.1 GCA_003538775.1 Thermotogae bacterium
AACATGCGGCTTTATTCTTCGAAGGTATAAACGGAGAGCATTTCACAATGTTCTGTAAGATCAGGAAAATCTGTGCGATTTAAGCTTACTATCCATCGACTGAACATGGTAGTTTTAGATGATATAATCGTTAACACAAAGAAACAGGAGGGTGAGCTGATGGATGAAGTGATCATTTTGGTGTGCGAAAGCGAAAAAGTTCCTATCACCTCAAAAACCCCTATGGTTCTGGCTTTAAGAGATCTTCTGTATGAAGCCGACTGGGAACTCCTTTTAAGAGATCTTGGCGATAACGCTGAGATAAGAGAAGAATCCGAGCGTTTGAAGACCATTGAAGACTTTCTTGATTATCCTTTGTCTTTCTCCTCCCTTGGTCCGTTTCTTATAAACGAATTTAAAGATTTTGTTCGTGAGCACATAAACGTTTCTCAACTCTCTCATGTATCTTTGAATGGTCTTTATGACGAAGCGCTGAATTACGCTGATCTTAAGCTATATGAAAAGGCTATTGATACCATACAATTTATGCTTGAGATTGATCCCAGTTATGCCCCGGCTTATGAGCTATGGGGATCTGTGCTGATGGAAAAAGGCGAAACTGAAGAAGCTGTGAAGATGCTGAAGAAGGCTGTCGAAATCGATCCATATCTCATAAGTGCCTACACGATGCTTGGGGACCTTTATTACAACAAGGAGGCTTTCAAAGAAGCCGCCCGGTACTGGGAAAAAGAAATAGAAATCGCGCCTGATCACAAGTTTACCTATTTCATGATAGCGGACGCATATGAAAAAGCGGGTGATCTGAAAAAAGCGATAGAAACTCTTGAAAGGCTTTTGAAAGTAGACAACAAATCGATACTTGCAATGTACGAAATAGCGGAACTTTACAGAAAACTTGGGGAGAAGGAAAAAGCCGAAAGCTACGAATGTATGATATGCGACACCTTTCCATATTATGACAACGATGTCGAGATCTGGACAAAAGTGATGTTCAATCACGGTAAATACGAAGAAGTTGAACGCTTCATCAATGAGGCCATCACGAAGGGTTATTTGAATAAGAACTTTGAACTTTTACTGGTTGTCCCCTATTTGAAACGAGGCGATGTGGAAAAAGCGAAAGAGTTGATCGGACGTTATAAAGACAGCGATTCATGGCTCTATTATGGTAAATACAGAACCATATACGAAGCTCTTACAGAGGAGGAGCGGGCTATTTGTGGATTAACGCGCTGATCTGGTTCATCATCGGCTCTGTGGTGGGAAGCTTTCTAAATGTTGTGATCTATCGTCTGCCGAGAAATCTCAAACTGCATGATCCTCCTCGTTCTTTCTGTCCGCACTGTGGTAGCACCATTGCCTGGTATGACAACATCCCTTTACTGAGTTATCTTATTCTTAAAGGGCGATGCCGTGTTTGTGGGGCGTCGATAAGTATCAGATACCCTCTTGTTGAACTTCTAACAGCCCTTGGTTTTATGATCGGGGCCATAAGCTTTGACACTATTGGAACACTCTTTAACGCTCTTGTAGTAGCTTCTTTGATAGTGCTTACCTTTATCGATCTTGAAACGTT
Source organism: Thermotogae bacterium (assembly GCA_003538775.1). Classification (GTDB taxonomy): domain Bacteria; phylum Thermotogota; class Thermotogae; order UBA12178; family UBA12178; genus UBA12178. The sequence continues at coordinate 1,577 of DPRG01000079.1, forward strand.
GATCATACCAGACACCACGGTTATTTTGATACTTCTTTCTGGGATATTCTGGTCCATGATCAAAGGCGAGGCGTGGTACCTGAACATAATCGTAGGAGCAGTAACCTTTGGACTTGGATACATCCTGGCGGTCGTTTCGAAGGGTCTCGGAATGGGAGATGTGAAACTCCTTGGTGCTATGGGAACGCTTCTTGGAGTCTACGGCACCATTTTTGCAATTCTAATAGCCTCTGTCGTTGGGTCTATTCTTGGAATTTTCCTTTTGGCGAAGAAACGTGTGACGATGAAAACAAAAATACCTTTTGGGCCTTTCCTTGCGCTTGGAACATTCGTTTCCATGTACCTTTCTGATAGATTCTTTTTGTTGCTGATGGGGGGCTAACAACGAGGTGAAGAGAGAGTTTTTTGGTTTGTTGATCTTACTGGCGCTGATTATCGCCGTTAGCTGGAAGAGCGCTTCAAACGAGATAAAGGTAGGAATGATCTACACTGAGGATCTTGAAGAAACAGTGAATTTAGTTATTGAAACCGCTGAAAGATATCTGGGAAGAGATTTTTCATTCACAATAGTTAAAAAAAACTGTTGGATTTGAAAAAGAAGCTCTCGAACAGGCAGTCAGAGAACTTCACAATGAAGGAGTAAAGTTGATATTCGGTCCTTTCTTTAGCACTCAAGCTCAACACATCCTTTCTCTTTTTGAAAAGTTTCATATCCTTGCGGTCTCTCCTACCGTTACTTCCCCAGCTGTTCTGGGTGTCACCCCGTATCTGATCAGCCTATCCATGAGCGACGATATCCAAGCGTGGGAGATCGCGAAAACCGCTATGGAAAGTGCGGGCGATGTTCTTATGATCCTGGATGAACGGAACTACGTTTACACAAAGAACTTTGCCGCCAACTTTATAAGCGTGTATAAGATAGGGAATGTTTACACCGCTACCATAGATAGTGGATTGGTACCCCAGAAAATACTTGAAATCTGTGAACATTTTAGACCAAATGTTCTTGTTCTTGTGTGCGACTTCAATCAGGCAAGCCGGGTGGTGAAAACATTTGAAGAGAACGGTTTCACTTTTAAAAGTATCCTTGGTTTTGACATGGTGAGTTACGGTACCTACAGCATAGATGACCATCCCTGGATGAAACCAGTACGTGTGTTTGTTCATTATGATGTGGAAAGTGTAGATAGATTTGTTGACACCCATCCCGCGCTTGCACCACTTTTGAAGCACCAGAGTATGACTTTCATCAACAGCCTTGACACCCTGTTACTAATAGAAAAGCTTATCAACACCTGGGGAAACAACCCCGATATCATCATTGAAAATCTACCAGATTTGTCGTATAATGGAATCGGCGGAGAGATGAGATTTTCTAAAGACTTTCAGGTACAACGAAAGGCTTCGATGATTCCGCTTGGGAGGTAAAACGGTGGAGGAGCTTGTCGAATACGGTAAGATCATCTCCTCGAGTGATAAAGAATACTTCGTTGAGATAAACAGAGCCGCAGCTTGTGGGGCATGTACTCTCAAAGACAGCTGTTCTGTAGAGTCAGGAAAAATCGTACTCAGAGTTCCGAAAGGCGACCTGAAGGTTCATGAAGGAGATATGGTCGAGTTGCGTATTCCAAAGTCCCGAGCAGTTAAAGCTGCGTTTATGGTGTACGGTATCCCGTTACTCACTTTTATCGCTTTGATAGCGCTGGGAAAGCTTTTAGATTTCTCTGATCTGGCTTCACTTCTGGTTGCCTTTTTGGGACTTGCAATGAGTTTTGTCTTCGTGCATTTTTACGATAAAAAGAAAGGTAAGGACTTTTCCCCAAAGATTTCGAAGGTTTTGAAGGTATGAGAAAATGAACGACCTGTTGTCCAAACTTGAGTTTCACGAAGTTGTAAAGCAGGTGTCCTCTTATGCTTCTTCGCCTTATGGCAAGCGCCACCTGGAAAAGAAGAAAATCCCCGAAGATTTAAATGTGGAACTTGAACTCCTCACCGAAACGCTGAACGCGTTTCTTTACGATGGTGGTTTCAGCTTTCGTGGACTTGAAGATATCGATCCACTTCTTTCCAAATCCTCTGGTGGCGGGATACTCGAAGGTAAAGAACTTCGCCTTGTTGCGACGGCCATCGAGGTTGTGGAAGAAGTAGTCGAAACGATCAGGGCACTTCGCAAATATCCTGAACTTGCGAGAGTGGTCAGCGTTATATCCATTCCTTCCCACGTTGTTCAGGAGGTAAAACGCTGTATCGATGCGGATGGTTACGTCAAAGACTCCGCTTCGGAGCTTTTGAAACAGGTCAGGAAAGAATTGAAGTTACTTGAGCGTGAAATTCAATCGCGTCTATCACGCTATCTTGGTGGAAAAACAGGGCAGGCGCTTCAAGAATTCAGAGTTTATCAGCGCGGGGATAGATATGTCCTTCCCGTCAGAAGTGATAGACGATCCATGATACACGGCATCGTCGTGGGCTCTTCATCGAGCGGCGCGACTCTCTTTCTGGAGCCAGAGGATCTCATTCCTTTAAACGACGAGTTGGTCAGAAAGCTTTCGATAGAGCGAGAAGAAGTCACGAGAATCTTGCGCCAGCTTACCGATCTCGTGCTGCGAAACTCAGAAGCACTTATGAAAATGCTGGATACCGCTGGATGGCTTGATAGTCTCGCCGCAAGAGCGAGATACGCTATTTCACGCAAAGCATCTGTGATCAAGCCGTCAGAAGAAAGAGTGCTCGATTTGAAAAAAGCTCGACACCCTCTGATACCCGATGAAAAAGTCGTTCCCATAGATCTCAGTGTTGGCGGAGATTACAACGTTCTTGTCATAACCGGTCCCAACACCGGCGGAAAGACCGTAGCGCTCAAAACAGCCGGGCTGGCCTCCTTGATGATGAAGATGGGCTATCCCGTTCTTTGCGATCCGTCTTCGAAGATACCGCTTTTCGAAAACATATTCGCAGACATAGGAGACGAGCAAAACATAGCTGAGAATCTGAGCACCTTCACAGCGCATATGCGTAACGTGCTCACAGCTTTGAAACAGGCTGGGTCATCCGACCTGGTATTACTGGACGAGCTCGGAACAGGCACCGATCCAAAGGAAGGCGGAGCGCTCGGCATAGCCATACTGGAAGAGTTATCAAAACGCGGTTCTTTAAGTTTGATAACAACACATCTGGCGGAAATTAAGTTCCACGCATTGAAGCATCCCAAAATGGAAGTGGCGAGCGTCGAGTTTGATGTTCAACGAATGGCTCCGACGTACCGAATCAGGATGGGAGTACCCGATGGGGCGCATGCGATCGAGACGGCAAAAGTCCTCGGCTTTCCCTCCGCCATTTTGGAAAGAGCGGAGTCTCTGATCGATCCATCGACAAGAGATCTCTGGGAGACCGTTCGAGAGCTTCAAAAGCGCCTTGCAAGTGTTGAAGAACTTCATGCCGAGCTCAAGCAAAGGGAAAAGGAAATCTCCGAGCGTTTACAAGAGCTTGAAACTATGAAAGAAGAACTCAAACGCGAAGGAATCAAACGGGTTGACAGAGAGCTCACCGAGATGATCAACGAGATTGAAAGCTTTAGAAGAAAACTACACTCCATGATCATGGAATCATCCAGGGCGTCTTTGGAAGAGCAGAAGAAACTGGTAAATGAGCTTTCGAACATGGAGAAAAAGCTGTCGGAAAACAGGAAAGATGTGGAGGAACTGAAACTCTCACAGTCTGACAGCTTTCATAAAGGTGATTATGTCAGATTCAAAGACGGCACCGCAGTTGGTCAGGTTGTTGAACTGGAGGGAAAGAAAGCAATCGTTCAGTTTGACTCTCGTAGGATAACGGTTCCCGTGTATGAGCTGGTGAAAGCGCCGTCTCCTCAACATAAAACGGTTGTCTTCTCTGGTATCAAAACGCCAGCGAGAAGCTCGATCAGAACTCGGCTGGATGTAAGGGGCAAAACAGTGGAAGAAGCGTGGCAGGAGGTAGATAACTTCATCGATGAGCTGGTTCTTGCTGGTGTGAATAGGGCGGAGATTGTCCATGGCAAAGGGACCGGCAGATTGGCCAAAGGAATCTGGGAACACCTCAGAAAAGATCCGAGGGTGAAAGACTTCAGGCTTGGAACCCCCCAGGAAGGGGGAACGGGTGTCACAGTCGTGGAGCTGTGATCACCCGTTTCTTTTTAACAAACCCTTCTTTTTGGCGAATCTTTCCATCTGATAGAAGATAGCGATCCCCAGCGGGAGGAGGAGCGCTCCAAGAAAGAGCAATGGATACACGTCTTTCCACAAGCTTGCAGTGTTTGCACCGTGGAGTATGGCCTTCCTCATTCCCCTCAAAGCGTACGTTGCAGGAGAGAAGGCAGCGACTTTCTGCATCCAAAACGGCAGAACATCCACTTCATAATAGACGCCTGAAAACATCAACAAAAGCGCCTGGAATATGTGGACAACCTGGACACCTTTTTCCGGCGATATTAGAGGGAGCACGGCTCCTGCCACTCCAAGCCCTATGAAAGATAACGACGCCACACCGAGCACAAGCCCGGCGCCGGAGAGATTTGCACGCGACAGATCAAGATCGAAGAGCAGCGACACCACCATGAGGATTAATCCGCTCCTCAAAACACCGTAGAAGACACTTAATATACAGACACTTAAAAGGTGCGTCACCCTCTTTACAGGCGCCATAAAAGTGTACTCTATGGTATCTTCCCAGCGCTCCCATGCAACAGTTTCTGCGACTATTTCAAAAAGTATAGACAGATACCCCCACAGAATTGAACCGATCAGCATGTATAAAACCAGAAAATCGGCATCCACAGTGGCGCCAAAACTCACAGCTCCCTTTCCGATAAAACCCATCGTTACAGTATTAGCAATGGTGTAAGCGAAAAAAACCACTTCCCATTTCCAGTATCGTTTTATGAGGTTGAAATTCCTTTCAACAAAGGCCATCGCGGCCCTTAATTCTCTAAGCACCGCTTCCATTCAACTCACCTCCTCCATTTCAAGCTCTTCGAAGCTCTTTCCCGTGTATTCCATGAACACCGTTTCCAAAGAAGCGTCAGGATACTTTTTTCTCAGTTTTTCAACCAGATCCCTGGGTCTTCCCTGCACCACCAGTTTTCCCTCGTGCATTATCAAAAGGCGATGGCACAGGCGATAGGCTTCATCCATATCGTGGGTGGAAAGGAGTACCGTACTGCCTTCGCGATTAGCATGAAGTATGAGCTCCTGAACCTCTCTTTTTGCTTTGGGATCAAGCCCAGTGGTCGGCTCGTCAAGAAGCAGAAGTTTTGGTTTTGTGAGAAAAGCTCGGGCTATTGCCACTTTCTGCTGCATACCTCTTGAAAAGTCCTCAATGGGATCTTTCAGGCGCTTTCTGTCAAAACCCATGAGGTCCATCAATTCGTTTATACGGTCGAGGGCTTTCTTTTTCAGCAAGCCATAGACCCCAGCTGAGAAAAAGAGATTTTCATACGCGGACAGCTTTTTGAAGAAACTCGCTTCAACCGAGACCCTGTGTATAAGGCGCCTCACCTTGTCCGGCTCTTTCAACACATCGTGTCCAAAGACCTCAATTGTTCCACTGTCAGGAATCAACAGCGTTGCGATCATGCGAATAAGGGTGGATTTACCCGATCCGTTCGGGCCGAGAATCCCGAAGATCTCTCCTTCTTCTATTTCAAAGGAAATGTTTTCTACCGCCCGCACGATCTCCCTTTTCCCTTTCTTGAAGTATTTACTCACGTTTCTCACTACCACAGCCTGCACCTTCCAACACCTCGCTCTCGAAAAGTGTCCAGCAAAAGAAAGGGGGTTGTGCGCCCTGCACAACCCCCTTCAAACTTCGAGTAATCCAGGCTAAGCTTCTTTATACCTCATAGGGGTATATGCAAGGCGCTTTAGGCAAACTTCAACAACGTCAGAAAGCCTTCTGTACTTGAACACCTCGCATACCCCCTTTAGGAAAGCAATTTGTCTTAAACCTTTCCGATTGTAAAAAAAGTTTAACTCTTTCATGTTACAGAAAATCTACAGAGCTGGATGCGCAGCTCTATGTTGCTCTGTGTTATAATGAAAATGACAACGCAACCCGGGGGAGCTCCTATTCCGGGGCTGAGATGAGGACGGAAGTCCTCGACCCCTTGAACCTGATCCGGGTAATGCCGGCGAAGGGAAGGGTTGGCACACTAAGAACCTTTCACCCGCCGGCAGGCGGGTTTAATTTTTGGAGGCGATAACGTGGCCAAGGTAACGTGTTCCATCAGATTTCTTCCGCTTCTGGCAAAAGACGCAAGCCACAGCTACAAACTGGTGGATACAGCCATCGAAGTCATCCGCGAATCGGGTTTGAAGTACCTTGTAGGTCCTTCGGAAACCACGGTAGAGGGAGAATTCGACGAAATTTTAGAACTCGTGCGCCGCTTGGCCGGGGAAATGGAAAATCATGTGGAACGCTTCATTCTGGACGTTTCTTTCGACTACGCCAGATCGGGCGTGAGTATAGATGAAAAGACGGCGCTTTATCGTTGAAACCCTGGTGGTAGCGATCCTGCTGCTTTTCTGGCAGTACAATCCGCTGCCCGAATACGTGCTTCCAGGACCTGTTAGCGTGGCTAAGGAGATCATCAGAACGGCACCTCTTATCTGGCGACACACAGTGGTCACCCTCTACGAATCTTTAGTGGGATATCTTCTTTCCTTTGTCTTCGGTGTTGCCATCGCCACTTTGATGTATCTTCTTCCGGGTATTGGAAGGTCTCTCTTGCCCGTTCTAGTCTTCACGCAAACGATTCCGGTGGTGGTGATCGCTCCCATTATCGTTATCTGGTTCGGCTTTGGTGTTTCCACCAAGATCGGAACCGTTGCGTTTTTATGTTTCTTCCCCATTGCCATCAACACTTACGACGGTTTTAGAACAGTGGACCCCGATAGCCTCGATCTGTTCAAGGTCTACAGGGCCAGATGGTATCAACGAATGCGTTTTCTCCTTTTACCTCACGCGTTGCCTTACATTTTTTCCGGGATGAAGGTGGCAGTCACCTACGCCATAACCGCAGCTGTGGTAGCAGAGTGGATGGGAGCGGAAATGGGACTGGGTATTTATTTGATTCGCGCTCTAAATTCTTTCAGGGTGGAACGCGTCTTCGCTGGTGTGGTGGTGATCATCGCCTTTACTCTTGGGCTTTTCTACATACTGGATAGGGTTTCCCGTAAGATCGCCCCATGGACTGTACGGTCGGAAGGAGGTGCACAGATGTGAAAGTAAAGGCGTTGTTGCTGGCTATTCTGGCGTGTTTTTCAGTCTTTTCAATGGCTGAAAAGGTCACGGTGGTGCTGGACTGGTATCCCAACACCAACCACACAGGACTCTACGTGGCACTGGAAAACGGGTATTTTGAAGATGAAGGGCTCGAAGTATCCATCGTACAGCCATCTAAACTGACAGCAGAGCAGCTTGTTGGTTCTGGTAGAGCGGAGTTCGGTGTGAGCTTTCAGGAATTCGTCACCTACGCTCGCGCTGAGGGTATCCCGATCGTTTCCATCGCTGCCGTGATTCAGCACAACACGAGTGGTTTCGCGTGGCTCAGATCAAGTGGAATACGCTCGCCTGTGGATTGGGAGGGCAAGACCTACGGAAGCTGGGGAACTGAAATTGAAGAAGCAATATTGAAAACCGTCTGTAAACGCTACGGCGTTGACTGGACAAGGGTGAAGAAGGTCACCGTTGGACAGGTAGACTTTGCCACAGGGCTTCGACAGGGCATCTTCGACTTCCAGTGGATCTATTACGGCTGGGAAGGAATCGGAGCAAAGCTAAAGGGTCTGGACATCGAGTTTTTACCCATGAATCAAATCGATCCTGTTTTCGACTACTACTCTCCCGTGTTCATAACCAGTGAAAGACTCATCTCCGAATCACCTGAACTTGTTCGCAGGTTTCTTCGCGCGGTCTCGCGTGGGTACATCTACGCGATAACCCATCCCGAAGAATCTGCGAAAATACTTTTAAAGTATGCACCCGAACTGGATGAAAAGCTCGTTTACGAATCCCAGAAATATCTTTCAAGACATTACGTGGAAGACGCTCCCAAATGGGGTTGGCAGGATGAAAATGTGTGGAGGAGATTTTATCAGTGGATGAAGGAAAACAATCTGGTGCCGCAGATGGACATAACGAAAGCGTTCACCAACGAATATCTGCCCTGATCCTTGATAACGTAAGCGTGTCGTACAATTCCACGCGCGTTTTACAGCGTGTGAGTTTCAGCGTGGACGAAGGGGAAGTCGTGGCCGTTCTGGGGCCTTCCGGCTGCGGCAAAACCACCCTCTTGAAGGCAATACTCGGACTTGTGCCGCACGAAGGCAGAATAGAAACCGCCAGCGGCAGTGTCGGGTACATGCCACAAAAGGATACCCTTTTCGACTGGATGAACGCCGTGGACAACGCCGCTTTACCTTTGAGATTGCAGGGAATGAGAAAGAACGAAGCACGGAAAAAGGCCCTTTACTATCTCAAAAAGGTGGGGCTTGAAGACTGGGCGTTTGAGCCGGTTTACCACCTTTCCGGGGGCATGCGCCAGAGGCTTGCTCTGGCGCGCGCCCTCGTTTCAAACGCCAGACTCCTGCTCATGGACGAGCCCTTCGCTTCTGTGGACGCCCAGACTCGAAGGAACTTGCAACTTTACTTCTCCCGCTTTCTTCACGCCGAAGGAATAACCACACTTCTCGTAACCCACAGCGTGGAAGAAGCGGTCTTTCTTTCCGATAAAGTTGTGCTTCTTTCGAACAAACCGGCCACCGTTAGAGCGATTTTCAAAGTGGAACTTCCCAAACCAAGGGATATAAGTGTTTTTCACGAAGCGCAGTATCAAGTTCTTGTGGAAGAAATCCTCAGGATGGTACTCACCCTTTAAGCTAAACCCCACGTGAAAACATCCGATATAAAGAATGGATAGTCCCCATGGCCATGGGAAAGTAAAGACGCCAGGGAAAGGCGTCAAAAAACCACAGGGAGGTGTTGTTTGTGCGTATCAACCACAACATAAGTGCGTTGAACGCGTGGAGAAATATCACTCAGACACAGTACTCTATGGGCAAAACGCTTGAGAGACTCTCCTCCGGACTTCGCATCAACAGAGCTGGCGATGACGCCGCAGGTTTGGCCATCAGCGAAAAGATGAGAGGCCAGATCAGAGGACTGAACATGGCAATCAAAAACGCTCAGGACGGTATATCTCTCATCCAAACAGCTGAAGGCGCACTTCAGGAAGTTCACTCTATCCTCCAGAGAATGAGAGAGCTGGCAGTACAGGCAGCGAACGACACCAACACAGATGAGGACAGGCAGGCGCTCCAGCTGGAAATCACGCAGTTGAAAGCGGAAATCGACAGAATTGCCAAAACCACGGAATTCAACACGAAAAAGTTGCTTAACGGGACCCTCGGAACAATCGCAACGATCACCTCAGGAAACGAAATCTCCTCGGCCGCGGTAATAAGCGGAGCAGTCAATCCTGACATCGTGGAAACCGTGCAGGTCAACGTGGTAACAGAAGGTACAGCAGACAAATGGTCAATGAGGCTTGTAAAAGGAACAGTAGTGAACAGTGTTCTCACCGGACAGCTTGATTCCAACGCCGCGAACTACGCCCTGAGTGTAGTGTTTGGCGCTGACCTTTCGGGTGCAAGGATAACCGTAGCACAGGGTGATTCCTCGTTCACGGTCGAGATATCATCCGGTGACACCTTCGGCGATCTCGTTGGAAAGATCAACGAAGGCGCCGCGGCCAATGGTATGTACCTGCAGGCAAGTTACGTAGAAGGTTCCGGTATAGTCGTTCAGTCCACCAAAGCCGGATCGGATTACAACCTTGCAATAACAGAAGAAGGTTTACCGAGTGGCAAAAGCCTTGGATTTGCGCCTGTAGATCAAACGTACACATATGATTTTAATGTTTCACAAACAAACGACGCTTTGAGCGAAATGTTTGCAGATACTCAGAGTACAATAGGTATAGTACTCGCTGTTGGTTCTCAAATAAACGCCGCTGTGGTATCTGCTACCGACACTTTCTCTGTTCTACATGACGCTATTCTTTCAATCCTTTCAGGTACTGGTACTGGTAACTGGTCGGTAACTGTTGACACCACAACGTTCCGAATCGATATCAGAGCAGTTTCTACAACATCTGCTGTTTACTATGGTGTAGGTAATCTGAAGTTTTACAACATTCCAGATGCGGCTGTAACATCCACAACATTTATAGCAGCGGTATCTCAAGGAACAGTTTTAACTGCGTTAACAGAACTGACTCCTCTTGGTACGGTCGTACTCGATCATGGTGGAGTGGACGTTTACGGTACTGACTTCGTGCTGAGTGTAACCAACACCACAACACTCCAGACTGCTTCCTACTCTGGTGGAAGCACATCGATCAATCTCGATCTTTCCAGCGTCGGAATTTACGATTACTACAACAGCAGTAACGGTGTGGTTCTGAATGTAGTCGTTGATGAAAACTACGCGCCGACTGGTACCCCCGCACTGATACAGATCGACACGGGTGTTTTGAAACTTCATATAGGTTCCAACGAGTTCCAGACGATGGATATCTCCATAGCGGATATGC
>DPRG01000128.1 GCA_003538775.1 Thermotogae bacterium
ACACTACGAAAGATTATTGAAAACCTCTGATTTTCTTGAATGACGAAGATGCAAGAAGGTTAAGATGTTAAAAGAATCAAATTAGAGAAAAATCAAGAGAATGTGAGTATAAGAGTGAATTTTGCGGATATTTGCCAGTAATGGTTTATTTTCCATGTGAATCGGGTTTTTTGGGATTTGATTTTCAGTGACAAATAGTGTATAAAATTTGTGAAACCGGTTCCATATGTTTGTAGAGGTGGTCTTTTTGAAGCTCACTATTTCGCAGATAGCACGACTGGCGGGCGTTTCCAAATCAACGGTTTCCAGGGCTTTGAACGGCAGTGGCTATGTTTCTGAGGTTACAAGGCGGAAGATTCAAGATATCATAAGAAAATATGATTACGTGCCAGATTCAAAAGCTGTCAGTCTTAGTAAGAGAAGGACTTTTACAATAGGTCTTGTTCTTCCTTCCACATCTGGCCCGTTCTATGGAGAAGTCATCAGGGGAGTGGAAGAAGTTCTTTCATCCAGAGGATACTTCACTCTGCTCACAGTGCTCGACTCTGGGCAAGACGAAGTTCGGGCGAGAAAAAGGTATCTTTCTGCAATCAGGGAAAGAAGAGTTGACGGGGCGATCATTTTCGATCCCACGATAGACGAGGAAACGGTCAGCAAGCTATCGAGATGTCGGATGCCTATCATCTTTTTGCTTAAGGATTTTCAGTCACTTGGTATTGACAGTGTTGTAGTGGATAACCTTTCTGGAAGTGTTTCGATGGTTAACCACCTTGTTGAAAAACATGGATATAGATGTATCGCTTTCATTAGAGGACCGGAGGTGAGCGATGATAGTGAGGAACGTTTCCAGGGGTTTGTTGAGTCCTTAAAAAGACATGGAATTTCTTGTGATGATCTTCCCGTGTTTGTTTCGAATTTTACTTTTGAGGGTGGGAGGAGGATTTATAAAGAACTCAGGAAATTTTTACACAGACTCGATGCGGTTTTCTGTGCCAACGATGAAATGGCATTGGGAATTATGGAAGAGATGAAAAACGATGGTTACAAACCTGGAATCGATGTAGCGGTTGTCGGCTTTGATGATGCGTTCTGGGCGGGACATATAGAACCTCCGTTGACCACTGTTCACCAGCCCATGTATGAGGTAGGAAAGATTTCTGCAGAGCGGATTCTGGACAGGGTGGAGTCTCCTGATGTGTTTAAAGACCCCGTGAAGATAACCCTTCGAACTCGCCTCGTAGTGAGAAAATCTTGTGGTTGTTGAAGCTCTGATGGTTGTTGAGAGCGTTTCTGGTCGTATGTAGGGGAACCGGTTCCATAAAGTTGAGAATAATTGAAAAAGTGAGGTGTAGCGAGTTGAGGTATTTTGAAACCAAATATGGTTTTTTCAACGAAGATGGAAGCTTTGAAATCAAGGATGTCCATACACCTGCGCCGTGGATAAACGTTTTAACCAACGGAAGATATGGAGCGGTTTATTCCCAGGTGGGAAGTGGCTATTCTTTCTATATTGATGCTTCTAAAAGTATGTTAACAAGGTGGATTCAGGATTTGGTATGCGACGGTTGTGGGAAGTATTTTTACATTCTCGATGAAAAAACAGGAGAACTTTTTTCCAGCACTTTCATGCCTCTTGCGAGAGAAGGAGAGTACTCGGTAGTTTATTCGCCAGGAAAGGTTGTTTTCCGTTCTTCTTTCAACGATTTTTCTGTAGAAGAAACAGTGGTTGTTTCAATCGATCATGATGTGGAAATAATAAAACTGGAGCTGAAAAACAAAACAGATGAACCTTTGCATCTTTCGATCTTTTCCTACTTCGAATTGAATATGGGACCGGTTACAGATATTCACCGCGAATTCCACAGACTTTTCTTTGAAACAGTGTTTTCAGGGAATACTCTGTTCAGTAAAAAGTATCTTTGGACCGCAGGGCCAAAAAGCTGGAACAGCTCATATCCTTTTGTGTTGTTTCATTCGTCTGATAAACAAATTTGTTCGTATGATACTGACAAAGAAGCGTTTCTCGGGATGTTTGGTGATCTTCAAAGGCCTGTGTTTCTACGTAAGGGATATTGTGAAAACTCCGCGGGTAGAGGCGTTGATGGGATCAACTCCATTCATGTCAGGCTGGATCTTGCCCCCTTTTCCAGTGAGACTATTCACTTCTTTATTGGTGTTTCGGAGGATGAGGAAAAAGCGCGGGAGGTTTCTGAGAAATTTCAGGATTCCAGATTTTGCGAAGCGCAGATTGAGGAGGTCCAGGATTACTGGCGAACTTTTCTTGGCCGGTTTAAATCAGAACTACCCGATAAGGATTTAGAGTTTCTTTTAAACAGCTGGCTTCCATATCAGGCTATAGCGGGAAGGTTGATGGCAAGGACGGCGTACTATCAACTGGGAGGAGCTTTTGGCTACAGGGATCAGCTGCAGGATAGTCTTGCGGGTTTGTGGCTTGATCCTGAAATCACGAAGAAACAGATCTTTCTTCATGCGGAACATCAAAAGGAAGACGGAACAGTTCAGCACTGGTGGTTTCCTTTCAGCAATACAGGGCCTTCGGAAAGGTGGTCGGATGATCTTCTCTGGTTGCCTTTTGCTGTTTGCGATTACATAGAACATACTGGTGACGTTCATATTTTGAAAGAAGAAATTCCGTTCTTAAATGGAGAGAAGGCCTCAATCAAAGAGCATTGTTTCAGAAGTATTCGATCGGTTCTCAATAGTCTTTCTAAAAGGGGTATTCCACTGATCTTTGGGGGTGACTGGAACGATGGTTTGAACGGACTTGGACAGAAAGGGGTGGGAGAAAGCTTCTGGTTAAGTGAGTTTGTGTATTTTATTCTCAACAGGGTTCTGGAGCTGTTCGAGCTGAATAACGCTGAAAGAATGTGGATTGAGGAATCAGCGGGAAAGATAAAGGATGCTTTCAACAGATATGCGTGGAATGGCGAATGGTTTAGCAGGGCAACTTCTGATGATGGGAAGGTCATTGGGGGTAAAGACGATAAGCGTGTCTTCCTCAACGCACAGAACTGGGCGGTTATATCTGGCATATCTGAGAATGAAAAGCTTGAAAGGGCGATGAAAAAAGTTAAAGATGTTCTGATGACCGAATACGGACCACTTCTTTTCCATCCACCGTTCACCGAGATCGATGAGGAAATAGGTTACATCACCAGGTACGCTCCGGGAACGAGGGAAAACGGAGGGATTTATACGCACGCCGCCGTGTGGACGCTGTGGTCGGCGTGGTCGATGGATGATAGGGATCTTGCGGAAGATGTGTACGCTACCCTTTCGCCGATTTTGAGATACTTCAGGGATCCTGATGTTTACAGGGCGGAACCTTATGTGACGCCCGGTAATAGCGATGGGCCTTATTCGTCTAAGAAAGGTAAGGCGGGGTGGACATGGTACACCGGGTCTGCGGGTTGGATGTACAGATTGTTGATCCAGTGTTATCTGGGGATCAAACCCACAAAAGACGGGATACTCTTTTCACCGTGCACGAGGAAGCGATGGAAAGAGGCAAGGGTAGAGTTTCGAATTCGAGACGGATTGTACGTGCTGGAGTTTTCAAACCCCGAGGGCAAGGAGCTTGGTGATTTCAAGGAAATCCTATTCAATGGAGAACGGTTGGAAGGCCGTTTGATTCCCTATTCCAGCGGGGAAAATCATGTGAAGATTTTATATTGAAGGAGGTGGAGCGCTGTGAAAAGGTTGGTTTTACTGGTTTTTCTGTTAATGGCATGCTTTGGGTTGTCACTAACAGTTATCAACGAGATGGAAAGTGTCGCGGGAATCAACGATGACAATACCGGGGCCAGATTTTCCTTGAGTGACGAATACGTTTATGCAGGTAAGTATGCGGTGAAAGTGACACCTTCGGGTAAGGCCGACGAGACTAAACTGGCTTTTCAACTGAGCGGAGAAGCTTTGGAGGGATGGATGGAGTCCGATCTGTTGAAGATAGCGGTCTTCATTCCCAAAGTTGCGGCTACTTACCCAGATAGGTACTTTTTGGGCATGGCTGATGTCACCGAAGGATGGTCGTGGGTAGACGGCGTTTTCTCCGAAACCCTTTCACAGAGCGGATGGAACGAGATCACTTTCAAGCTTTCCCCGAGAATGAAAGAAGTTTCTACAACAGGTAAGTACATGCTTTACTTCGCATTCATAGATTTCGAAGATGGTAGCAAGAAGGTACCGATGGTTGACGCGTTTTATGTGGATCATTTTGTGGCGTTGCCGTCGGAAGAAGAAAAGGTCAGATTGTATGTATTCCCTATGGAAACCGAAGAAGAGCTGGAAAGGTACGGAAACGACAACACCGGTGCGGTGTTTGAACTAAGCGACCGATATGTATCTCAAGGGCTCAATTCCATGAAGATCAAGCCCAACGGTGAGGCTATAGAAACCAAAGTTGCCCTTCCTTTAGAAGGAGAAGCGGTAGAAAAGTGGATACAGGGCAACACAGTGAAAATGAGAGTATATCTGCCTTCGGAAATGAGGGTGCTTCCCACAATGTACTTTTTGGGAATGGCGGATGTCACGGCGGAATGGAAATGGGTCGGTGGGGTTTTTGCTGATGCCAGCAATGTTACCACGGGCTGGAACGAACTGAGTTTTGAAATAGCCGGGCCTATGAAGGATCTTGATCCTGCTGGAAGGTATATAGTGTACCTGGCATTTGCTGGTTTCGATGAAAAGAATCAGAAGATCCCACTTGTAGATGCTTTCTACATCGATGGAATATATGTGGAAAAGGCTAAGGTTCTGACGCTTGAAGATCGGATGGCTATGGCGGATCCGATGATAAAGAAAGAAGTTGAAAAAATGCTGAACATGGAGGGTGAAGAGCTACTGGATTATATACAGAAAAAGACCTTCGACTACTTCTGGAATGAAGTGAATCCTTCCAACGGTCTGGTAAGGGATAGGAGTACAAAAGATTCACCGTGCAGTATCGCCGCTGTGGGTTTTGCACTAACAGCCATACCGATTGGCATTGAAAGAGGATGGATTAGTTACGATGAGGGGTATCAAAGGGTTTTAACGACGTTGAAAACCTTTGTGGAAGGCAAAGTGGAAGGTAAGAGTGGCTTTTTCTATCACTTTGTAGATATGAATACAGGCAAAAGGGTTTGGAACTGTGAGCTTTCTTCTATAGATACCTCCCTGTTGATCGCCGGAGCCCTCTTCGCAGGAGAGTACTTTGCGGGAACGGAAGTGGAAAAGCTGGCCGAGCAGCTATATAGAAACGTCGACTGGCAATGGATGATGGCGGATGATGGAACTCTCTACATGGGGTGGAAACCCGAAGGAGGATTTCTTAACGCAAAATGGGATTCTTTCAACGAAGGAATACTTGCTTATGTACTTGCGATAGGTTCTCCAACTCATCCCATACCCGCTGAATCCTGGGACAAGATTCTAAGACCTGTTCATGAGAACTATATCTCCTGCCCCACAGAGTCCCTCTTCGTATATCAGTACCCCAGCATCTGGGTTGATTTCAGAGATAAGGAAGATAAGTACGCCAACTACTTCAACAACGCCAGAGTGGCCACCCGATACAACTACCTTTTCTGTGTGATGAACAGATTCAAGTACAAGACATACGATTTCGATGTGTGGGGACTCAGCGCTTGTGATGGACCGGCTGGTTACAAGCACTATGGAGCCTCTGAAGGTAACCACGATGGAACTGTCGCACCTTACAGTGCGATATCCTCCATAGTTTTCACTCCGGATCTTTCCATGAAAGCAATAAAGGGAATGCTGAATAAATATGGCCCGCTGGTCTGGGGAAGATACGGCTTTGTCAGTGGTTTTAACGTGGATGCGAACTGGTTTTCTGATCAGTACGTAGGGATAGATCAGGGGGATGTGCTTTTGATGATAGAAAACCACAGAGCAGGGTTTGTATGGAGGCATTTCATGAAGAACGAGTACGTACAGAGTGCCTTGAATAAGATAGGATTCGTTAACAAAGTTGCTGACTATGCAGTCACCCCCTGGTACCAGCAGAAATATCAAGAGATGGTGTCCAGACCTTCGGAGAAGGTAATAGAAGCTTCTCGAGTGACAGGGATAGCGGTTGACGGGAACCTTGAAGACTGGCGTGATGTACCCTACGGCGTTGTGGATGAGGATATGAATGTTCGGGTACCGGGTATCAAGCCGGTGGATAAACGTTCTCAGATACTTCACAGTCATTTTTACGTTGCGTGGGATGATGAATATCTATATCTTGCCGCAAGAGTGTACGATGAGTACGTGGTGGTAAACATAGCCCCGGACGATCTTGGTGCGTTCTACAGAACGGATTCGATAGAATTCTATATTGATCCATCGCGTGCCAACCCCGATGCGGGCATTTTCAAACTCGCGGTCCTGCCTTTCGATACTGAAGGCAATGTTCAGGCTGTTCGTCATGAAGATGCCAATCCTGGCCCTGTAGCTAAGGTCGCGCCAGAGGTGAAGGTAGCTTCTAAAAGAACTGAAAATGGCTACATAGTGGAAGCAGCTATACCTTTCAAATATCTTGGTATAACACCCAGGGAAGGTTTGGAAGTAGGTTTCTGTCATACGGTTCACAATTCCAACAAAAGGGATGCAAAACAGGGTGAATATGTCAGGGAAAACATCATCTCCTGGGTACCTGTAGCCGACGTTTGGGCCAGGCCGGAAATCTGGGGTACGCTCAGGTTCGTTAAATGAGGAGGTGATGGTAATGAGAAAGATCACGCTGGTCTTTCTCCTGATAATCACTTTGTCTGGTTTTTCCTTTGCTGAAAGGGTTCTTCAGATATGGGCAATGGGGGAAGAAGCGAAGAATCTAAATGTGATGGTTGAAAAGTTCATGAGAGAAAACCCTGGAGTAAAAGTGGAGGTGCAGGCTATACCCTGGTCCGCAGCATACGACAAGCTTCTCACGGGTATCGCCGGCATGCAGCTTCCTGACCTGGCGCAAATGGGGACGACCTGGATGGCACCTTTTGGAGCGATGGGAGTTTTCGAAGAACTCAGTGATTACATCAAAAATTCTTTTGTAAACAAGGATCTTTTCTTTGAAGGGTCATGGCAGACGGTGGAGATGAATGGAGGAATTTATGGGATCCCATGGTATGTGGACGTCAGAGTGATGTTCTACAGAACTGACGTCCTGAAAGATGTGGGTTATGATCATGCTCCACAAACCTGGGAAGAACTCTACGATGCAGCCAAAAAACTTGCCGCAAGAGGAGAGAATATGTATGCTCTTTCGCTGCTCTATACTGGTGTATTTGGAAATGAGTTCATGCCGTTTGCGTGGCAGGCAGGTGGAAAGATATTCGACGAAAAAGGTAAGGTTAGGGTAACTGACCCGGAGTTCGTTGAAGCCATTGAATACTACGCGCGATTCTTCTGGGAAGAGCTGGCCCCTATTGGTGGAGGAAACCTATTTCAGGACTTCGCTTCTGGGGCTGTCCCGATATTCTTTTCCGGTCCGTGGATGGTGAGTATGATAGATCAGCAGACCCCGGAAATAAAGGGAAAGTGGTCAGTAGCATTGATGCCAAAGAAACAGACCAGAACATCTTTCGTTGGTGGTTGCAACTGGGTGATCTTCAATACTTCAAAGAACAAGGATCTGGCATGGAAATTCATTGAATTCATGACAAAGCCGGAAAATCAACTGGAATGGTATAAAACGGTGTCTTCATTGCCCGCAGTGAAGTCTGTATGGGAATATCCCGAGCTCTCGAACAATCCGGTTATGAAGGTCTTTGGTGAGCAATTGAAGGATGCCAAATCACCTCCCAACATTCCAGAGTGGGAGGAGATCGCAAATGCGATATCAAGGAGAGTGGAGGAGGTAATCTACAAGAGAAAGACTCCTCAAAAGGCTGCGGAGGATTTGGAGAAGGATATAGAGAAGATCGTCAGGTGAATTCCTGAGGAGCCCCGTAGGGGCTCCTCTTTCTGCGGGGAGGAACATAGTGGTGAGAACAAAATTTCAATGGATAGTTGTTTTCATTGGTCCCGCGTTGATATTACTCATGCTTTTTTTGATAATTCCCATATTCGCGTCGCTTTATTTGAGTTTTACAGATTTCAATGTCTTCGCCATGACGGATTGGAGTCGCGCGAGGTTTGTTGGATTTCGGAACTTCGTTGAGCTCTTCAAGGATGATCTCTTCTGGAAAGCGCTTTTTAACACATTTTACTGTCTAATTGTAGCGATGCCAACGACCGTTGTTCTTTCGCTTTTAGCAGCGGTCCTTTTGAACAGAGAACGCACGTTATTCAAAAACTTTTTCAAGGTGAGCTTTTTCCTGCCTTTTGTAACAAACACAGTGGCTATAGCGGTCGTCTGGTCGTGGCTTTTGAACCCGACTTATGGATTGCTGAACTGGTTCTTAAGTTTGTTTGGCATCAAAGGTCCGAACTGGCTTGGCGATCCCAGATGGGCCATGCCTTCGATTATCATGCTGGTTGTTTGGAAGGCGGTGGGGTACAACACCATTCTATTTCTGGCTGGATTGCAGAACATACCGGATTTTCTCTACGAAGCGGCAAAACTCGATGGGGCCACGCCCTGGCAGAGATTCTGGTACATAACACTTCCCATGTTGAAACCAACCACCGTGTTTGTTACAACGATGATGATCATAGGTTATCTGCAGTTGTTTGAAGAGCCTTACATGCTGACCCAGGGAGGCCCGCTGAATTCAACGCTTTCAATAGTACTGTATCTGTACAGACAGGGATTCAGGTTTTTCAAGCTGGGATATGCTTCTTCAATAGCGGTGATACTTTTTCTGATGATCGCTTCTTTAACACTGTTAAGACTCAAGCTTGCGGGACGGGACTGAGAGGTGATACTTGTGCGAAAGACGTCTTTGTTACGACAAACAATAGTCCATGGGATTCTGTTTTTTATGGCGGCTGCCATGATTCTTCCATTTTTATGGATGGTATCCACATCTTTTAAAACTCCTGCGGAGATATTCGATCTTCCTCCAAAATGGATCCCTGAAACTCCTACCATAAACAACTACAGAGAGCTTTTTGGTTCTATTAAATTCGGGCGTCCGTTCATGAACACGATCAT
>DPRG01000015.1 GCA_003538775.1 Thermotogae bacterium
AGCCGTGTAGGCGTTTAACTCAAAAAGATTCAGCGGATCTGGTTGATAAGTCGGCGCCGTGTCTGGACCTATCCTCATTCCATCCACGTATCCAACGGAAGGAAGAAGCGGAGCACCACAGCCGAGTATAAAACATCCGTCAAGCGTTTTTCGTATGACCTTCAGACCTTCTCTGTAAGCCTCCACAGGTGATACACGTTTGTAGCGCTTTCCTGGAACCGCACCGGCAAAAAGAAAATCTATTTTGAAATATCTGAATCCCGCCTTCTTAAATGACACAAACAGATTTTCGAGCCATCGAAGGGCCTCCGGGTGACTCGTATCGAGGGCGTATATCGCCTTGTCCCAGTTTCTGTAGGCTATCAAAGGAGATCCGCTTTCGTCTTTCACAAGCCATTCTGGGTGATTTTTCGCTAGCTGAGAAGTCTCAGCGACGCTGAAGGGCGCAAGCCACAATCCCGGGACAAAGCCCTTTGATGATATGGCTGAAGCCATCTCCTCAAGCTCAGGAAAGGATTCCTTAGGGCGCCAGTCGCCTATATCCACCTGCCAGGAATCGTCGATCTGGAAAAACTCGTAACCCTTTTCCATACTTTCAGCAAGTTCGAGATTCTCCTCGATATCCTTCCAGGTGAGCTTATCGAAGTACTGATACCAGCTGCACCATCCCACAGGGTTCCAGGAAGAAAAAGCAGGTGCGTTCTCCATCCTCACAAGATCCGCATAGAGCTCCAGAGATTTCTCCAGTAAACGATGGTCCAGAATCACCATCTTTTCAATCGGAACGAAATCCTCGAACTCCCTGTCGAAATATTCGATGTAACCCGCGACTTCATCTCCTTCGACCACAAAGAAGGGATGTCCTATTGAAGAGCTAAGAAAACCCAGAAGCCTTCCTTCCGCGACAATGAAGTAATCGCTTATGGGATTTTGTTTCAAAGATTCTGGAAGCGGATGTGCGGAGTATCCAAGCCCGGCAAACTGTTCAAGGGGCAAATGCTTAAGAGTATGAAACGAGATAACACGCGCAGGTCCCCACGACTGCCAGTTATTCAAAAAGAGCGCATCGCTCTCACTTTTCAGAGGAAGACGGCATACCTGGAGTCTCCTGGGTTTTCCTTTCAAACGGCCCGAAAGAACTATCCCGTAAGGCTGGCGATCGATCTCCAGTTCAATTTCGAAGTCATCCGTCTTGCGTGTGAGCCGTCCTTCTCTAAACGGCAATCCGAATATCTCCATATCGAACACTCCCTCAACCTTTCAAAGCGCCGGCCAGTATACCCCTTATGAAGTACCTTCCAAGGAAGAGGAAGAGAAGTAGCGGGATTATCACACCTATTAGCGCGGCGGCCATCTGGATATTGTAAAGCGCCACAAAGCTTCCCTTTATCTCGGCGAGTTTTACCTGAACCGTTGTGGTTTTAGGTGTAGAAAGGGTCAACGCAAGGAGGAACTCGTTCCACACTTGCGTGAATATCATGATGGCTGTAGAGGCGTATCCCGGAAGGGAAACCGGAGATACAACCCGGAAGAATATCTGAAGCTTGTTGGCGCCGTCCGCCTGAGCAGCCTCTTCCAGCTCCCTCGGAACCGAAAGGAAAAACGTACCCATAAGAACCGAGGCGAGCGGAACGTTCAGCACGGAATAGCTGAAGATCATCCCGAAATGAGTAAGGGCCATCCCCGTTTTCGCGGCTATCTGAACCAGAGGAATGAGAACCGCCTGATAGGGCAGATAAAGCGTGATACCCACAAGAACAAATAACACCTTTGAAAACCTCGACCTGCTTCTGCTCAGGTAATATCCTCCTAAACCTCCCACGAAGGTCGCAAGTCCAGTCACAGTACCCGATATGATGAGAGAGTTCATCAGTGAAGGATAAATCTTTTGAAACGCCTCAACATAGTTCCCAAAGCGTGGATTGAGACTTGGAAGCAGATACATTCTCTGTGTTATCTCGTATGGGGTCTTCAGCGAGGTCACGAGCATGACGTAAATGGGCAAAAGATATGCGACGGAAAGGATAACCAGCACCACGAAAAACGCTATTTGGACCCCTTTGTTTTTCGTCATGCGAACCACCTCCGGAAGGCGTAGATAGTGTATGGGACCACTATCACAAAAGCCATCAAGAATATGATGATACTCAACCCGGCTCCAAGAGCCACCAGATGCTGCTGGAACGTGGCGATGAACATGAAGAAGGCGAGCACGTCGGTGGAGTAGCCGGGCCCTCCGAAGGTGACGATGTAGACGATATCGAACACCTTCAATGCGGATATCAGAAGAAGGCTCGCCAGGATCAGCATACCGCCCCTTATATTCGGAACGATGATCTGAAAGAGTATCCTCATTCGCGAAGCGCCGTCCACCAAAGCGGACTCTATTATCTCCTGAAGCTCAGAGCTCCTGAAAGAAGATTGAAGGATTATCACCGCAAGACCGAGAAACTGCCAGATGAAGATCACGATCAACCAGTACGTGGCCGTTTTTGGATCGGTGGTGAAACGACTTTTGAACACATCAAGGCCGATCCCATCGAGTATCGTGTTTATAACGCCCCTGTCAGGCTGGTACATCCAGGACCAGATGGTACCCGTCACGATAAACGACATGGCCGATGGATATAGTATCAGCGTCCTTATGTAAAACTCCAGTTTTTTCCGGTTGGACAGCTCTAAAAGATAGGCGATCAAAAGGGCAACAAAAAGAGTTGGAAGCACACCGATCAAAAGCCATTTAAGGTTGTTCTCGAAATCCGTCCAGAACCTATCCATACTGAACATCAATTTGTACCATTTGAATCCCGCAAACTGATAATTCGGCGCCGTGCCGTACCAGTTCGACACCGACACGTAAAAGGTCCAGAAAAGCATTCCATACAGTAAACCCACGGTTATCAGAAGAGGTATCAAAAAAATCGACCAGTCTTTAAGAGCCATCAACATTTTGTTCCTCTTCGTCATGTCTTAACCCCCATTCTCAAAATAAGGCAGGGGGGATAACCCCCTGCCTTATCGCTTCCCGCTCAGACGACGTTGATCATGGCCACTGATACCAGGCTGCTTCCTCTTTCACGTTGTAGATGGTGAAGAGCATGGAAACGTTGTTTATGGTCTTGTTCACATCAGGCTCCACCAGGAAGGCCGCGATTGCATCCCAGTAAGCCTGTGTGAAGCTGAAGGGCGCAATACTACCATGCTGGTCGAGTATCAACTTGTCAGGGTGTGTTCTCACGTATTCCTGGAGCTCCTGCCTAATGGGATCCGGGAAGTTCTTCGGGTCGATGTCCAGACGCGCGAAGAGACCACCCTGAATTACATCGGTGGGTATCTGGAGCTTAGGAGAGGCGACTACCATCAGCCAGTCTCTACAGGCATCCGGGTGTGGAGCGTTTTTGGCTAAACCGTAGGTGTCGGGATGGA
Organism: Thermotogae bacterium; assembly: GCA_003538775.1. Taxonomy (GTDB): domain Bacteria; phylum Thermotogota; class Thermotogae; order UBA12178; family UBA12178; genus UBA12178. The sequence continues at coordinate 3,427 of DPRG01000015.1, forward strand.
ACAGCAGGATCCTTTCCGGCACCTGTGGGAAGGTCACAGCTCCGAAATCAACACCGGGTTCCCATCCTCTGCTCTTGAAGTATCCAATAGCCCACGTTCCCATCAGGACCATTGCGGAATCTCCAGATACAACCAGACCACAGCTTTCGTCCCACGTGAGACTGGAATGGTAAGGATACATGTAGGGTATCAACGCCTTGAGTTTTTCCAGTGCCTCTTTGAATACGGGATCATTCTTCACGTCTATGAGACCCTTGTAAAGCTTCACGTAGTACTCCGGACCGCCAACTTCCAGGAGAATGCTGTCGAAGACGAAAGCGGCTTCCCACTTTTCTTTGGTTCCAATTCCCAGCGGGCTCATGTTGGGTTTCGCGGCTTTGATCTTCTTCAGCACGTCGATAAGCTCGTCGTAGGACTTCGGTGGCTCCAGCCCGAGCTCATCGAAGAGCTTCTTGTTGTAGTAGAGTATGTTCTGGATATGCATGTTCAGAGGAACGGTGTAGGGATGCCCTCCTATGGTAACGGCGTTTGCAAGCGGTTTTGGAATAACGCTGTAGTAACCAAGCTGCTTGTAAAGATCGTCAAGCGGTACAAGGTACCCTCCATCCACGTAGGACTTCAACTCAGCGCCTCCAAGGGTCTGCCATGTGTCAGGTGGAATACCGGCAGCCAGCCTTGACTGAAGAACCACCCTGTGGCTCACGCCGCCACCACCGGCAACCGGGTTCTCAATGACTTCGATATCAGGGAAGATCTCGTGCAGGGCTTTGAACATGGCGTCTGCGGCTTCCCTTTCTCCACCAGCTGTCCACCAGTGGAAGATGATGAGCTCACGCGCTGAAACCAGCCCTGCAAGAAGCAATCCTAAGACCAGCAGTACAGCAAAACGCTTCATACTAACCCTCCTCCTCTTTCAAAATTGCGGCACCGCCGCTATTGAACGTATTCCAGGTTGTTCCTCCCAACCACAAGTTTCTGAAGATACATCTCCAGCGCGTGACCCGCCGCCCCCAGAGCCACAACCGACGAGCCGAGTCTGGAGTAACGAATATCCACATCGTAAGGATAGAAGAGGTTATCAACAACCGTTCTTTTAACAGCATTCAGAAAAACATTCCCCAGTTGAGGAGCTTTCCCACCTATAAACACCGTTGAAACACCCAGCAGATTAATCAACGAATGGATCGCCATACCAATACCTTCACCAAATTCCACTATTAGATCTTTTACCTCAGGCTTCTCTTCCGCTTTGCACGCAAGTTCAGAAAGACTTGAAACATGCACTCCTAATTCCTTAGCACGCGATATCAGAACGTCCATGCCGTACACCGTCTCAAGACGTTTTCTACCGTCGTTTGTGGGAACCAGAAGGTGGCTTATCTCTCCCGTGTAGCCCGTCTCGCCGCGCAGTAGTTCACCGTTGAGAATTACCCCCATCCCGATTCCTTCAACTACATAAATATAAGCGAAGGTGTCTATATTCTTACCTTCTCCAAACCACTTCTCCCCTATGGCGGCCATATCCGAGTCGTTCTCCAGCCAGGCGTCCAATCCGTACCTCTTGGAGATGATCTCAACGATCGGCAGATCCTTGAATCCGTCGAACTTCGGTGAAAGCTTCACCACGCCGGTGAACGGATCCACAAGACCCGGAGTGCCGATGCCGATAGCCTTCAACACCAACCCTCTGCTGTCCGCCTCTTTCACTATCTCATCAAGAGCATTGAAGACTTCTTCCAGCACTCTTTCAACATCCCAGTTTTCGCCGAAAGGCCTGGAAATCTCCAGAATCAGATCCTTTGCGGAATCTATAACACACAGATCCACACCATCTCTTTTTATGCTAAGCCCGGCGACACACGCAAAATCAGGGTTAAGCTTTAACACAAGCGAAGGCCTTCCAACCCTCTCGGTGAAAGCCTTCCTTTCATCCAGAAAACCTATATCCATAAACTGCCTAACAATACTGCTCACAGTCGTCTTGGTGAGCCCTGTTTTAAGAGCTATATCGGTACGGGATGTCCTTTCTTCATTCATAATCGCTTCCAAGACCCTTATCACATTTCTTACACGCAGCGCGGAAGGATCCACAGCAAGCACTCACCCCAAACATGTTTGTTAATAAAATCCCTTTACTTATTAACATATCCAGTATGATTATACCCGTACAACAAATCCATGTCAAACCCGATAATCATCTATTATCACCGGTATTTTGTAAATATCTACAACAAGCTCCCGTTATCTCCCCAAATCTCACAAAAACTCGAAAAATCTTTTCTAAGTAGCTGTTAACCCTCATATCTCAGCCCAGACTATGTAAAGCGCCGGCCGAGCGAACGCTTAAACAAACAATTACCGAGCCACGGGTTTTTCTACCTTCTTCCTCACAAAACGCGCGTGAATCACTCTACCTTCACGAGCGCTGAGCGTCCTTTTGCCTTTCTTCTTATCACACATCTCGG
>DPRG01000123.1 GCA_003538775.1 Thermotogae bacterium
TGGAAGCGATCGTTTGTGAGTGCGAGGCATAACCGCAAAAATTCATGCCGGAAGATATTTTCCCCTTCATTCAATGTGTTTGGTTATGCGGATCACAGAAGCGTAAATGACCACATTTATGGGAATGATTTTAACACTTTTTTGTTGGCTGGGGTGTTGTCCGTAAAGCCTCAGCCCATTTTGAGGATTTCCTCCACTACTTTCCAGACTTTATCTGGATCGTCCGGTGCTATGTGAGACATATGTTTGCAGGCATATACGCCCCAGAAAAGAACAGTGTTTATCCCCTTGCTTTTTGCCATTTCGTAAGCCTTTTTCAATTCCTCTTCTTTTCCCCTGGGTATCTTGAACGCCTGTATCCACAGATGATGCTCTTTTCCATAGCGATTCGAAAGCTCGAGAATGCGCTCGCTTGTCGATCCAACAAATGTTTCAAGCGGTTTGTTGAATGCAAGCCAGTAAGGATCGCTACCGGCGTTGTCCACCGCTTCGAGCTTTACCAGGGTTTCATAATCTCTGATACCGTACAAATCCGATTCTATGGGCAAAAAGCAGAGGATATTCTTCAAGCCTTTCTTTTTCGTGTAGGAGGTCAGCTCTTTGAAGAAATCCTCCACGCTCGCGCTTCGAAACTCGGAAATATCTTCGTTGTAGGTTTCTGGCATTGGATAGCCGTAATTTTCTTTGAAGGCTTTCTGACAGCGTTCGCAACGGCAGGTCCACTCTTGTGGGAAGTTCCAGGTTCTGGTTTGGAAATGCGGTTCATCCCAGAAGATCGCACTCGCTCCCGTATCGGCCACGGCGTCTATCCATTCCTTCATCTTATCTCTGAAAGCCTTCGAGAGAAAGCATGCTCCTCCGGTGTGCTTACCTGAATTGTTCACCTGACCTTCTTCCGGGTATGTCTGCAGAAAACCAGAGAATGCTTCTCCTCCAAAGACACCTCCCCATCCCCATGGATCAGCCCAGACCTCAAAACCCATATCCACGCTGGTGTTAATGAGCTCCTTCATGGTATCTCTGTAAAAGGCGAAATCGTTTTCACTGTAGGTATGAACGAGAATTTCAAAACCCATATCCTTCAGGTGCTGAAAATCCTTTCTGGCATGTTCCAACATTCGATTTCCAAAGTAGCTCACTCCGAATCTCATATGATAACCTCCTTTACTGTTTCAGTATTTGACAGCGCCTTCTGTAATGCCGCTTATTATGTACTTTTGTGTGAAGAGGAAAAGTAAAATGACAGGTATCACTGCCAGTACCATGCCCGCGGTGGTGTATCTGAAGTTAGTCTGAAATGTGCTGTTCAAGTATACCAGTGCCACGGATAAAGGATATTTGCTCGGGCTGGAAAGCACAATCAAAGGCCAGAGAAACGAATCCCACCATGTCAGTGTTTGGAACAGGGCTAATGTCACGACCGTTGGTTTCACAAGAGGGGTCATAATCTTCCACCATATGTAGAATTCTCCTGCTCCGTCTATACGTGCCGCATCTTCAAGGTCACGCGGAATACCCAGATAAGCCTGCCTCATCAAAAAAATGCCGAAAAGACTCACACTCTGCGGGATGATCACACCAGCGAAGGAGTTTAAAAGATGAAGCTTTCTGAGCGTCAGATAATTCACTATCAGTGTACCCTGAACGGGGATCATCATTGGTATGAGTACCAGCAGTAGTGAAATTCTTTTGCCCCAGTAATCGAGTCTTGCCATTGGATACGCCGCAAGAAGCGCCAGGAACACATTGGCAAATGTTCCAAAACCTGCTATGATGATCGAATTCAGGTAGTAACGCCCCAGCTCCAGAACCTTCCACACGCCAACGTAATTCTCTAAGGTGACAGGGTGCGGAACAAAAGAGGGAGGATACTTGAAAACGTTCGTGCTCGTCTCAAGAGAAGTTTTCACAAGCCAGTAGAACGGTCCAGCCGTGAGAATACCCACAAATATTAGAATGATGTATATCACCAGCTTTAGCCAGAGTAATTTCTTTGTTTTACCCATTGTAACTTCGTACACCACCTTCTCTGAAAATCCTAAAATTCAGGAGCGTGAAAGCGAAAACAACGAGACTGAATATCGTTGCCGCCGCACTCGAATAGCCAAATTTGAAGTATCTGAAGGCGTTTTTGTAAACGAACATGGGGATGGTTTCCGTTGCGTGGTTTGGCCCTCCTCTTGTCATGGCGTATATTTCCCCAAAGACATTGAGAGCTGCTATGGAAGACATCACAGAACAGAAGAATATGTAAGGTTTTAGAAGGGGGATTGTCACTTTGAAAAATATTTGCCATCGTTTCGCTCCGTCTATCCGGGCGGCGTCTATGTAATCCTGTGGGATACCCTGAAGCCCCGCGAGGTAAATCATCATGTAATATCCAAGGCCTTTCCACATCGTCACGAACATGATAGAAAAAAGTGCTATATCAGGATCGGAAAGGAACCCTATGGGTTCTTTTACCAATCCCAGGCCCAGAAAGAGGTAGTTCAATACTCCGTGTTCACGGAATATCCATCGCCAGGTGAGTGCCACTATACTGACCGGTGTTACCACAGGGAGAAAGAGCAGTAGTCTGAAAAAATGCCTTCCACGAATTTGCGTGTTGACAAGAACAGCCAGAACTATCGATGCGAGCTGGAGTGGTGGAACGACCAGAAGGTACGTCAGACTGTTGAAAAAGGCGTTCCAGAAATATCTATCGTTCAGCAGTTTTTCGAAATTTTTCAAACCGACGAATTTTCCTTCTCCCAGAAGGCTTGTCTCGAGCGTTGAAAGCGCTACTCCGTATCCTATGGGATAATATATGAAAACAAGCATCACCAGAAGAGGTGCCAGAAGGAAAAGGTAAGCAAGAAGCGTTTGTTTGAATTTTAGTCTTCTGTGATAGTTTCTCATTTTATCCCCTTTCATATTTCAAAATCAAAAGGATACAAGGGGAGGGTTCTTTACCCTCCCCGTTTTCTTCACTGGGAAGCAAGCACTTCATTCCAGTATTGTGCACACTCTTTCAAAGCTTCAAAGGCATCCTTTTCACCCAGAAAGACGGAGATTATAGCCTCTTTCAGTTTGTCGAATAGTTCCTGTCTGTTCGGTACGTCGTACTTGAAGACGGTGACACTCCTTAAAGCATTTACAGCTGTTAGCCGTGTCTTTGTCTCCAGAGTGCCGTCGTCTTTAGAGAAGAACGGATCTTCCAGTGCTTTTTTGCGTGTGGGGAATATGGTTGCTATCTGGCAGAATTTAAGCTCGTTAGCCTCGTTGGAAACGAACGCGGCAAAGTCAGCGGCGACTTCCGGGTTCTTCGAACCCTTCACTATGTTCAGCGTTGAATACCATCCACCGTAGAGTTGCGATCTTCCCAAAGGTACTGGACCTACGTCAGATTTTTTGTACACGTCAGGCGCGTTGTCTCTGACTCTGTCCACAAACTGTGGACCGGTTATCAACATCGCGAGTTCACCAGACTGGTAGAGCTCGGTAGCCTTCGTCCATTCCCCTCCTTCTATGAGTTCCTTTGGAAGGTAACCGAGTCTGTACATGGTTGCCCACTTGTTCAACACCTGCGCGTGCTCTATTGTGTCAAATGCAGCCTTCTTTTTGTCAGGGCTAAGTATGGGCAAACCATCCCATTCGAACATCACCTGGGGATCCTGAAGTATCGTCGGTAACACACCGTATTTCCCCGTTTTCTCTTTTATGATGACAGAATATGCGAGCACCTCATCCCACGTTCTGGGCGGATATTTTGGATCGAGGCCGGCTTTTTTGAATATCTCAGTGTTGTAGAAGTTCACATCAGCCGCAGAATACCATGGAAGTCCGTAGATTTTGCCTCCTGTGCTTATGCCGTCAAGCATTGATTCGAAGTACTGGTCGAGTACCTCTTTCGGCAGGAGCTCGTCCACTGGAAGGAGCACTCCCTGTGCGGCAAGGTCGAGTGTCCACGACATGTTCAGGTTCACCACATCAGGAGGGTCTCCAGCTGCGATGGCAGCCATGAGCTTTTGCAGCAACACATCCCAGGGTACATCTTCCCACACAACGTCTACATCCGGGTGGAGCTTTTCGTAATCATTAACCAGACCTTCCACGAAATCTGTGAATCTGGGTTTCAGCGACATGGTCCAGAACGTGATCTTGGTTTTGGGGAATAGTGTGATCACAAGTGCCAGAATCAACAGAACCAGAAGAACCTTTCTCATATTCCCACACCTCCACTTTGAGTTTATGTTTCCACCGCGTTCGGGTGGTATTAGAGTTCGCTCACTCTACTCAAAACGCGATTGGCAAAATCCAGATCGCTCATGAAGCGTGAGAGAAACGCTCTTACTGCTCCAATCGCCGGGGTTTTCAACCCGTCGAAATCACAGGTGATTTTCAGCTGTTTCCGCTCGAGCATGTACGTCTTTCTTCGGATTTTCTCCACGAGAGCTTCAACAACGTCGTTGGGAAGCAGGTTAACGTCTCCACCCACCACGGCGATACACGGATCAAGAAGATTTAAAATGTTAGATATTATGTCCGAAGCCTTTTCCAGAAATCGGGAGAAATCCAGCTTAAGGTTGTTTGAAGCTTCTTTCAACGTCTCCAGCGGCAGGCTTTGGGAGCAGATAGGAACACGTATCGGTACTTCACCAGCCAGCAGGTGACAACCGCGGAAGATTTCTCCCTGGATTCCCACTCCGACACCCAGCCCAACAAAGTCCGAAAGGTCTGACGGAAGAGAGAACAGGAAGTAAACCACCGATCCATCCAGCCCGTTGGGCCAGGAGAACATTCTCGCAACAGCAGCGTTGCTGTCGTTTTCAACAAAACAGGGAACGGAAAGCCGGTTTTCCATGATTTGTTTTAGTGGAAAGTCCTTCATTCCAAGGCTTTCCGAAAGGATGATTGAGCCAGTTTCCGGTTCCACCACTCCCGGAACCGCAAGGCAAACACCCAGAAGCTCCGTTTTAAAAGGTGAAAACCGCTCGATCACTTCTGTCAGTTTTTCTTCGATATTCTTCGACGTTACCTTTGTAAACGTCGAATACTCTTTCACCACGCGCCCTGAAAAGTCAGCGAGGACGGCGTAAAGCTCTCCCTGTTCAACGCTTATACCAAGAAGCTGTTTCCAATTGGGATTCAGATCTACGATCTCGGTTCTTCGCCCACCCTTCGGTCCAGGATCGAGTGAGCCTGATTTTTTGAGTATTCCTTGCTCGAATAATCTGTTTATGTTTCTTGAAACCGTTGATCTGTCGACGCCAATGGTCTCAGAGATCTCTATTTGTGTTGCCTGGCCCTGTGCCCACAGAATTTTAAGAATCCTCTGCTGTGTTTCCAGAAGTTTCACGGTTCACTACCACCTTTTACCCGAAGTTAGTTGCGTGCATCACGCAATTATACTACCACGATTACTCACTTTTGTCAAGAGTTGTTTGAGTTTCTTTCTACAAAAGGCTAAAAAACAACGATGGAAGTAAAAATATTAGAAGCATCACTTCCAACTCTGTTGGTATGTAGAAGATTAAAGACGTTCTAACGTTACTCGAGATGGGGAAACATTTCTAATAAGCCGTATACTACCATGCTTTTCCACAGAGATTTTTTCACATTCAGTTGCCTTTTCCGAGAAAAATCATTCCCCCCTCGTTTCCGGATGTCACTTGCCAGAATATTGAAAGAATCCATTTATAAAAGAGTTTTCTTAATGTTCTTTTTCGTTCATATTGTGAGTAACGTTACGACACACAACTACCTTTAACTACCTTTATTTGTATTCCACCGGTTACAGTAAGAGCTTCTCGTAATATGAATTTGATCACAAGCTTTGTATTTTTCTTTGATCAGATTGATAAAATACAAAGTCTTTTGCCGATTTTACAGCATTTGTTTTGCGCTGCTCTGAAATCTCCATTGGTCCGTTAGATGCTTCTATTCCAAATCCATCGGGCCTACTGTAAAGAACCCTGAGTTTATAAGTTTTTTATTCTAAGTTTCTTAATCGTTCTATTTTTTACCATGTAATCTGTAATTTTGTTACCACCATTAAGTATAGCTTATTTTGTTGTACGAAGCAATGATTTTTTATTGTAGCGAAAACGATTTCTATAAAGAGCAATTCTTTGTTTTCCTGAAATTATCGCATATATTTGCCCATTTCCAGCTGCTACTGGGAATAATTTACTATATTCAACTAATATGAAAGTTGACATAAACGCGGTATCGTGATAGGATGTTAATCGATTTCGACTAGTATGCAAGATGATTCCCGAAAATATTTATCTAAACTTATTTAAAAGGGGTAAGTGCTTTGAAGAATAGGATTACTTACTCTGATATAGCGAAACTTGCCAGAGTTTCTACAGCGACTGTATCAAAAGTTCTGAACAACAAACCTGGTGTTTCTCAAGCCACTCGTGAAGCAGTTTTAGATGCTTGTCATAAGTTGGGTTACACTCCCAATTGGGTGGCGAGAAGTTTAAGGTTAAAAAAAACGCACTCTATTGGATTAATTGTTCCGGATCTGATGAACCACTTCTTTTCCGAGTTTTCAAAGGGAGTTCAATTGCATGCTCAGGAAAGAGGGTACACGGTGCTTTTGGGTGATTCTTTTGAAAACGAAGAGAATGAAAAATTACTCGTGGAAACATTCATCAAAAGGCAGGTAGATGCACTCGTGATTATCTCTACTGTCCCCAATCCTGGATATGTTCACCATGTTCCTATCCCTCTAGTGTTTGCAGATAGGCCCGTTGAGGGAGCAAAATACTTGGTTACAAGCGACAATTTCAGAGGTGGATTTATTGGAACAGAGTATTTGATAAAAGCGGGCAGGAGAAATCTTTTAATAATCAGTGGCCCCCAGCGTTTTTCTACAAATAAACAAAGGGTTTCTGGATGCAAAGAAGCGTTACTTACCTATGCAGATAAAGGTGTCCGTTTTAGGTTTTTGGAAGTTGAAGCTGTTTCTGTAGATACGGGAATGGAACTCGGGGAAAAAATAGCCAAAGAAAAACATCCTCCAGATGCAGTGTTTGCATTAAGTGACCTTTTGGCTGTGGGAATGTTGAAGGTATTGAGAAAAAAGTTTTCAATACCACATGATCTGTCTCTACTTGGCTTTGACAATATTCGGGAATGCGAGTACGTTACACCTGAAATAAGTTCTATTCATCAAGAAAAATTTCAAATGGGTTTGGAAGCAGTCAAGATGGCTATCGATTGTGTTGAATCAGCCGATCTTTCTCCTCGAACCAAGATCTTTCCCATTAAGTTAATCGTTAGAGCCTCCACGTGAGAGGCCATATTCTAAAAAAGGAGGTTTTCCCTATGAAGAGAGTGGTATCGGTAGTGGTGCTTCTTTTGGTGAGTCTTGGGTTGATGGCAGGTATCCTGGAAATGACAGAAAACCTGGTTGCAGCGAAGCCTTACAAAATTGCTGTGCTTCTAAAAACTCTGGCGAATCCGTTCTGGGTGTCCATGCAGCAGGGAATTTTGGACGAAGCTAAACGTCTTGGAATCCAGGTGGACGTGTACAGTGTGCCTACAGAAGGTGATATCCAAGGACAGTTGACCATTTTGGAGACTATTGTTCAAAAAGACTATGATGGTATTGCCGTTGCACCTATCACACCTACCAACCTTATACCGGGTATTGTGAAGGCCAATAGGAAAGGTATTCCAGTCGTAAACTTAGACGAATCTGTGGACAGAGAAGCTCTTCACAAAGCTGGAGGAAGCATAGTTGGTTTTGTAACTACAAACAATTTCAATGTAGGAAAACAGGCAGCTTATTTCATAGCTGAAAAGATCGGTGGAGTTGGTGAAGTAGCAATTATAGAAGGTATGGCGGGTAACAAATCTGGAGAAGATCGAAAGAACGGATTCATCGCAGGAGTGAGTGAATATCCAGGAATCAAAGTAGTTGCCAGTCAACCCGCCAATTGGGATCGATTGATGGCATTGGATGTGGCTAAGAACATGCTTCAGAGGTTCCCCAATTTGAAAGCCATATACTGTGCCAACGATACAATGGCTCTTGGTGCTGCTCAAGCGGTTATCAATGCAGGTAAACAGGGAAAGATTATAGTTGTGGGTACCGATGGGATCCCTGAAGCTCTAAAGGCTATAAAAGAAGGTCGATTAACGGCTACTGTAGCACAAGATCCTTACAACATTGGAGTCGCGGGATTGCGTATTCTTGTATTCACTCTCAATGCTATGAACGGAGAAGTTCCATCTAAGTTGATAACTGCAGAAAATGTTGAATAAAGTGATACGGGATAGGTAGCGGCGGGGATAACCCCCGCCGCTGTTTAGCCATCAGGAGGTTTGGGAACGATGGCAACAAACACGGAAATAGTTAAACTCGAAAGCATAAGAAAAGAATTCCCCGGCGTCGTAGCATTAGACGGTGTATCCTTCAGTTTGAAAAAAGGGGAGATTCATGCTCTTGTCGGAGAAAACGGAGCGGGCAAGTCTACTTTAATAAAAATTTTAGCTGGAATTTACACTCCAACATCGGGAAAGATCACAGTTAAAGGTAAGACTTACACTCACCTTACTCCATCCATTGCACGAGACTTAGGTATCGCGGTGGTACATCAGGAACTAAGTGTGATAGACACACAAACAGTCGCAGAAGCTTTATTCATGGGAGAAATCACGCAAGGCGCCGGCTTCATCAGCTGGAAGAAAATGAATACTATAAGTAGGAATTTTTTGTCAAGCTTAGGGTTGGACCTGCCAGTTCAACAATCTGTGGGTAGTCTCACCATCGCGCAAAAACAACTTTTGGAGATCGCCAGAGCTGTTTTTCAAAATGCGGATATAGTGGTAATGGACGAGCCCACATCTTCACTTAGTGAAGCAGAAGTTGAGTTTCTTTTTAACGTCATTAAAAACCTTAAATCTAAAGGGGTTTCTATCATATATATTTCTCATCGTCTTTCAGAGGTCAAAGAAATAGCCGACGAAGTAACTGTACTGCGCGATGGAAAGGTGACTGGAAATCTAAAACGGGGTGAAATCGACATCGATCGCATAGTGTCTTATATGGTTGGACGAAAACTGTCTTTTAAGTACGGTTCTCATCAAGAATTTCGTCAGAAAAAGATGGAGAATAGACGTATCGGCAGTGAAATCCTAAAAGTTGAGCATTTGAAAAGTGGAAAAAAAGTGAAAGACGTAACCTTTGAACTAAGAGAAGGAGAGATTTTAGGACTATTCGGGGTTGTAGGTTCGGGTAGGACTGAAACTCTCAAAGCGATCATAGGAGCCGGAAAAAAAGATGGCGGAACAATAATTCTACACGGTCAACCAATTAGACTCCGATCGCCTTACTATTCTGTTAAAAAGGATATAGGGTTCGTTCCTGAAGATAGAAGGTATGAAGGTTTGATTTTTACTTTTAACTTGTCCCAGAATATCTCTCTTCCAACATTTGTGAAGCGAGCTATATTGGGAATGTTTGGGTGGGTGGAAAAGAAACTCGAAAAAATGCTTGCTTCAAGCGCTATTGAAAAACTACGAATAAAAACTCCAGGCATTGATAGCAGAGTAGATGCACTTAGTGGTGGCAATCAACAGAAAGTTGTTATAGGAAAATGGCTTTTCAGTAATTCCAAAATCCTCATACTTGATGAGCCCACACGTGGAATAGATGTTGGTGCAAAGGAAGAGATTTACAATCTTATTTTAGAATTAGCATCTTCTGGTATAAGTGTGATCTTTTCCTCTTCTGAACTCCCGGAGATTTTGATGTTGTGTGATAGGGTAGTTGTTTTCAACGCTGGTCGCACTGTAGCAACCTTTGATGTAGACAGCGTTACCGAAACAGAGATATTGCGGGCTGCAACCACATGAGTTTTTGGTGGGTAGGTGATAAGTGTTGAAGGAGGAACTCTTCGCTCGAATTTGGGAACGCTTTGGGACTCTTATTATATTGTTGTCGCTGATCCTGATTGTATCACTTCTTTCTCCGTATTTTTTCACGGTTGACAATTTAATGCAAGTCGTGGTTCAGTCTTCGATCTTCATGTTGATAGGAATGGCTGAGCTGTTTGCAATTCTCACTGCTGGTATAGACCTTTCTGTGGGTTCTATCATAGCGCTTACAGGTGCTGTTATGGCCAAGATGATGGCCGCAGGTTGGGGAATATTGCCTTCGGTTCTTGTAGGTGGTATTGGCTTGGGAGCTTTACTTGGTTCTATTAACGGAACTTTAATAGCCGTAACAGAGTTACCTCCGTTTATCATAACTTTAGGAGGGCTCACGGTATACAGAGGGATCACTCTTGTCATAACCGAAGGTAGACCTATTTACAATTATCCTTACGAGTTCAACATCATCTTCGCTGGTCAGTGGAAGGGAATTCCCAGTCCTATTTTAGTTGTAGTGATAGCAGGGGTTATTACGCATATCTTTCTCAAATATACTAAGACCGGTAGAAACATTTACGCTATCGGTGGAAACGTTAAGGCAGCCTGGCTTTCAGGCGTCAGAGTTAAAACGCATCTTATTGTGGCATATACCATGTCAGGATTACTCTCAGGTGTTGCGGCTTTGATTATGGTAGCCAGAGTGGCAGCTGCTGAACCTCTCGCTGGAACAGGATATGAGTTGTTTGCTATTGCTTCAACGGTTATAGGAGGAACCAGTTTCTTCGGGGGTATTGGTAACGTTCCTGGTACAATCATTGGAGCTTTGGTAATAGGCGTGATTAACAATGCTTTAAACATTTTGAATGTTCAAACTTATTATCAGCAGATAGTCAGTGGCTTGGTTATAATAGGAACCGTTTACGCCAATAAAATACTTATCAGGAGAGGAGAAAAGTGAAAGTAAATTTTTCCGCGTCTTTGATGTGTGCTGATTTTTCCAATCTTCACGAACAACTTCTCGAATTGAAAGAGCTTGGAATCACCCGAATACACTATGATGTAATGGACGGGCATTTTGTGCCTAACATTACTTTAGGGCCCGATATCGCTTTTGCTTTGATTGAGAAAACTTCAATGGAATTTGATGCTCATTTAATGGTTGCAAATCCATCCACTATCATAGATAGATTTTTGGAAGTACCATTTGCTTCCGTAACTTTGCATATCGAAGCGGTACAGAACGAGGTATTTAGACTTTTCGAAAAAATAAACTCTCATGGTGTTAAGTGTGGAATAGCTTTATCACCGGCCACCCCTGTGAGCATGTTAGAACACGTTATTTCCAGAGTGCAGAGGGTTACAGTTATGAGTGTGGATCCAGGATTTGCTGGACAGAAATTCATACCTGAAGTTCTCGAAAAGATAGACCGTCTGGATGAAATTCGAAGAAAAAAAGCTCTTAATTTCGAAATAGAAATCGATGGTAGCGTTAACAAGAAAACCCTTCCCGAAATTCTCAAACATCCTGTGGATTGGCTGGTTTTAGGAACTTCTGGCCTTTTTGGTCACCCACAGGGGTTGAAGGTGGCTGTGAAGGAGCTCAGGGAGCTTATAGAAAACCGAATAAAAACTTGAAATAGGAGGTCGCAGAGATGTTCACAACTCGGTTCGATCTTTCCATGTTACGATTTATGAATCCTGTGGATGTTTATGTAAAGCGTCTTTCAGATCTAAAAACAGCATTTTTAGACACCGAAGTTGTTGAAAATATTTTGAAAAGATACAATCCACCAGTTTACATTGTTGAAAAATTCCAAACTTCTAATGAAGACAACAATCTGATCTTCAGCTCTACCACTTTGTTTCCTGGAACTGTAGGCCGAGAGTTTTACTTCACACAAGGTCATTATCACATGAGAGAATTCGCGGAAATATATTTTTGTTTGAAAGGAAAAGGAATTCTGTTATTGAAAAATAACGATGATGAACATGTTTTGGACTTTGAAAAGGGTGTTGTCGCCCACATACCAGGTTCATGGGGGCACAGGGTAGTTAATGTGGGGAAAGAAGTTCTCGTATTTGTTTCTATTTACCCGACGAATGCGGGGTTTGATTATGATAGATTGAAAAACGAAGGAGGTTTCAGGACAAGAGTTCTAACACATCGCGAAAAAGGATGGGAGTTGTGGACTCAATGAAAAATCAGGAAGGCATTTTAGCTTTTGACATCGGTGGGACTAAAGTTGCATATGGCGTGGTGGAAAACTCAAGGATATTGTATTATGATGTGGTATCCACTACTGCTCTGAAGAAGGATCCAGAGCGGTTCATCTTGGAAACGTGTAAAAGGGTATCTTCTAAAGTGTCGTATCGTGCTGTCATACTCGGGGTACCGGCGGTGGTTGGAGTTGATGGCACTGTACTCTCGGCGCCAAATTTGAAAGAAATAGAAAGATTGAATTTTAAAGGACTTATCCAAGATGAATGTAGATTAGAAGTACACATAGAAAATGATGTGAATCTATCTATATTAGGTGAGACTGTATACGGTGCTGCGCGTGGTGCAAAGTATGTTTTTGGAGTGTATGTAGGTACCGGATTAGGAGCCGGTATCGTTATAAATAAGGCGATTTACAGAGGAGGTTCTGGAGCCGCCGCTGAGATCGGGCACATTTACTATCCCGATGGAGAAGGTATCGTATGTGGATGTGGCAAAGTGGATTGTGTCGAACTATATGCTTCGGGAAAGCGCTTGGAGGAGGTTAAAGCTGCACGTAATTGTAAATCAGATTCTGTGTTTTTATGTCAAGAAATGAAAGAAGAAATCGATAAGTTCCTTAAAGCTCTTAGCTTTGCGATTTCTACAGGTGCGAATCTTCTCGATCCTGATGTTCTTGTTATAGGAGGAGGTCTTGTAGAGTCGAAAGAATTTCCATGGGGTGAACTTATAAAGCAAATTGAAGAAAAGACAAGAGCTCCTTTACCGCGAGAACATGTGAAAATTGTTAAAGCCCAATTAGGATACAAGGCATGTTTATTTGGAGCTTATGCTTATTTTATTTCCCATGGATCTTCAACCACTTGTTGATTATTAAGTATACCCAAAGGAGTTCTCCTGGTTCATTTTTATATACCTTGATGAGAGGTATTTGTGGTTGTTAAAACATTTCCTATGTACGTAATTGGTAGAAATTTTTTAGTGGTCTTTCCAAGCACACACTCGAGTTGGACATCTAAGAGATTAACCGAACAACGGTGTTTTCATCGCTCATAAGCGCCTATGTCGAAGCCTCCTCCCTGGGGGCGGATGTGGTGCTCCAGATCGTCTGACGGTGCGCCTTCGGCGGTGCCGGCATCTATCGCCGGGCTTTCTTCCCTCAGGTGGTAGTCTCCTTCTTCAACACCCCATACAGGATTTGCAAATAAAGGATCGCGTGAAAGATTCCCTTCGCCCAAGGTGCCTGACTCAATCATTTCCGAGGTGTATGAGGTCCCCGCGTATTCTATTTGTATCTCAGCATTGGGTATGAAAACAAGCGAGTGATCCATGGAAAGATCCACCATATTTCCGACGAATACAGGATCCAGATTCCCCAGAATAATGACGTTTCTGAGTAAGACGCTGAAGTTCGCTTCGCCGGTGTAGCCAATGTAAACGGGATAAGTTTCGTTGACAGGATCATGCACTGTGACATTCACAACTTCGAAAGTGGCTCCTGGTGTTTCAACCTGATCGATCACGATAGAACCCCAGGGGGAGGGGGTGGGATCACCGTCGCCTTTTCCATAGACCAGACAATTTTCGATTCTACTTCCAGTACCCCACACTTTGATACCGTCGCAGGAGTTGTTCTTCACCACACAGTGGTGTATGTAGGTGTTGGCGGCTTTGGAATCGAGCCCGTCGCCCTTGTTGTGCTCTACAAGACAGTTGGAGATCTCTACAGGTCCTTCGGAGACTTCTATTCCGAAACCATCGGGTCTATCGTAGGGATTACCCTCGCCATTTCCACCCTGGTAGTACCAGCCCGAATAGCCAAGATAACATCCATCGATGAGAACGTTTCGCCAGCCTCTTTCGCTACCTTCTGGACCGCCCATACATCCAAATCCGCAATGGGTGAACGTGGAATCCAGAACACGAAGGTCCAAAGCGTCGGCGACGTTCAAACCAAATTCGTCAACATGATGGACGTACAGGTTCTCTAATATCACATGCTCTACCGGTGCGTCCAAAGCAGATATGGCGTCTCGAAAGAAAACCGAACTGCACGATCCTTCGGGCGCGTGAGTTATCTCCAGTCCCTTTATCACAAGGTAACGGCAGCCGGAAAGATCGAAGGCCGCGCGGATATTCTCACATCCAGCCAGCACAACGTTCGCGCCGTCGTCTGCTTTCAATATTATTGTTGCGCCAGCAAGCCCTGATACAGGCGCGATCACGTCTTCATCTGAGTCGAGAAGGTATGTCCCTTCTAAAAATACCAGAGTATCTCCTGGTGAAAGGCGTTTGACTGCTACGGCGGGTGTACGCCACGGAAGCTCGTGCGTGCCCGGATTTTCGTCATCACCGTAAGGGGATACATAGTAGGTTTTCCCCGATGCAACGGTACCTGTCCCGACGGTGGTGAATCTCCAAACAGGGCTTTGACTTGTTCCTCCATTTTCATCAAAGGCGATAACCCGCCAGTAATAGGTGGTTGAACCGTTTAAAACAACGTGATGTTCGGGGGATTCAAGATAAGTGGCTACGGTTGCAAGTGATGACTCAGACTCTCCCAGGCAGACGTCAAAGAGGACTTTATCATCGTCAGGATCGACGCATTCCCAGCTCAGAATTATCTCTGTCGCAATCCCTGTGGCACCGTCAGGAGGATAGGGAGAGTGAGGGATTTCGGGAGGGTGGTTGCCACCAAAATCCGCTGTTCTGAACATCCATAGTGGTCCTTCAACTCTTTCTCTCCATACATCCAGGGCCACCACCTTCCAGTAATAGTAGGTGTAGGGTGAGAGGTCTCTCACACAATACGAGGCTTCCGAAGTGGTCGCTATAAGAGCTTCTGGTTTGAGATCGTACACGCTCTCAAAATCTTCACCGAAGTAGATCTCGAATGTCAGGTTGTCTCCGTCAGGATCCTGGCAATTCCATTGAAGTGTCACACTGGAAGCGACTTCTTCGGCACCGTCAACAGGTGTGGGTGTAGAAGGAGGAAGCGGCTCGGCGTTGGCTCTTGTTTGAAAGTTCCAGATGTCTCCCACAACAGAGGTGGAACCGTCGCTGACGGCGACCTGCCAGAAATAGGTGGAACCAGGAGCCAGAAGATCTGAAACATCGTACCGGGAATCTGTGAGGCTTGCTACCGCGGTCATATTTTCAGGACTTGCAGAGCCAAACCACAGTGTAAAGCTAAGTGGATCCCCATCTGGGTCGCTGGCTCGCCATTCCAGCACCACTTCTGGGCCGAGTCCAAAAGATCCATCTGGCGGAAATACACATTCAGGCATTGAAGGCGGTTTGTTTTCCTGAAGAGTAGAGGCACAGGATACAAGAAAAAGCAAAAGGATAAGCACGAAAGCGAGTTTTTTCATGATTATCCCTCCCTTTTGGGACACGAACTGTTTGGCTAAACTACTCTTTATAACCTATTTGAACAGCTCGGTAGGAGGAGCTTTTTCAGGTATACTGGTGTCTTTCGATGTGGCTTTTGCTGGTATTAACAATGTTATTATAAAACAATTATAAAACACCGCCATCATATCCTCGCATTGAAATGCAGGACTTTGTTCAGACAACAAAAATCCGGTGACGTATTGAGGGGAGGAAGAAGCCTTCTCGAATACTCATAGTTGTTCGGGTTTCTTCAAAAAGTTCGACTATGGAACTAAATCGGCTATCAACAATACGTTTTGATATTTGACAAGATTCCAAATCGGTGATAAAATGTGAGTAATCCGTTCGGAAGGATTGAACCTTTTCGAATTTATGTAAGTCTTAATTACATGAAAATCGAGATTATAGGGAGGTGTTTTTATGAGGCGTAAAGAAGGTTTCACTCTGGTGGAATTACTCATAGTTCTGGCGGTTATCGCCGCGCTTTTGGCGACCATCACCCCGGTGGCGTTGAACGCGGTGAAGAGGGCAAAAGCAACACAGGTGGCACTAAACCTGAGAAATATAAAAACGGCTGTAGAACAGTATGTTTATACTGAACAACTTGCCACACCCTCGAATCTAACTTTAGATTCTCTAACCTCTGCAAATTACCTTAGTAGAACACCGGAAAACTATGACCTAGAGATTAGCAATTGGTCGGGCGGTAGTGCTATTGCCACGGTGGTCTACACTGGAGAAGATGTTGACGTAGATATGGTGGTTGATTCCTATCAAGATGCTGAAACTATAGGTTCGACAGGTGTTCGTATAGTGTTCAATATAGCCAAGTATTGGTAATGCCCTATCTTAAATCTAATCGCTCCATCTCAACGAACCCGCTTTTTGCGGGTTCGTTGCTTTTGTTTACCATTTTGATTTTCTCTCCTGTTTTCGCTATCGAACCTGTTGTTTTGATCGATCCGGAGCCTGTTCTTGCGGAAGCGACCGCTCTGGTTGATGTTTCCTTTGACTCTCTGAACGATCGTGTAGATGTAGATGTTTCACTTGGTGGGTTTGAAAATCCAGAGGTGTTCCTTGATGGTTTAAAGCTCCATCAAGGTAAAGGCAGGTTGGTATATCTCGCTCCAGACGTGGAATCCACTGTGACACTCACTTTTTCCTGGAGTGATCAGAGCTGGCAGCGCGTTTTTCGCGTGGCTAGCGTGGAAAGTCTGAATTTGCCGCAGTCGTACTTTGTTATAGCCA
>DPRG01000106.1 GCA_003538775.1 Thermotogae bacterium
TTCAGACAAATCACGGATCTAAAAGCTCGAACTTGACATTTACCACATTACCAGCTTCTTCAAGAAAGGCTAGATCACCCTCTATGACATGTCCAACATGCTGTCGGGTGAACTTTTCGCCTGTTTGCTTATAAAGAATCACGAAACTGTGTCTTGGGGGCCAGTACACAATATCTCCAACAGAATATTCATCGGATCGGAGACATTCTGTGGGTAACGGATCAGGAAATCGATAGGCTAATTCTCGGCCATACAGATTCAGCATCGGTAAAGTTAGTGGCAACATTTTTTTGAAGGTTCGAGAAGTTGCATTATCTTCAAGATAAGCAATAAGCATTCTGCCGCCAATTGTGATTTTTACCTTATATCCCTGTTTTTCCATATCTTTCGGTAAACTAATCGTGACTGTCACATCTCCTTCTCCAAGAATGTTTCTGAGTTCCTGAGGAGAAACATCAACAATTTTTCCAAGTTTTGTGAAAGTCCACGTATTCGTTGCGTAGTAAATTACTAGCATGTTGCCATCATACAGTATGATTTCACCCGGTTCAGTTGTGATGTATTCGTCGTTTCTTGGAAGCGTTGTGCCAAGAGGTCCAACTTTTTCAAAGTTTCCATAATCATGCATTTGAATCGTTATAGGACCTTTTGAAAGTAATTCCATCAGTGCTTTCGTGGAAGAGTTATCGACAAGTACTGCTTTGAGAATGCGATTATTGACTATAATGTGAACGATGTTCATGCTCTTTGTTTCATCTTTTATATTCATCAAAGATGAATCTGCTGAAAAACCAGAATTCAAAATCCACATAAGAAAAACTGCAATCAGAAAGGTTTTATTCATACCCCTCACCTCCTGAGTGGAAAAGTCCCCGCCCAGGCGGGGACGTTTCATTCAGGCAGTTTGAGTTCACATATCCACTTCACAAACTGCGGATCTCTGTGAGACACGAACAAACTCTTACCGGTATCCAGCGAGGAAATCTTTTCCATGTCTTCCTGGGTCAACTCAAAATCAAACACACTGATGTTTTCGATCATTCTCTCCTTTCGAACAGTCTTTGGAATCGTAACGATTCCTCTCTGAATCTGCCATCTCAAAATCACTTGGGCAACTGTTTTGCTGTATTTTTCTGCGATAGATTTGAGCACCTCGTTTCCAAATATGTTGTTTCTTCCTTCAGCGAAAGGTCCCCAGGCCTCGGGCTGAATGTTGTAATTTCTCATAAATTCGATCTCATCTTGCCTCTGATAGAACGGATGAATCTCGATCTGGTTCACCATTGGAACTATCTCGTGATGAACCATCAGATCCATGAGCCGATCGGGATAGAAATTGCTCACACCTATGGCTTTCACCAGTCCATCCCTGTACAGTTCTTCCATGGCTCGCCAGGCACAGTGCACATCTCCAAAGGGTTGATGTATGAGATAGAGATCGATATATTCAAGTTGAAGCCTCTTCAAGGATTTTTCGAAGGCCCGCTTTGCAGACTCAAATCCTGCATCCTGTATCCAGAGTTTTGTGGTGATGAAGAGTTCTTCCCGTGTGGTTATTCCCTCTTCTATGGCTCGTTTGATGGCCCTTCCCACTGCTTCCTCGTTCATATAAGCTGCAGCGGTATCGATTAGTCTGTACCCCACCTTGATGGCCTCATACACACACTCTTCGGTCTGTTCCGGAGGTATTTGGAAAACACCGTATCCGAGGATGGGCATTTCAACACCGTTGTTCAGAGTAACTTTTGGAATTTGCATACCATCACCCCCTGTACAGTTCATATTGCCATCTTCAATACCTCCACAATGTCTTCTTTACTGAGTGGTGGAACTCCCGGCAGTCTTCCTTCTTCGTCGCAGAGCACCTCAAGAGTTTTCTCAGCCCAGTGATAGAGCACGTCTTCTGTGATTTCTCCGATTCCTAACTCGGATAGACGCGTTGGACATCCAATCGAGCGCAGAAATTCCTCAAACCTGTCGATGCCTTCCATAGCAACTTCCAGTTTGTCTCTACCCTCCACGGGCACTCCGAATATGCGCTGTGCAAACTGAACAAAACGATCTGGATTGTGCTTTGCTGCAAAGCGCATCCACGCAGGATTGACAACAGCAATGCCAGCTCCATGTGGAACATCGTAAAGGCCAGAGATGGCATGCTCTATCTGGTGGACAGGATAAGGAGCGTTAACACCAACCTGCACCCACCCGTTCAGGGCCACGATCGACGCCCATTGAAGCTGGGTCCTTGCATTCAAATCCTGTCCGTTTTCAACGGCCCTGGGGCCATACTCAATTGCCGTGAGAATAACTCCCTCTGCAAATCTGTCCTGAATCGGTGTTTCTTCAGTGTTGTTGAGGTAGCTTTCAGTAACATGAGTTATAATATCTGCAACTCCATAGGCGGTGTAATTCTTTGGAACTGTCAGTGTGAGTTCTGGATCAACTACCGCAGCACGAGGGTAAAGAGCCTCCGCCATCACGAAAGTTTTCAGTGGTTCATCCTCATCATCTATTGTGATGACAGCACCGTTGTTCATCTCCGAACCTGTGGCAGCGAGGGTGGGAACGGTTACAACAGGAAGTGCCTTCTCTGGAAGCCTCGGCATTTTCCCGGATCCAGCTCTCACGAACATGTCTTTTGGGTTTCCTTCATAGAGAACCGTTGCTGCTATGACTTTTGACGCATCCATAACGCTACCACCACCAAGTGCAACCACCACGTCACAGCCGTGTTTTTTTGCAGTTTCTGCACCTTTCAGCACTGTTGTAAACCTTGGGTTTGGTTCTACTCCGGAGAATTCCACCACCTTGACTCCTGCTTTCTCAAGACTTGCCACAGCCCTGTCGAATGTGCCCGTTTTCTTGACACTTCCTTTACCTATGACAAGCAGCGCCTTTTTCCCGTACTTGCTGACAACTTCTCCAAGCCTTTCCAGAGAGCCTGCACCAAAGATGAGCCTTGTTGGATTGTAATACTCGAATTTCATCATGATTAACACCTCCTATTTTTCTTCAACTGCGCTTTTATACTCTTCATCTGTAACAGGTCCAAACCACTTCGCAGGACCAAGATGTACCCTGGTGCTCATACCAATGTGGACGAATTCTCTATCCGGTGCGGCACCGTGCCAGTGAACCACGTTCGGTGGGATTTCTACCACATCACCCGGCTTGAGAACACGCGCGGTTTTGCCCTTTTCCTGATAAAATCCCTTTCCTCTTGTCACGATCAGAATCTGTCCACCCGGATGTGCATGCCAGTGGGTTCTGGCAGCTGGTTCGAAAACAACGTTGTACACCTGGGTGTCAAAAACTCCATTTTCATCCGTGACAAGCATCTTCACCCAGACCGTGTCAATGAAAAACTCACTCGATACTCTTTGACCTCTTTCAAAAATTTCATCAATCATATTTTGCCCTCCAATCAGATATATGTCGTCTTCTAAGATCTTCTGGATATATCCCACTTTCGATTTCAATCTTTTAGAGAAGTTCATTTGTCTTTTGAAGAACTTTAAAAGAAAACTCAACGAACACCACCAGCGTTTTCAACGAAGTGTTTTAATCTTGCTGTTTTGTGTATAAGAGTGATTCATATTTTTTCGCAGATATTTTGTCGTTCAACTTCAATATACCTCCTTTTCACATCTGAACGGTAGAAAGATATTTTCAAATTTTTGCCTGATTTTCCAGAGTGGAGTAGAATTTCACATGGAAAGGGGATGAAAAAACATGGATGGATTCTCATACATCAGGAAAAAACTCATTGAAAGGATTTTCCAACTCACAGAAAAACAGCCCGTGGTGAGCCCCATTCCAGGGCTGTTGGTGAGTAGAAGAGAGTCTCCCACAGAGCCAAATAGTTACATGCTCCCACCCGGTATCTGCATCGCAGTTCAGGGTGCAAAACGTGTACTTCTTGGAGAAGAATACTACATATACGATGTGAAAAATTTTCTGCTCACTTCGCTCGATCTTCCCGTTACTGCTCAGGTGATAGAGACGTCCAGAGAAAAGCCTTACATAGGTATGACCTGGGAGATAGATATGAAGATTCTCACAGAGCTCATAGTTGAATATGGAGTCAGTAAAAAATATGAAACTCCCTCGCGTGGCATGTCACTTGGAAAAGTAACAGTCCAGCTTCTGGATGCCTTCAGAAGGATGCTCGATCTTCTCGATGAACCAGAAAGTATACCCGTTCTTCTTCCTGTGATCAAAAAAGAGATTACATACAGACTCCTTACAAGCGAGCAGGGTTCCAAACTTGTTCAAATGGCAATGTCCGAAAAAAACGACGTGATGAAAGCGGTGAACCATTTGAAAGAACGCTTCAACGAAACCGTGAACATGAAAGAACTTGCCGAACTTGTGGGAATGAGTGTGTCTTCTTTCTATCAGCATTTCAAAACCCTCACCGGTATAACACCTCTTCAATATCAGAAAAAACTACGGCTGTGCGAGGCGAGAAGACTTCTCATGGCAGGAAGCGACGTCACAACCGCAGCCTACCAGGTGGGTTACGAAAGTCTTTCTCAGTTCAGCAGGGAATACAGAAGGTTCTTCGGTGTCTCACCCTCACAGGACGCGAGAAGATTTAAGCAGGATGTGTTCATAGAAGTAGTTCGTTGAGAAATTTTCTCTAAAAACACTGTGATAAACCTATCTAATGAGAGTAAAGTTTTTTTAGCATGTAAACCTTTCTGAATTCCGAGTCAGTGGAAAAGATCGAAAAAGTTAAGACGGTACAACGGACTTAGTAAGATTGTTTAATGGTATTATGAGATTGTTTGAAGGTATAATATGAAAACATGAAAAAATAAGGGTGGTAGAGTGGTTGAGTCTTTTGTGATCTTGAAGTCAAGGAGCACCGTTACTGTTAAAAATCCATCGGAACGATTGCACGGCGTGCTAATCGAACTCTTGTCCTCCCACTTTGACATCAACAAAATCCACGGTGAAGAAAAAATGCGGTTTGTTCTTTCACCCATTTATTCTTTAAAAACCTTCCAGATGGTGAGAAAGTTCGAACAAAACGAACGATACTTTTTCAGGCTTGCCTCCACAAAAAAAGAATTAGGACAGATTTTGGCGTTTGGATTTGCGTTGAACTCCATTATTTCTCTTGCAGATTGTGTCTTTGAAATCGAGGAATTTCACATGGCCGACGAATTTGTGGTACATTCTAAATCCATGGATACATTGTATTTTGTCTCTCCTGTGACCTTCAGAATCTCAAAGAATGTTAATCTGCCTCTTCCAGATCCTGAGCGGATTGCGAAGAGCCTCTCTCGCATACTTGAAAAAGAAGTAGATTTACCCCCAATCAAAGAAGTAGCAGGGTGCTCCAGAGCCATTTCATTTTCCCATCACACGATTGTTGGTTTCGTCGGTTTTGTGAAGTTCGCCAGGCCGTGCGAATACCTTGAAATTCTGAATTTCACAGGCGTTGGCTATTCCACTTCTCGTGGGCTGGGGTCGGTGCTCGTTGAGGGAGTGAACCCTCTGGAAGAAAAGGTGAGAAAACTGCGTGAGAGGATGCTGAAACTTGAAAAGAAAAGATGTTGAGAACAAAACCAGGAGAATCTTTAAACTTCTCCAAAATCTTTTTGCTGGCGAGATAGTCAACACATCTGAATTTGCCTGCAATGAAGGTATTTCTATAAGGACCGTGCAAAGGTATATTGAACAACTTCGTGAAGCTGGCGTACCTATTGTTTCGATCAGAGGGAATGTCAAACTTTCACAAACGATGGTTAGGGACATTGACTATACTCTAAACCTCAGCTCAAGACATAAAAAAATTCTCTTACTTATGCTGAAACTTGCAAGTTCATATTTTGGCAATTTGTACATGGAAGATATAAAAGAAATCGAAGAAAGGATAGATCATTCTCTTCGTGCGGATCCTTTCTACTATCACTACGCTGAACGGACCTATTATTACGTGATAATGCCACCAAGGCGCGAACAGATAAACATGAAAATAATAGAAACTTTGGAAAGATCTATTCTAAGCACCCAACAGGTAAAGATAATCTACGCACATCCTCAAAGAAGTATGAAAGAATATCTTGTGGAACCTTACATAATCGTTTACAGCGATGATCACTGGTATTTGTTTTGCAAAGATGTAGAAAGGAGCTTTAGAACCTTTCTTCGTATTTCACGAATGATACATGTTGAACTTACAAATAAAAGCTTCAGTATGCCAACCTTCAGAGAAATCAATGAGATGCTGCAAAAAGTATGGGGTACCCATTACTCAGATCGGGAACCTGTTGAAATAAAAATTTTGTTTTCCAGGGCCGTAGCGCAGAAAATCAGAGAAACAGTAAGGCATCCTTCGCAGCGTTTAGAGTCACAACCAGATGGATCCGTCATCTGCACCTTGAAGGTAAGTGGATACAGGGAAGTCATCAATTGGGTGCTCTCCTGGGGAAAAGAGGCCAAGCTTTTGGAACCAGAGTGGATGAGGAAAAAAATGGCAGAGGAAATAAAGTCTATGCATTATAAATATAAAACTTAACGACATACTTTTGTCGTTTTAATACTATAGTAACGATCTGTGATATACTCAAACCAGAGCCAAGGGGGTTGATGTCATGGGTATTTTGAACAGTGCAATGAAAAGATCTATTTTGAGAGTAATGGAAAGCTGGCCTGATCTTCACACCTCTGGTCCCAAGATGGGTAGATCTTTTGCTGATCATCTCACGAAGGTGGCCATCGTATCTTATCAGCTTGCCAGAATCCTCCAAACTCAGGGTGTTTTAACTGAGCTCGATGTGCTAAACGCCTTCTATGCGGGTTTGATTCATGATACTAACAAGCTTTTAGACGGCTCCCTTCGGCGCACGGCACTGAAGGATAACATCAAAGAGTTACTCACGTTTTTGGAAGTCAAAGACGATAGGTTGTTGACTTCAGAAAATCTTCAAAAACTTCAATTTTACGTGTCACTCCATCAGGGCTCTGGTCCTGTGGGAATGAAGTTGCTTTTGAATGACAGGAAAGATGAGATTATCTATCGCGTGGTAAAATTTGCGGACAAGTTCGACAACTTCAACAGTGCAGATCTTTCTTTGCAACCTTCTCTAAAATCATCATGCGAAAGGCTTCTCCAGGAAATCGCGAAACTTTCAGAGGAGTGCTTCAACCACACCAGGATTTCTTATCATGTTTTGAAAGAATTTCGAGGAATGTTGAGTGAAAAGATACACGATTCTTTATCTCAGCTTTTGCAAGAAAAGTTTTCATGCGTTGCGATAGCCCGGTTCGCTGACGGCGTGGTCTATTTGTGCCCTTCAGATGTGGCGATCGACAGGGGTATCAGAGACAGTTTGATACAGGACATTTCTGAGAAACTGACCAATACATTTGTTTCTGTAGACGATGCTGTGGAATTTAAAAACACAGGTATTCAGTTAAAGAAAGGTATACAGGAACTTCCACTTGAAAAGATAGTGAATAAAATCCTCGAATCGGTATCTAAACCCGACTACGAGAAAAGATACAACACCTCGACGATATTTATTTTCGTAGATGGATTGATCACGTACATCAAAAAAATATTAAACAACACGACACCTAATATACCTGACGAAGAAATAGAAAAAATCCTTGAAGATTTCAAAAAGTTGCTGAAAACCAATAAAAATCCGTTAGAAGCGATCGATGCCAGAGGCACGCTCGCCAGAAAATATGCAAGTATCGCTTCTTTCGTGCCCTTGAGCAACGAATATATCAAAGATCTTGCACAGAGTTTCATAAGAAGATTTCATGATTTTCACGAGAAATACGTGAGGGATTCCCAGGTGAAGAAGACTGTACAGGAGTTCCTGGAAAGCAATCTCCTGATAGACGGCCTGGGTGAGCAAAGTCTGGGGGACATAGTGGAAATCTTCGAAAATTATGGTAAATACGAAACAACTTGCAGTATCTGTGGAAACAGCAAAGACGTTATAAGGATCGAAACTGCGGAAACTCCTTCATTAGTGGTTCAACAATTTACCAATCGAGCGACACCTCATAAACGTTCTGAACCTTTAAGAAGGGTATGTTCCATTTGCAGGATCCAGATGCTGGCAACAAAACGCTCAAAATTCAAATATTCAGAGACCTCCCCTTTAGTTCTGCTTTTGCCCACCAATTACTATCCAGAGGACTTAATCGAATCGATGAAAGAGGAAATGCAATTTAGGGATTCTAAAGAAGAATCTAGAAATGGTCAAGGATTTTCACTTCTCGGGGCGATGTTCAATAAAAGGTTGCCGGAAATGAACTTTCAAAATATGATCTTATTCCAGTATCCTGCAAGCGGTTTCAGCAAACCCACCTGGCAAAAAGTGTCCACTATCGCGGCTTGTTTTGCTTCTTACCTAATTTCAAAACTTCCCGTGAAAGTGCTCGTAACAACCAATCTTGAGTTGCTGCAAGACGACATAGAGTTCGACGAACAAATAAAAATTCAGGATGCTGGTTCTGCGGTTAAAAGAATCCTTGATTATTCGAAAACGTGGACTCACATATTCGAGTATTACCAGCAGGGTTTTCTGCCGGCTCAGTTGCTTTTTGATCTGGCCAACGCTCTCAGCAGTCTCCACGCTGCAGCTTTGATAGTCGCGAAAGAAAATGACATCAAGGGCAAAGATAAGGAAAAGATAATGCTGGACATATTCAGAATTTTGGGAGGTGATCAAATGGAAGAGATGAGATCCATGGCCGCTCTTGCTCGAAAGTGGGCATTCACACGAGCCAGAGATTATCGGCGTATCAGCGACCATCAGTTCATCAAGCCATTTACGGATGCGGTAGTGGCGCTGAGAAAGTTCAACCCAAAGCTGGGGGAAGGCGAAAACGATTTGAAATCTCTGATCTTTGAGTCTGTTAGAAGATCTCTTCCCGAAGGCGGCAACGATTTTCAGGCGCTGGAGTTCACAGAAAACTTTATATCGTTTCTGAAAAAAGTGGGAAACGATAGTTTAGAACAAAGCAGGGATATTCTCTTAAAAGATTTCGCCAAATATAAAAACATATTCCTTGGCAATGTGAGGCTCATCAACCTGGAAACTCGAAAAGAAGTTAATAGCTGAAAAGAAGGGGGTACATTGGCATGGCGCTGAGAGGGTTTTTGGAAGAGAACTTTGGAGGATTTTTCCACGATGAGGCTTTCCCGGTGAAGCCCACCGGCAGGTACATTTCAATTGTTCTTTTGAGAAAAACCGAGTCAGAAGCGATATTTCGCACTGATGAGGGAATAACTCAAGAAATGATAACACTGGGAATCGAAGATAAGAGTAAGGCTTCGCGGGTTATTTTTTCAAAACGTAAAGCTATAGCAATGGAACGCCGCAAAGGCCGAGAATTACTGCGCTTACATGATTTGATCAAAGAAACTTGCAATATCAATGGAAGCATGTGCGGAGAATGCGCAGACTGCCTCGTTTACGGATACGCTGCCGCTGGAAAAGGAGAAAGCGCCGCGGGAGGACTCAAGTCGAGAGTTCTGGCTGAGAATGCCTATTCGATCCTGCCAGCTTCTGAGATCACAGATGTTAGAACGATCAACGCTTTGAGTGAAATGGAAACCATGAGTGAGCCAGATGAAAAAGGAGAGTTACAGATGCGAGAAAGTCTGGCTTCTAATGAATACGTAAAGCCTGAAACACATTTTATAGATGTGGAAACGCTCCGAGACGTTCGTCCCGCTGAGTTCGTGTATGTTTTGGGAAACATATTGCGTACAAAACGGTACGGCGCCATAAGCAGCAGAATGGGAAAGATAAAGAACAGCATAGTTGCAATAGTTACTTCAGATAGCGAACCTTTCAGTTGCCTGGAATTAACGAAGATGGTATGGGACAAACTGGAGCCATCTGTAAGGTCCCATCCTCTCGACGACCGGCTGGTTGAAGAAGCGCTTTTACAGTCTGTGGAAACTGTCCTTGAACATCATCCGGGAAACTATCGGCTCTTTAGCGGTCAGAAGCTGCAAGAATTGCTGCAGCTCGTTAAGGAAGCGTACGAAAATCCAGAGGTTGAACTAATCGATATGATAAAGAATTTAAGCGGATTGAAAGCAGCGAAAGGATGAAAACCATGGATATTTTCCTTTATAAATGCACCCTCAAAACAAAAGAGCCGTTGTTTTTTGCCAGTAAGGAAGTGTCGCGCAATTTTATCACGGTGCCGTACATAGGCAACTACGCTCTGGCCTATGCAACAGGTGTGGTTGAGCAGAGTTATCAAGGGTCCTCTTCGCCAAGATATCGAGAAGATCTGTCAGGTGCCGGTGATCTCTACATTTTCCCTGCCAGATTCATCGATTTCAGATGGCACACCGAGAGCTTTAACTGTGTTGGTGAAGGATACTTTCTTCAAATGGGACAGAATATAGTGATAGACGCCCAGAAATACCTTGAAGAGGTTCAGGGAAAAACAAGACCCCCCGTCTTTAACTCTCCACAAATGGGAACCTTCAAGATGATAGCGAGCGAAAGCGTGGCAATTTTCTATGTACTTGCAAGAAAAAAGATCAGCCTGCCGCGCTATATACGTCTGGGCAAATTAATGACAAAATGCCGTTTAGAATGTACCCCTGTGAGCAATTTTGAAGTAAGAAAAAGTGAATTTTTTGTAGAACATCCTCTCAATCCTGCGGATCTATCTCGAGAGTATCTGATCAAAAGTTATTCGACGATTTCCGTAAAACCCGTTCCTTTAATTGAAGGGGTTCGAATGGAAGGGGTGTACATTGCATTCGGCGAAACATGCTTACCGTTGCACGTTGGATACTTTCTCTACATGAAAGGTGAGGAGGCGGGATGAAACTGCTCGGTGGATACAGCATACCGGTGGAGTGGGAAGAAAATGTTTTGTGGGCTAAGCATCAGCTGGACACTTACAGGGCTCTTCAAGATCATGACATCGTCATCAACACTTATCCTACAGGAAGCGGCAAAACCCTGGCTCTGTTGAACGCTATAAGGAAGTTGGAAATCAGAAGGGCCCTGATCATCGCCCCCATAAATCAGCTGATCTACCAGTACTCGGAGAGCGTTAAAAGGTTTGTGGAGAAATACGATCTCTCCCATAAAGTTGTTACTGTAACCTCTGAAAGCCTCGATGTCATGAAAAAGCCTCATTCCAGGGCTTTAAGGGACATTCTTGATGAATTTTCGAACATCATAGCTATATCCAACCCTGATATAGTGCACTATGTGATCATGCAGATGTACAGTAAAAAAACCTTAGCTGGCGATCTTTTGGTGAAACTGCTCAGGTTTCCACAGCTGGTTGCATTTGATGAATTTCATTACTACGATCTTAGCCGGATTTTCTTCATGACAGTCATGCTGGCTTCATCAAAACATTTTGGGTTAAACCAAAAATTTGTCTTCATGACAGCCACTCCAAACGAAGAGATTTTGAAGATATTCGACAAACTCGGCATGAGTTATAAAATAGTTTCTCTTAGTCAAGATGGTGACCTTCAACCGGTGTCTTCTCCTTTAAAGATAGAACTGCTCTTCGGCAAATTGAACGATCACACGGACGAGATAATCCGGATCTTAAAAGAAAATCCCGAAAGCGACATTCTTGTGATCTCGAATTCTCTGAAACGCATAGCCTACCTGGCATCACTTGCAAGGCGGAAAGGTCTGAATTTTGGAATGGTGACAGGGCCCATGAATGCGGAGGATAGAAAATTGGCTCTTGAGAAGAGAATCGTTCTGGCAACGCCCACTGTGGATATAGGTTATGATTTCAGCCGGCCCACAAAGGACAGGCAGAGTATAGATATAGTAATCTTCGAAGCGTTGAGTCACGATCAATTTGTTCAAAGGTTGGGCCGCGTCGGGAGGATATTCGGAAAACCAAAAAATGATGTTCCATCAACAGCGTACCCCATTCTTCCAGACTATCTGAAAAACAAAGCTCTCGAAACCTTAGAAGGATCAAAGGATAGGCTTCAACTCAATGATGCCATGGAAAGTGTCTTTAAAGAAAGGTTCGAAAGCCTGAAACGTGAATATATGGGACCGCAGCGCATTCTGGTAGGCCTTTACGAAGATGCTTTCAAGCTGATCTTTCCGGAGGAGAAAACCGGAGACTTCGTAAAGGAAATGCTGGACAATTACTACAAATTATTGGAATCAGTTTTCGACTTCAGGCAGTTCAGCAGAATAGTGAGGCGAGCCGAAATTGATTTTTACTACTTTTCTAAACATTTGGAACAAGGTGAAGAAGAGCTTGCGATAAGAATTCTGGAACGGAACCAGCAACTGAAAGACGAGATACTTGAAAAATATGCGAGTGAAGAGGAGCTTTTAACCGCCGCAAAACTGTACAGAAAATTCATTGAGGAACAGATCCTTTCCTTCAGACCGGGGCAGGGAAGAATGGTGTACGTTCTGGATGAAAAGAAAATAACAGGTGCCAGAGAATTTCTGTACGATGAAATTTCTGTGCTGACACAGTATGTAGTGGAACCTCTGCCTTTTGAAGAAATTCCTCCGATCTATAAAAACGAAGTCAGGAAAGGTTTCAGGCTAATCGAACCTTCAGAGCAGAAAGTTAAACTGTCTCTGGAAATTCGAACCGGAGCAAAGCGAAGATTTTTCATTCCAGTTGAGATGAAAACTCATCAACATTTCTCAGGTTATGGAGCTTTGAAGTTCAATGGATTTCCGGTCTATCTTTTGGACGATCCAAAATTAAGGCAGTTGAGTCATGCATATGATTTCCACCCGGTAAAAGCGATGGTGAACGGAATCGTAGCAGAAGTACTCATTGGATCGGAAGCCATAAAAGCCCAAAGTTATTTTGAAGAAAAACCATGGGGGGGTGATCTTTTTCCCGTATGAAACTGGAGGAAATTCCGATTTACGCAATTAACGCTTATCTTTATTGTCCATATCGTTTCTACATAGAGCATGTGAAGGGAGAATTCGAAGACAACGACCACACCGTCGAAGGTCGCTTCATAAGCCAGCAGGAAAATACCAAAGGTCAGACAAAAAACTGGAAGAAGAGGCCACAAATATTCGTTCAATCAGAACATTATGGAATATTCGGATTCGTGGATCAGGTTATCGAGAATAAGGAGAAGACGAAAATAATCGAGATAAAAAAGGGAGATGCGTCGCATCCTTACCTAAATGATGTGATGCAACTAACTGCTTACATGCTGGCTTATGCTGAATCCTACAACAAAAAAATCGAGACCATGGAGGGCGAAATAAGATATGTGGGATCAAATAAAAAATTCAAAATTACTCCCACAAGAAAAAGAGTTTCCAAACTTTTAGAGATTCTTCAAAGCATGCGCGCAGTAGCAGAAGATCCACCACAGCCATCATATTCAAAGAAGAAGTGTGATCCGTGCTCGTTGATAAACATATGCCTGCCTCAGAAAGAGAACGCACTTAAGAGGAAAATAATGCCTTCAAGTAGAGACGCCCATCCACTTTACATTGCCACTCAGGGGGCTTACATTAGACAAAGTGGAGAAAGTGTAACTGTAAATTGCAACGGCAGGAATATTGTTAAAATACACTATTCGAAAATAAGCGCGCTTCATTTGATGGGAAACGTTCAAATATCAACGCAGGCTATGAAATTATTAACGTCAAACAGTATACCTGTGGTATTTTCCGACATCCTTGGAAGATATTGGTTTGTATGTCACAGTGGCTTTTCGAAAAACATTCCCTTGAGGATAAAGCAACTACAATTGACGCAGGATGAAAAAAAGAAAATAGAGATATCGAAAAGGATCATCGAAGGAAAGATCAAAAATCAGCTTTACGTTCTTAAGAAGAAGAATCTCACAACAAAGCAAGATAGCCGCGCGATACTTTCAATGTTAAAAGATCTCGATCGCTGTAAATCAATAGATGAGTTAATGGGCATCGAAGGTCAAGTTGCGAGTCTATACTTTGACAAAATATCCAAAAAACTTGATCCAAAATGGGAATTCAATGGTCGCAACAGACGCCCATCCAAAGATCCAATAAACGCCCTTTTGAGTTTTGGATACTCTATCCTCCATAACGTTGTTTTAAGTGCTATCATGGCAACGGGACTGGATCCTTTCATAGGAGTGCTGCATAAAGAACATTACGGAAGGACTTCTCTCGCCTTAGACATCATGGAAGAATTTCGACCAATAATAATAGATCTTGAGGTTCTTTCAATGATAAATCTTGGTCAACTAAAGAAAAATGATTTTTCAGAAAATATAGGAGGAGCAATCTTTTTAACCGACAAAGGGAGAAAAAAGTTTCTTGAAGTCATTAGGAAAAGACTGGAAACAAAGCGATATTACAGTTTATTGGATTCAAGGGTAGAATATATTCGGATAATTGAAGCTCAGGTACGGGTCTTTGAAAAGTGCATATTGGGAGAGATCAACACCTATACTCCGTTTGTGGTGGAAAGATGAAAGCCTTTCTAATATCTTATGATGTCTCCGATAACAAAAAGCGTAATAAAATAGCGAAAATACTGGAAGAGTACGGCAAACGGATACAGTACAGTGTGTTTTACTGCCAATTCAGTAAAAAGACGCTGTTCGATATTCTTTCAAGGGTTTCAAAAATTATCGACAAAGATAACGACTCTATTTTGGCAATTATACTGCCACAAGGATGGGATAAATACGTGGTAGGATCACTCAAAAATGACTTGCCAGAAGACGAGAAAAGTGTATTTTAAGTTGCCAACTTAAAAATTCTGTTCACCTTTGCCGGTTCGCTCTTAGCCGGCTTATCGAGCTTTTTCTTTTTCCCGATGGTGGTTGAAAGACATTTGGACCAGGGAATTTTTGTAACCTGGCGAAAGGCTTTATTAAAAATATTTATTTTTCTTAGTTTTAATTTTATAGCGTTTCAAAACCAAATTCCGTCTAACGGAATTGAAACATAATTTCTCTTGTGTCGGGATCAGAATTACCGCTCGTTTCAAAACCAAATTCCGTCTAACGGAATTGAAACACAATGCTTATTTCCCACAACTTAATTTCGGTCAAGTTTCAAAACCAAATTCCGTCTAACGGAATTGAAACGACCAAAAGCAGCCGCATTAATAAAGTTAGAATCTTTTACGTTTCAAAACCAAATTCCGTGTAACGGG
>DPRG01000074.1 GCA_003538775.1 Thermotogae bacterium
GATAAGAAGAAAGGAAAAAGAACACTCAGCGCTCGTTAAGGTCGTGTGATCACGTGCGTTTTTGGAAGTGAGAAAGGCGAAAAGCCTCATGGCTCGGCGATCGTTTGTTATGAGTGCTTGCTTCGGCGCTCCGCAAGACTGTAAAAGCTCTATGCTAGAACAGGAAAGGTAAAGAGGCGATATCTAACCACATCCATGCGGCTCGGTAATTGTTTGCATAAGCGCTCACTCGGTGCTCCGCAAGACTTAGAAACCGAAATGTGTGATAAGAAGAAAGAAAAGAAATTCCAGGGACGCTAATCAGATCGTTTCAATAAAGTACTGAAACAAGGGGTTTGATCTCCGAGCGAGTCGTTTTGCGGATGCGAAAGGATACAAGAGGGTTTGAAATATATGATTGGATAAGCTTTTGCATCAATCATTGGAAAGATTGAGCATGCTCCTGCTTCTTGATTTTTCGAACACACTCATATCTAATTCGTTTTTCATTTTCAACCCGATAGTATCAGGGATACGTTGGAATGCTCAAATTGTGAAGATGTTAACTGAATTTAACACCATACGGGTATAATCAACTTTCGGTTCCGGCCGCTCCGATCCGTTGAGATCGGGGCCGTAAGTCCGAGGCAGGAGGTGTTGTTGGTGGAGAGGATTTACGAGACGATGTTCATCGTCGATCCAAATCTTCCCGATGAAGAGCGGGAAGGTATCGTTGAAAAGGTGAAGGCATGGATCGAAGAGAGGGTCGGTGGAAAGATCGACTCTCTTGACAGAATGGGTAAGAGAAAACTCGCTTTCAAGGTGAAGCGCTTTACCGAAGGAGATTACACGGTCATTATCTTCCGCGCTTCGCCCGAGAGTGTTGGAGAGCTTGAGCGTTTCTATCATTTCACCCCTGAGATCTTCAGATGGCAGACGTTCAGACGTCTTGACCTTGAGAAAAAAGAAGCGAAGGCGAAAAAAGATTCTACAAGTTCATCGGTTTCAACTGATGAGGCCGAAGTAAAGGTGGAGGAGTAAAGGTGGCGGGTATATCCTACAACCGCATCATACTGGTTGGCAGGCTCACCCGCGATCCTGAGGTCAGATACACCACAACGGGAACGCAGATATCCACCTTTACCCTTGCCGTGGACAGGGTGCGTGGAGGAAGCTCGTCCGGTGACGATTCTGATACCGACTTTATCCCTGTCGTGACATTTGGAAGGCTCGCGGAGTTTGTCGCATCGTATTTGACAAAAGGGCGTCTTGTTCTCGTGGAAGGCACGTTGAGAATACGACGCTGGCAGAATCAGCTGGGTGAGACTCGCAGGACCACAGAGGTCTGGGCCGATGCGGTTAGATTTATGGAAACCAAAAAAGCCGTGGAGGCTATGATGAACAATTCATCAGAGGCGTTCGAGCCACCTGTTGATGTGGATTTCCTT
Source organism: Thermotogae bacterium (assembly GCA_003538775.1). Taxonomy (GTDB): domain Bacteria; phylum Thermotogota; class Thermotogae; order UBA12178; family UBA12178; genus UBA12178. The sequence goes on from DPRG01000074.1 coordinate 1,428, forward strand.
GGCGACGAGGAACCCGAAGTCGATGATACCGATGAACCACCATTTTGATTTTTAAGGAGGGAAGTTGAGGATGCCCAGAAAAAGGAAAAGAAGAAACAGGGTGAAAAGGAAGTGCCGTCTTTGCGAAATGAAGGTTGATTATATCGATTATAAGAATACAAGCTTGCTTCGCGATTTTTTGAACGATAAAGCCAAAATCATCCCCAGAAGGATAAACGGAAACTGCGCTAAACACCAGCGCATGGTGAAGGTAGCGATAAAGCGAGCGCGTCAGATGGCATTGCTTCCGTATACCAAGGAATAATTCTTCAGGAAAGCACAATGGGAGGGAGCATATGGAGCTCCCTCCCACCGTTTTTTATGGATTTCACAAGTAGAAGGAAGGCTTCACGGTCCTTTCTGCCGTATACAGGTTGAATCGCCTTTGGTTCCAATTTTCTTTCAAGCATCATCTCCAGAAAATCCACGAAAACGAAGGGTTTCACCGCCATAAAGAGTTTTCCCTTGTTTCTCACCAGATATGTTGCAGCTTCTATGAAGCTTTTTACCGTTTCCGGTGTTCCCGCCCTCACGTCTTTCCTTTTTGGATCGAGATTCGGCTGGCCTTTCAGATGATAAGGAGGATTCATCACAACGATGTCGAAGCTTTCCGCTTTCAGGATATTTTTAACCTTAGAAACGTCCATTTCAAATAAATCTACCTCGAGATTCGCTTTCTGGAAAAGCCTTTTTGCAAAAGTTAGTGCTTCGTGATTTTTATCCACTCCGTAGAGCGCCTTGAACTTTCCAGATCGCGCGAGCTCAAAGAGAACCGCACCTGCACCACAACCGAGCTCAATGCATCTATCTTCCCGGCGCGTCTGCTTCATAACGAACTCGGCCAGAAGAAAGCTCACATTGGTAGGGCGTAAATACGGAGGTAGTTCTTCCCAGCGCACCTTTTTTTCAGGGTTCATGGTCGAAGATTCTGTAACCACCAGAAGGGTTTATTTCGATCTTTTCCATTGGTTGCTTGTAGAATACAAGGTCCGCGTTGTCCAGATCGACCCTCAATTTTTTTTGTAGGTCGTTGTATCTCATCACACATCGTGAGTTTCGTGATACATATAACCTGGAGACATCGACATCCGTCTTTTCAAGTATCATAAGTGACGCCATGGACACGGAGATGGAGTTCATCGAAACCACGCTGTTTCTGATGTAAAGCTCGCTCATTCCAGAAAGTTCCAGAAACTCCTGAATTTTCGAATTGGATATCTCGCATTCAGAAATGGCGCCAACGTTCAGAGAGTTCAGTGATGATTCTCCTATCATTGCGCTTCCCACGTTTTTCAGGTCCAGTTTTAGTGAGACGACCTTCCACATGTGAAGCTTATCCACCGAGAAGGCTTTGAGCACAGATCCTTCGAAATCCGTTTCGTTGGCTATTACGAGTTTTGCGTCGAGGATTTCGATCTCGCCGTTTTCAAATCGTGAACTTTCAAAGGAAAGCAAAGGTGTCGTGATGACCTTGATCTTTGTCGAGTTAATCTGTGCTCCTTCTGCAATTAGCTGTCCGCCGTTTACCAGAAGCTCGCCCCCAGAAAGATTTCCTCTTACAATAAGTGTTCCTCTCACCATGATACGAGCGGACGGGTCGAGCTGAAGGGTTCCTCCGGCATCAACAAGCAGGATTCTGTTTTCCGGTATGGTTAAAGTCACTCCTGGAACACGAACCGAAGTTCCAGAGGAGATCAAAGTGTCCCGTGTAACCGCCGCGAGTACCGTGTGTGTGTGTGTAGCGGGCTCGTTCAAAAACCTCATTTTCGGGGAAGAATAGGTGCTTCTCATACCGCCTATGCTGACGCTCTGCCCGAGGACCACGCCATAGGGCATGAACGTCGATTCATCAGGATCTATACTTTTGAAAAAGCGCAACTCGCCGTTTTTGAGATTTAGTGTGTAAAGACCGACCACACCCTCGGGCATTTCTTTTAAACGTATGAAGTTACCACTCACTTCAAGCTCAGGGGGTGAGGGTCGGGTCTTTTCCAGATAAAAGGCTCGCGTGAGATAGGATTCATGACCCTCTGAATCTCTGACGGTGACGTCCAGAGTGTGCCAGCCTTCGGTGAATTTCGAGGGGATCGTTACCCTGTTGTTCACCACATCAACACTCTCACCATCCACTTCAGCGAAAACCAGCGGTGTGGCGTCCCAGTCGTCTTCAACGAAAAGCAGGAGTTCGGGTTCGTCGAGACTCAAGAAGGTTCTCGGTTCAGAAAAGATCGTTGGAGGTTTGTCGATATCTGTATCCACAAGCAGTTCTACAGGTGATGAAGGATTACCGGCGGCATCGAGAGCGGTCACTTTCAGCTCCTTCTTGCCTTCGTCTTTACGGAGTTTCAGGGTCATCCTGTCTGTGTAAGTTGTGGTTGTGACGCTGCTATCAATGGTTATTACAAGTTGTTCAGTATCGAGTTTTTCAAGGCCGTAATCCAGAATCTCTATCTCCAAAGTGGATGAGACGAGCTTTGTGGAAATTAGAGGAGGTGGTGGAGGTGTGAGATCGACTCTCACAGTGAGCTCTATAGGCGAGGGATCTTCCATGCCCTGTGGGTCCACGGCCCAGACCTTTATCTTGTGAATTCCTTCGCTGAGGACTGAAAGATCGAATCGTCCGTTTTCCATGGGCATTTCCTTCCCGTCTATCTCTATCAGGTAACGGAGTTCTTCAACTGGTGTTTCTTTATCCTCACCTTCTACTTCGAGGTAGCCTCCTCTCAAACCCACAAGGGTGTCAGCGTGAAGAAGTTTGGTGTCTGGAGGCGTATTTCCAGACACCTCTGTGCATCCCATCAATGTTAGAAGAGCGCCCAGAAGCAGAAGACTAATCTTCCACAGGCTCGAAATTGACCTCCATTCGGGCCTTGTCTGCACTGACAACCCTCACCTTCAGCTCATCACCTATTCTGTAAACCTTCCCGGTGTTTTCACCAAGAAGGATGTTCTTCTGATCGTCGTAGTGAAAATGGTCGTCGAGAGTGGAAACGTGCACCAGCCCGCTCACCATCTTGTCCGGTATCTCGACGAACAGCCCGAACCTTGTGACACCGGTAACGTAAACCTTGAAAACCTCACCGATATGCTGGCTTATGTAGTCTATCTTCTTCAGATCCGTGAGATCCCACTCCGCTTCGTTGGCCCTTCGTTCCATTTTGGATGAATGAGTCGCTATCGCTGGTAGCTTTTCTTCCCAGTGTTTTATTCTCTCCCCGCTCAAACGCCCGTCAAGGTATTCCTTCAGAAGCCTGTGTACAACGAGGTCTGGATATCTTCTTATGGGAGATGTGAAATGCGTGTACGAAAACGATGCCAGCCCAAAGTGACCCACGTTTACTGGTGAGTAGAGGGCTCTTTTCATCGAGCGCACGATCAAACGTTCGACACTCGAACGCAGAGGATGCCCTCGCAGTTCTTCAAGCATATTCTGGAGGATCCCGGGGTGTAGGGACTTTGGGAATTTGTACGAAAAACCGAGTGCGTCGAGATATTGCCTTAGATTGAATACCGTCTCGGGATCGGGCGCTTCGTGAATCCTGTATATGAAAGGCGCATCGATCGCATCGAAAATACCCGCAACGATTTCGTTAGCTCTTATCATGAATTCTTCTATTATTCTTTCCGCATCGCCTCTACGCACCGGTTGTATATCTTTAACTCTACCATTAGAATCGAAGATGAAGCGGACTTCTCCACCTTCGATGTCCAGTATAGATCCGCGTTCCTTACGGTGGTTCCGTAAAATCCTGTAAAGTTCGTGCATGGCTTCGATCTCTCTCGCCATGAAGGAAAGCCTTTCTCGTGCGTCGATATCGTCTTCCAGATAGGCGTTAACTTCGGTATAGGTGAGCCTTTTTCGGCTTTTTATAACTCCTCTCACAATACGATGATTGAGCGTTCTTCCACTGGCGTCTATCTCTGCTATGAGAGATAGAGTGAGGCGGTCTTCCCCTTCCACTAATGAACATATGCCATTTGAAAGTTTTTTCGGAAGCATGGGTATAACCGTGTCGAGTAGATAGACACTGGTACCCCTGTTGAATGCCTCCCTGTCGAGTGGAGACCCCTCCTTTACATAATGTGAAACGTCCGCTATGTGAACTCCAAGGATGTAGGTACCCCTGTCGGTTTTCGTTACCTCAACGGCGTCGTCGAAGTCTTTCGCATCTTCGCCGTCTATGGTAACGATAATCTTGTTTCTGAAATCTTCTCTGCCTTCCAGATCCTCTTCCCTGACTTGCAGGGGTATCGTTTCTATCTCTTTCAAAACATCATCCGGGAATTCTTCAGGTTGAGGTAAGCCGTGTTTTATGATCACCGTTGGCAGGTCGACAGCCGGGTCATTGGGGTCTCCGAGTACCTGCAGTACTTTAACCATGGGAGTGGTTCGTGGAGAGGGGTAGTGGACTATCTCAACGATCACCTTTTCCCCTTCCTTGCCTTCCTGCGGATCCAGAACCTTAAAGAAATCTGGAAGACGTGGATCGTCAGGTTCGAAGAACATCTGGTAATGGTGGAGAAAGAGAGTACCCACCATCTTTTTTATACCGCGCTCTATGACTTTGACCACCTTGCCCTGCTTCATGCCACGTTTCGAACCGGTTATTCGAACAAGAACCCTGTCACCGTGCATTGCAAAACCCGCATCCTCAGGGTAAACCAGTATTTCATCACCGTTATCTGTTGTTACAAACGCCACATGCTTGCGTCTGGAAAAACTTATCGTTCCGGCTTCGATATCTTTTCCAGCCAGAAAGTATCTATGGTCGGCATCTCTCAGTATCTTGCCCTCTTTTTCAAGCTCGGCTATCAGTGCCTTGAACTTCTTTCTCTCGGTTTTGCTGGAAACGCCAAAAAGCCTGTAAAGACCCCTTAAAGTGGTGGGTTCGTATTCCTTCCTCTTTAAGGTTTTAATGATATCTTCCCTTGAAATATTCACAACTCAACCTCCATGATATTCATTCAAAACTCGCCATTTTTGCTTCTTATGAGCATACGTTTGCACTCAATTATACTACTATCTGGGAATTCCACGAGCTTTCAGAAGGAAAATGATATATAATCTTATGGAAAGTGAAAAAAGGAGCTGAAATTGCAGTATGAGACTCGTGGACACTCACGTGCATCTCTGCTCTTCGAGATTCAACGTTGACCGGGAAAGGCTTTTGAAGGATGTGCAAGAGAAATTGGAGTTTGTGGTGGAAGTTTCCTACAATAGAAAGACCTTTACCTGTGCCAAGGAACTGGCGGAAAAGTTTTCTTTCGTGTACTTCAGCGTTGGAATACACCCCCACGACTCCGAGGAAGATTTTGATGAATCTTTTCTCGATGAAGCACGAAAGGTGATAAATCATCCCAAATGTGTTGCTGTTGGGGAGATAGGGCTGGACTTTTATCGAGATCTGTCACCCCGGAGCGTTCAAGAACGGGCTTTCCTGAAGCAGCTCGAACTGGCGCTGGAGAGCGGAAAAACGGTGATTCTTCACGTCAGAGACGCTTATGATAGAATCATCGAGCTGCTCCGTGGATTCAACATGAGTTTTCGAGGAGTGGTTCACAGTTTTTCAGGGAAGATGAATCACGCGGAGGCCTTTCTTGAAATGGGATTCGATATAGGAATCTCTGGCCCCATAACCTATCCGAAAAACTCGAAACTGAGGGAGGTGGTTGCGGGGGTTCCGCTGGAACGCATACAGATAGAAACCGATGCCCCGTTTCTTCCGCCCCAGTCTCATCGGGGTAAGAGAAACGATCCTTTGAAGGTGGTTTATGTGGCTGAAGAGGTAGCGAGAATAAAAAGCGTATCCATCGAAGATGCTTCGAAGATCTTTGTTGAGAACGCCAGGAGGTTGTTCGGGATATGAAAAAGTCGTCTCCAGAAATAGTAGAATTCGAGGTCACCCTGAACTGTCCTTTAAGGTGTATACATTGCTATTGCAGGGCGGGAGAATCTGAGGAACAGCCGTCACTCGATGAAGTGAAGCATGTTTTGAGAGAGTTGAGGAAAGCCGGCACGCGCTTTGTTGATCTTGTGGGTGGAGAGCCGCTGGCGCGGAAAGACATCCTGGACATTCTCGCATACGCTCGTGAAATCGGCCAGCCGGTGATGGTGAATACCAACGGTGTGCTTGTCACCGGAGAGTTTGTAAAAGAACTGAAGAAAGTCAATCCAGACGTACTCTTTGGAGTTTCAATAGATGGCGCTACATCCGAAACATGCGATGCTTTGAGAGGAAGAGGTACCTTCGAAAGAGCTTTAGAGGCTATAAGAGTCCTCAAATCCAAAGGGTTCAGAGTGGTTCCTCTTTTTGTAGTGAATGCTCTCAACTGGAAGGAGTTCGAGGATTACGTGAAACTGATGGTTTCAGTGGGTGTAGACGGAATATATGTGGACCGTTTTGTGCCTGTAGGACGAGGATCTGATAACGTTGCACTTCTGGATATGAACTCCACAACCTGGGCGAAAGCCCTTCTCTTTGTGAACGGGGTGATTTCGAGGTATTCTGATAAAGTCCGGTTTTTTGTGGAAGAGTCGGTGAATGGGGATTTGTGTTCAGCTGGTTTGACGCATGCATCAGTCCTTGCAGATCTCAGAGTGGTTCCCTGCGGCCATTTCAGGTACAACGCTGACTACACCATGGGTGATCTTAAGAAAGAGGGTTTCGACGAAATCTGGAATAGGTATCCGGGACTCATACCGCCAAACCTTCTCGATGCTTGCGCTGGATGTCCCGCATACTCCATGGTTAAAACGGGTGAACTTTGCTCGGATAGCGTGATCTCTGAGTTTATCAGGATGAGAGCTTTAGAAAAGGAGGCGATGGTATGAAGTACAACCTTCAGGCAAGAGGTGTGGAGGTCACCGATGCTATCAGGAATTATCTTGACAGAAGGCTTGAGAAGATCGATAGAGCCTTTCAGGAGGACAGGATCATCTCGGCCGACGTGAGGATAGATAAAGAAAAAGGTACATACCGCTTCGAATTCACCGTTCATGTTCCGGAAATGGTCATAAGAGTGGAAGAGAGGGGAAATGATCTGTACAATCTCATAGACACCGCTTCGGATGTCCTGGAAAGAAAGCTCAAATCCTACAAGGAAACGAGAATGCGGCACAATAGAAGAGCTAACCGCCGTGAGATACCGATAAAACCTGAGCTGGAGGAAGAGGACGAATTCGAGGAAGAATCCCCGGAGATTCTAATAGTGAAAAGGAAGAGGTTCGCAATGAAACCCATGCTTTTGGAAGAGGCTATAGAACAAATGAATCTTCTTGGACACAACTTCTTCGTCTTCAGAAACGCTGACACCAATGAGGTCAATGTTCTGTATAAAAGAAACGATGGAGGTCTCGGGTTGATAGAGCTTATGGAATGATGGAGGATGGAGAGGGTAGAGAAACGGGTAATTCTCAGTGAGAAAAATGGAGAGATTCGCGTAGCAGTATACGAAGATGGAGAGCTCGTGGAACTTTTTTTCGAGGATCTTGAGGAGAGCAGCATTACGGGAAACATTTACCTTGGCCGTGTTGAAAGCTACGTAGATTCGTTAGAAGCGTATTTCGTGAATATAGGAACCGGTAGAAACGCCTTTTTGAGACGACGCGATACTTTCGAGGAGAAGATTCTGAAAAGAGGCGATAAGGTCTTAGTGCAGGTCAAAAAGGATCCCATGGGTAGAAAGGGACCACAGGTGACCACTTACGTCAACCTTACGGGAAGACATGTGGTTTTTCTTCCCTACAAACATTTTGTGGGAGTTTCCAAAAAGATCGCCGATCCGTCTCAGAGGAAGAGACTTTACAGACTTGGAAAGAGGCTTCTCAAGGCTGGTGAGAACGGTTTTGGTGTCATTTTCAGAACGGTATCGGAAGACGCTGACGATGCTATGATTTCGGAGGAATTCAGCGAGTTGAAAGAGCTCTGGGAGAAGATCTACAAAAAATTCAGAAGGTCCCGCAAGCCGCAGCTCATATACGAAGAACCGGATATTCTAACTTTCATATTTCGGGAGAAAATAGATCAGAACGTGAAGGAGATCGTCTACGATTCACCTTCCATCGGCGAAAGACTTAGAAATGTCCTTCATAAAACCTCTTTGAAGCCAAAGTTAAATATCGTCGATGGTGACGCTTTCGAACGCTTCAATGTGTACAGAGACATGGACCGCCTTTTGAAGCAGGTGGTTGAGCTGGATTCAGGGGGCAATATCGTGATAGACCAGACAGAAGCGATGCTTGTGGTAGATGTCAATACGGCAGGGCACGTTTCCAAAGAATCACTCGAAGAGACCGCGCATAAAACCAATCTGGAGGCAGCGAAGGAGATAGCTCGCCAGCTCAGGTTACGTAACATAGGTGGAATAGTGATGATCGATTTCGTGCACACAGATGTGGAAGAGCACAGGTCAGAGATCATCGAAGAGCTGACCAGATTGACAAGACGTGACAAGGGAAGTGTTAAAATATTTGGGTTCACCAACCTGGGACTCCTGGAAATGACGCGCAAGAGATCCAGGCGATCGCTCAGCGCGTCCTTGACGACGAGATGCCCTGTGTGCAGGGGTTCTGGGCGTATTGTGAGTCCGAGGGCGGTGTTCATGAAGCTCGTGAGGGAACTTGGAAATTTAGCTGCCGATGCGAAAACGAAGACGATAGAGGTGAATGTTCACCAGAATCTTTCGGGTTATCTCACACCCCAGAGGGCTAAAGAGCTTTCAAAGAAGTTAAAGAAAACGTTAAAGGTGAGTTACACCTGGAAAGATCCCGAAAGTTATGAGGTGAAGCTTATCAACTGAATGAGGAGGTGCTTCAGATGTTCAGACCACCTATAAATTACGATGAACTTTTGAAACGACTGCCGTACAAGTACGCCATCCCAATGGCAGTCGCGAGAAGGGCTGAGGCGCTTAACGACTTCGCAAGGCCTACAGTGCGCACCGATGATGGTAATCTCGTATCCATCGCGTTGAAAGAGCTCCAGATGGGAAGGATAGTCATAAAGAACGAAGAAATGCTCAGGGTGCTCATCCCGGACGTGAAATGAAGTTTCTCAAAGATAAGAAGATCCTTCTTTGCATCACGGGCGGTATAGCCGTATACAAAGCAGTCGGTCTTGCCAGTTCTCTCAGAAAGCTCGACGTTGAACTTAAGATAGCGATGACGCCAGCTGCCACGCGTCTTGTAGCTCCTGTGACCTTTTCGTCTGTTTCGGGAGCGCCTGTGTACGTGGATGAGTTCTCGGTTGATGGCGGATGGATCCCGCACACGGAGCTTTCCCGGTGGGCCGATGCGCTGGTGATCGCGCCTGCTACCGCAAATACCATCGCGAAAATAGCAGCGGGAATGGCCAATAACCTTGTGACGCTTTCCGCTCTGGCGTTTTCAAAAGACGCGAAGGTTCTCGTTCCGACGATGAACGTGAGAATGTACGGCAATCCTGTGGTGAAAGAAAATCTCAGAAAACTCGCTTCTTTGGGATGGACGATTGTAGAACCCGCAGAAGGCGCTCTTGCATGTGGCGAGGTAGGGAAAGGGCGGTATCCAGAAAACGATATTATTGTAGATGCAATCGCCGCATCACTTCTCCCAAAAAAGCTTAAAGGCATGAAGGTTCTTGTGACTGCCGGGCCTACAAGGGAGCCCATAGATCCCGTGAGATACATATCGAATCGTTCGAGTGGGAAGATGGGTTATGCGCTCGCCCGAGCTGCGTGCTGGTACGGCGCTGACGTAATACTTATAAGCGGTCCTACCAACCTGCCAGATCCGTGGGGTGTAAAGACGGTTCGTGTGGAAACAGCGGAGCAGATGCACAGAGCCGTTATGGAACACTACGGCGACGCTCATGTGGTTTTAATGGCGGCAGCGGTTGCCGACTACACGGTTTCTAATCCGGCGAGGGAAAAGATCAAGAAGTCTTCAGACAATATGGTTTTGGAGCTTCGTAAGACTGTGGATATACTCGAAGAAATGGGAAGAAAGAAGAACTCGCAGATCCTGGTGGGGTTTTCCGCCGAGACAAACGAGCTGCAGAAGAACGCCTTTGAAAAACTCAAAAAGAAAAACCTCGACGTTATCGTGGCCAACGATGTATCACGCAAAGACGTGGGGTTTGAATCGGATGAAAACGAGGTGGTGATTCTTACTGAAGATGGGAGTCACCCTCTTGACAAAATGCCGAAGATCGATCTTGCTCTTGCTATTCTTGACTTCATTATCGATCGTTTCGGTATCGATAGAGCCCGATCACACGATCCGGATAGTTGAGGCATCGCCAACCGGGTTTACCTTCCAGGTGGTTCCTGCTTATACTCCGGAGTCTCCTCCTGTTGTGCTTCTTTCGGGTCCTGCGGGTCGGATAAAGCCGAAGCTTCTGGACGCTACAGATCTAACGTACAGAGTCGAGTTTTCTGAGGATCAACTTGAGGCCCCTGGACGTTATCTCTTCGTCATTGAAGGAATCAACCGCTTCGGCAGGAGGATGACGGGAGCCGTGATCGAAGGAACTGAGGAGCCATACATCTCGCTTGACGAGCTTTTATTGCGTGATTACGAGGTTCTGGTTTTTTCTGATCAACCATCCACCGATACGGTTCTTCATTATCTTGTAGGGCGTATGCCTGATCATTTCAGGGTTGACCTGGTGAAGATCGATGGTGAACAGCTACCAAACAGGGTATACAGTTTTAACGGAAACTTCTTCTGCACCTTTGAGCTACCCGTGGATGATGGTTACCATCAGATGGAATTGGTGGTCAGAGGAAGATTTCTAGAATATAAGATAACAAAAGAACTGTACGCGCTATCGGGTTTTCTCTTTCCATCGGGTGGACTTCCTATCAAGACGAGTATCAGGCTCGCCGATCCAGCTTACTACGTAGTTCAGCCAGGGGATACTCTTTATGACATAGCCAGCCGTTTTCGTACAACAGTGGGATATCTGATGATAATAAACCACATCACCGATCCCAACAACATCTACGCCGGTACTCGTTTGAAGATTGGATGGGTGGATTTTGGTGAATCTCCTCTCAGGATAGAGATAAATCTGAGAAAGGCTAAACTCACCCTTTATTATGGAGAGAAAGAGCTGTCGTCTTTTCCTGTCGCGTTAGGACGTAGCGATGCCACTCCTCCGGGCGATTACAGGATCATATACAAGGAGAGGGATCCCGCGCTTTACTGGTACGGTGAGTATATCCCTCCAGGGACCATCACCAACGGCCTTGGTTCTTACTGGTTACAGCTCTCTCAACCTCAGTATGGCATACACGGTACCACGAAACCGTGGGAGATAGGGAAGCGAATATCGCATGGATGTATAAGGATGATGGACGACCAGGCGGGGATTATCTACGCCCTCGCCAGTGTTGGGACACCTGTTCACGTGGTTGCCAGAGCCGAAGATGGAGAGGGATTGAATGAACAGGAAACGCTTTTCGAAACTGACGGGTCGTGAGGTCAACAGCACTGTCGTCTCGACACACCTTTTATTAACGGATCCTGGAGACCTCGCGAGAGGAAGGATGGAGCTGTTGAAGTGTCATCTTGCGCGAAACGATGAAGAATGTGTGATGCTTCTGGAAGATCCCAGAAGCTACCGAACTGTGGTTATCCCGGCGAAGGAATACCGCTGGATGGAGATAACGCTTTACAGGGTTGAAAATCCCGGCTGGTGGGATTTCGGCGGTGATCTCAGATCCCTTTTTCTGGTGGGCTACACGAACAGGAAAATAGGTGAACCGCTGCGGAGATATTATGTGGGAACACTTCACTTTGAAAGAAGATCGTTCAACCTGATAGACTCTCTTGGTAATCTGAAGAAGATAGAATCGATCTTTGGGAGATGAACGCATGCCGGACATGAAAGACATACTAGAAAATCTTTATCAGAGAATAGACGAAGAACACCGAAGGCTGTTGATGAATCAACTCGATCATCCCGATCCATCAACAAGATCGAAGGTTCTGAACGCTTTGTGTCAGCATCTTTCCGATGCGATGCTCTGGGAGCTGGCAGAAGATCCTTCCCACATTGTTAGGAAACGAGTTGTAACCTGTGCGACCAGGCGCGGCCTCCAGCGTCTGCTGGAAAAGCTCGCAGAAGATCCTCATCCGTCCGTAAGGGCTCAGGTAGCAAGGAAGGCCACGGAGCCGGAGCTGATTCTCGATCTGTCGGAAGATAGATCTCCCAGAGTACGTCGCGCGGCTCTTCTGAATGCTGTATCTCTGGATCTGGAACTCGGGGACAGGATCGCCACAAGCCTTTCATCCGATCCGTCGGAAGTCGTCAGGCCTCTCGCAAGGGAAATTCTAAAGGCGCTGAGTGGTGCGGAATTCGATCCCCAGATAATACCGACCGGTGTGATACGCTCGATTTCGCTTGGAAAAGGCGGTACAAGTCATCAGCTTTCGGAGCTGTGTGACAAGCTGAAGGCCGTTTCCAGATGCGAGGAACTGGAGTCGATTCTTTCAAACCTGAGACCGGAGACGCTTGTTTCTCAGGAGATAGACGAACTCTCAAAGGTTTTTTTGAGGATGTTCACAATCTGTCGGGAAACAATCGCCGGGATAGAATGGCTTGATGCATTGCTGAAAAGAGCCGAAGGCGACGCTCAAAAACGATTATTGAAGATCTTGGACCGGATCGATGCGGACGGTTCGGTTTTCCATCCTTATCTTTCATCCTTAGATGACGAAGTTCGTTCCGTCGCCCTTGATGCCCTTGGAAAAAGGGGAAACGAAGATGCTGTGTCTTTGGCTCGGGAAATCGTAGAGAAAGCTCGCGATTCAGACAAAATGCTAAGGGCTTCTTTGAGAACGCTTAAACGCCTTGGATTGATCGATGCTTCGCTTGCTGACAGCCTCATTCGTATCGCTCGGAATAAGGATTTATCACGTTCCACGCGCAAGCTCGCCATGGGTTGTTTGAAGAGTACCAGAATTAGCGAGATGGCTGAAGAGATTCTACAACTTGTGGAAGATCCCACCGAACCGCCTTCCGTGAGAAAGTCCGCTGCAAGAACGGTGGCATTTTTGAATCCCGAGCTTTTGGAATCCTTTTCCTGAAGAGTAGAATATCGTAATCTGGAGTATTTTTGGATAGCACGGCTCCTGTAAGATCGCGATGCGTGCTAAAATTCATCCGGGAGGTGAGTCACGCTTGATCTCATACGAACTGAAAACCAAGCTTGAAGAGTTGAAGGATAAGTTTCAGACGTTGACAGAGGTTTTCAATGAAGAGGAGATAGAGTCCGATATATCTAAGCTGGAGAAAGAAATGTCAGATCCGAACTTTTGGAATCGCTCGGATTCATCACAGGTCATGCGCCGCGCTCAGGCCTTGAAAAGGGAGCTCGAATCCTTTCGCAGGTTAAAGGCTCTTTTCGAAGACGTCGAGGTTGGTATAGAACTCGCTGAAGAAGACCCGGAAATGGCCGAGCATGTGGAAGAGCTTGCGAAGGAAATCGAAGAGAAAGTCACGGAGTTCGAGCTTTATCTGCTCCTTTCAGGACCTTACGATGACAGGAATGCCTTTCTTTCGGTCCATCCGGGTGCCGGAGGAACGGAGTCCCACGACTGGGCTGAGATGCTTTTGAGGATGTACGTTAGATGGGCTGAAAAGAAAGGCTTTCAGGTAGAAACGGTGGAGTATCAGGAAGGCGAAGAGGCCGGCGTGAAGAGCGCCACGATAAGAATAGTGGGAGAATACGCATATGGTTATCTGAAATTCGAGAGAGGTGTACACCGTCTGGTGCGAATATCTCCATTCGATGCGAATCATAGACGTCACACTTCCTTCGCCTCTGTGAACGTGGTGCCGGAAATAGAAGAAGACATAGACATAGAGATACGGCCGGAGGATTTGAGAATTGACACTTTTAGAGCTTCGGGTCATGGTGGCCAGCATGTTAACCGAACGGACTCAGCGGTGAGGATCACCCACATTCCCACCGGGATCGTGGTCACCTGTCAGAATGAGCGTTCACAGCATCAAAACAAGGCCACAGCGTTGAAGATACTCAAGGCCCGTCTATACGAAATCGAGATGGAAAAGAAAAGGCAGGAACTCCTCAAGATACAGGGCGAGCTGAAGGATATAGCGTGGGGTAGTCAGATTAGATCCTACGTTTTCCACCCCTACACCATGGTGAAGGATCACAGAACCGGTTATGAGACGGGCAATATCGACGCTGTGATGGATGGCGAACTCGACGATTTTATAAAAGCTGAGCTGGTTTACTTTGCCAAGCTGGGGGTAAAGTGAAGGGAGATTTTACCTGCGCCTTCTCGCTCGGTGTGTTCTGTGTCCGCACGAATGCAATGTAAATCGACTAAAAGGTGAGCTTGGTATTTGCAGAGTTGGCGGGAAACCGAAGGTTTCTTCCGCTTTTCTACACTTTGGTGAGGAACCCTGTCTTGTGGGACGGGGTGGTTCGGGGACGATCTTCTTCACGGGGTGTAACCTCAAGTGTGTTTTCTGTCAGAACTATGAAATCAGCCAACTTCTTTATGGAAGAGAAATCACGCTGGAGGATCTTCGAAGTATTGCGAGATCTCTCGAGATAAATGGCGCGGAGAATGTGAATCTTGTCACTCCAACCCATCAGGTGGCGTTCATACTGGAGTCTTTTTCAAGATACGGAAAACCCGACATCCCGGTGGTTTACAACTGTGGTGGATACGAAAAGGTGGAGACCTTAAAACTTCTTGAAAATGTAGTCGATATCTACATGCCTGATTTCAAATATGGATACGATGATCTGGCAAAGCGTTTCAGCGGATGCGGCGATTACGTCGAACGAGCTCTTGAAGCCCTGGAAGAGATGGTGAACCAGCAGCCTGCGGTTGTGATCGAAAATGGTGTGATGAAAAAAGGGGTTCTGGTAAGACATCTCATCCTTCCCGGATATGTGGATTCCTCACTGAAAGTACTCGAACTGCTTCAACCGTACCGCGACTCGATTCTATTGAACGTCATGGATCAGTATAGACCCCAGTACAGAGCCAGGGAATTCGGGGAGCTTTCCCATCCTCTGAAGGTGGAAGAGTTTCGGACGGTTTTGATAAAAGCGAAAGAAATGGGCTTTGTCCTGGTCAGATGAAAATTGAAAAGAAAAAGGAGAGGCTTAAAACCTCTCCTTTTTGTTTGGTCGGGGCGACTGGACTTGAACCAGCGACCTCTTGCGCCCCATGCAAGCGCGCTTCCATCTGCGCCACGCCCCGTCGCTTTATATTATACATCGAAACCAGCTTAAGTCAAGAAACTGTAGGTCTCAAAAGCGTAAAAGTTCAGCGTTGCCGAGTACAAAGTTGTTGCGGGCAAAGTTATATTGAGACTCCTAATTGGATCGTCGCCAAATCAGGTTATACCACTCTGGATGAATTTTTTATTCCAGCGGGAAGTGTCTTCTATCAATTGTTTGGTAGGTCGAATAGACTGTATCAGCTTGTTATTTTTACAGCAGTTATTTTGCGCTACCCAAAACGCACGTGATCACACGACCGTCACTCACTTTCTTCTTCTCTCGCATCAACAAAG
>DPRG01000077.1 GCA_003538775.1 Thermotogae bacterium
GCGGGCGCAGGAGGCTTGAGGGGGTTCACTCCTAGTACGAGAGGACCGGAGTGAGCGTGCCACTGGTGAACCAGCTGTCATGCCAAGGGCAGGAGCTGGGTAGCCACGCACGTGAGTGATAACCGCTGAAAGCATCTAAGCGGGAAGCACGCCCCAAGACTAGGCCTCCCATCCCGGAAGGGAGTAAGGACGGTTCGAGAAGAGGACCTTGATAGGCCGGAGGTGTAAGCGCCGTGAGGCGTTGAGCCGACCGGTACTAATCGTCCGAGGTCTTGCCCTGAGCACCTATGCAGTTTTGAGGGAGCAGGAATGGGGTCTCTGGTGCGGATACTGGGACGGGAAACACCCGGAACCATTCCGAACCCGGCCGTTAAGCCGTCCTGGGCCGATGGTAGTGCGGGGGCAACCCCGTGTGAGAGTAGGTGAGTGCCAGGGACCTTTTTTGAAGGGGAGCCATAAGGCTCCCCTTTTGTTTTTTTTCCTTCCATTCACATTCTTTGAAACACCTAACGAAGTTGTTCAGCACCAGTACTATCTCAGGCAATCCGAAAACCTTATCGGTATCTTTCTCGAACAAACTGTAACACAAAGAACCTTGTTTAGACAACATGGTGGTTTTAGAATACATATGCATCTAAGTGCATATGACAACGTACATATAAACACACCTATCATAGCCCGTGTTGATAAGACCTTTGAAGCTGCAGACAAAGGATAACACGTGAAATTAAATCGGTGGGGGATTGATTAGCTATGAACCTCGAACGATTGGAAAAATTACTTCGAATCTTAAGCGATCGCGTTCGTTTGCGGATTCTAAACCTTCTGAATAATGCCGAGGAGCTTTGCGTTTGCGACATACAGGAATGTTTGAGACTACCTCAATACACTGTTTCTCGACATTTAAAACCATTGAAAGATCTTGAATTGGTTCACACCCGAAGAAATGGCAAGTGGGTGTACCATAGGCTGGATGTCGCAAATGAGGATATAAGAGCAATCATCCATCAACTTTTACAACTTATCTCAAATGACTCTGTAGCTGCACAGGACCTCAAACGACTCGAGCTCCGCAGAAAGCTCGGGAAAGATTCCACATGTTCCATTGACAGTAATCTATGGATCGAAGCACTTAAAAGTAGCGAACTTTTAGGAGATGAGGGAACATGAAGAAAAAACTGGATATATTCAGCAAGTATCTCACCCTCTGGGTTGGTTTGTGTATGATACTTGGCGCACTCATCGGTTATCTTTTCCCAGGGTTTGCCGAAACGCTCGGTGGCATTGAGATAGCGAACGTTTCAATACCCGTGGCAGTTGTACTGCTTTTCATGATGTATCCCGTAATGCTCAAAATCGAGTTTTCCAAGATCGCGGCGTTACGCAGAAACTCGAAACCCCTCCTTCTAACGCTGGTAGTCAACTGGGCGATCAAGCCATTCACTATGGCGGCGATCTCCTACATCTTCATGAGATACATCTACTTACCGCTTATTCCTCCTTCCTTAGCGGAAGAATACATAGCAGGGATGATACTTCTTGGCCTTGCCCCTTGCACGGCAATGGTTTTGGTATGGACCTATCTCGCGGATGGAAATCTCAACTACGCTCTGCTGCAGGTGGCCGTGAACGATCTGATCATACTCTTTATCTTCGCTCCTCTTGGTAAGCTTTTAATCGGTGTTTCCACGAACTTTCCCGTTCCTTTTGCCACGATATTCTGGTCAGTGGTCTTTTACGTGGCTATCCCCCTTGGCGGAGCCTACATAACCAGAAGATATGTTCTGAAAAGGCGAGGGCAGGTGGCGTTGAATAAACTCATCCGCACACTGGATCCCGTTACCAAAATCGGTTTGCTTTTAACGCTTGTGCTCATATTCAGTTTTCAGGGCAAGATCATGATAGAAAATCCTCTCCACATAGCTCTAATAGCAATCCCTCTGTTCTTACAGACGTATCTCATTTTTGGCATCAGCTACTTTGGTGCCAGAATGCTTAAAATAGACTATCCCGAAGCCGCGCCTTCGTGCTTTATAGGGCCTTCCAACTTCTTTGAACTCGCTGTGGCAGTCGCGCTGATACTCTTTGGTATGGAATCAGGAGCGGTGCTGGCAACGGTGGTAGGAGTTCTGACAGAGGTCCCCATAATGCTCTCGCTGGCGGCAATCATGAAGAGAAACAGAAAGAAGTTTCATTTTACGCGAGATCTCGTTCAGCAAGAGCAAGTCCAAGAAGAAGTATAAGAAAATCTGCGGAATTACGGCAACTTTGTTTTCGTTTCCTGAATAACCCGAACCCCATAATTCCATCCACCAAATATAAAGGGAGCCGTCATGGCTCCCTTTGATTTTAATAACTTCCACATGCGAGTCGAACATTGTCCTCATATCTTTCCAAGCTCACATAAAATACTCACCCCATTTTCTTCGCCTTTTTCTATTTTCAATTTGCTGTGAAACTCACCCATAAAACTCCTCAAAGAATCTTTCATGAAAGCTAAGGAAGTCAAATACAATCATATTCGTGCAAATTCGTGCGATGATATGCACGAAATACATTGACATATGATTGAATTGTGTTATAATCTTTCCAGGTGATCAACGTGCAGAAGGTGGATAGACTATCGCGCATTCTGGAAGTGCTTCGTCAAGAGGGTAGTGTTTCAGTCAAGTATTTAGCGCAGATGTTAGAGGTATCCGAACCCACCATCCGTCGAGATATCCAGGAATTACTCCAGATGACTAAACTCCCGGTAAAGCGTGTCCATGGTGGACTCATCCTCGATGTAGATAAAGGGTCTATAGAACCCATGTTCGAAGCCAAGCTTTCCCTGATGACCGAAGAAAAACGCAAGATAGCGACGAAAGCACTGGAGTACGTTGAAGATGGCGATAGCATCTTGCTGGATTCCGGAACCACCGCGTTCTACCTGGCAAGACTTTTGCATAAAAAAGAAGGATTGAAAGTCGTGGTGACCGATGTGAAGATCGCTGAAGAACTTGCAAGCTTTCCTGGTATTGAAACGTACATCGTTGCAGGACACGTGAGGCCCGGATATTACAGTGTGGGTGGAACTTTGGCGGAAGAAACCATCAGCCAGTTCAAAGCGGAAAAAGCTTTTTTGACAGCAGATGCGGTGGATCCCGAAACTGGCGTCACGAATTTTTCCATGTTTGAAGTGGGCGTAAAAAAATCCATAGTGAAAGCTGGAAAGAAAGTGATTCTCATGGCGGATCACTCCAAAATCGGAAAAAAAGGATTTGTCAAGGTGTGCGATCTCTCCTCCGTGGATGTTTTTATAACCTCGAAAGGAGGAGATTCTAACCTTATCGAGAAGATATCGGAACTTGTACCCAACTTCGTACAGGTTTGACATTGGAGGTGAGGCTCTTGTTACCAGAAGGATTTAACAAACCAAAGATCATTATCGGTATGGTTCATTTCCCAGCACTTCCAGGATTCACCCTCTACGACGACAAAAAGGGAATGGACTGGATCGTATCACGTGTAAGGAACGATCTTCATGCCTTGCAAGATGGCGGTATTGACGCCGTGATGTTCTGTAACGAAAACGATCGTCCCTATACCTTACAGGCAGATTTTGCCACTGTAGCCGCTATGGCACGAACCATAGGCGAACTCAAAAGTGAAATTCGAGTACCTTTTGGTGTGGATGTTCTGTGGGATCCCAAAGCAGCCATAGCTGTTGCCAAAGCCACCGGGGCGCAGTTTGTAAGGGAGATCATCACAGGCTCTTTTATCTCTGACATGGGCTTTTGGAACACCTCGGTAGGGGAATTATACAAATACAGAAAACTCCTTGATGCTACCGATGTGAAGATCTTTTTCAACATCTGCGCTGAGTTCGCCAGTCCTCTGGATAGAAGGTCTGTAGAAGAGGTGGCGAAGAGCGTGGTTTTTTCGTCTTTAGCGGATGCTATCTTGATCTCCGGACCCATGACAGGAATGCCCCCCGATCGTAAAACTCTCGAGCGTGTGAAAAATGCCGTGGGTGATGTGCCTGTTTTGATCAACACTGGAGTCAATCTGCAAAACGTGGCGGAGCTTTTGGAAGTGGCAGATGGAGCAATAGTCGGTACGGGCTTGAAAAAAGATGGAATCACATGGAATCCGGTAGATCCCGATCGTGTGAAAAGGTTTATGGAGCGCGTGGAGTCGTTGAGGTGAGATTGTGAAATATGCATTAGGCGTGGACATAGGAACCACCGGGATCAAAGTTGTAGCGATCAACAAAAACGGTGGGATTCTCTATGAAACTCAAAAGGGGCACGATCTGATCTCTGAAAAACCTGGATTTGCCGAGGAAGATCCGAACCTCTGGTGGAAAAACACCCTGGAACTTTTGAAAGAGACAGTAGATCGCCTGGGATCTGATGCGTCTGGCATAGGTGTTTCTGGAATGGTGCCTACCCTGATACTTCTGGACGAAAATGGAGACCCACTGCGTCTGTCGATCCAGCAGAACGACAGCAGAGCTGTAGAGGAGATAGCCTTTTTGAAAAGTCAAGTGGATGAAGAGACATACTTTCATCGCACAGGAAACGTGATCAACCAGCAAGTGATATTCCCAAAGTTCTTGTGGTTGCGGTGTCATGAAGCAGAGATCGTGGATAAAGCTCGCTACATAATGGGTTCATACAACTTCATCACCTACAAGCTTACCAATGTTCCTTCCCTCGATGTAAACTGGGCCCTTGAAAGTGGAATGTGGGACATCCACAAAGAACGCTGGTGTGAGGATATTTTCAATCTAGTCGATCTCCCAGGACACCTGTTGCCACCCGTCAGGCGACCACACGAAATTATTGGAAGTATCACCGAAAATGTGAGCAATGTCACCGGTCTGAAACCAGGAACCCCCGTCATCACTGGCTCTGCTGACCATGTGGCTTCGACCCTTGGAGTTGGAGCTATCGAAGAAGGGGACCTGCTTGTAAAGATTGGAGGCGCTGGAGATATTCTCTTCGTATGTGATGAACCGCTGACTGACAAAAGACTCTTCATTGATTATCACGATGTTCCGGGAAAGTACCTTTTAAACGGTTGCATGGCCTCCAGTGGCTCCCTTGTGAAGTGGTTCTCTCGCGAGATAGCTCGAACAGATTACGATACCCTAACAGATATGGCTTCCACTTCTACAACTGGAAGTCGAGGGATTATCACCCTGCCTTACTTTTTAGGAGAAAAAACCCCCATCTTTGATCCCAAAGCCAGAGGAGTGATTTTCGGCCTCTCTTTATCACATAGCCTTGGCGACATTTTCAGGTCCACGCTTGAAGCCGTGGCCTTCGGATTCAAACATCACGTGGATGTGATCGAAGAGAAAGGCAAGGAAATAAAAAGAGTTTTCCTATCAAACGGCGGTTCGAAAAATCCTTTGTGGCGTTCCATAGTGTCGGATGTGATCGGCCATGATCTGGTATACATACCGAAAAACCCGGGATCTTCTTTGGGAGTGGCCTTTCTTGCAGCAAAAGCGGTTGGAATGTATTCCGATTGGAGCGATGTAGAGCTTTTTTCAAAGGAAAGAGAGATCCAACGTCACAATCCTTCGAATAAAAAGCGCTATGAAAGGTACTACAAGATATACAGAAAGCTCTATGAACAATTAAAACCCCTTTTTGAAGAACTTTACGATATCGAAAGGGAGATGAGAAAAGATGTGTGAAAAACGTTTTGAAAATCAGGTGGTAATGATAACTGGAGCTGGTGGAGGCATAGGAAGGGCTACCGCCGAAAACTTTGCTAAAGAAGGCGCGATCCTTGCGCTCACAGATGTTGACGAGCGAGGGTTGGAGGATCTGGTTTCATCGTTGAAAAGACAAGAAACTCTGGTAACTTCCTACCGGATGGACGTCACCAAGGAAGAGGAGATAAAACAAGTTGTGGGGGCAATTTTGAAAGATTTTGGAAAAATAGACATACTTGTCAACAACGCTGGCGTGTCCACTATGAACTGGTTTTGGGAACTTACAGAGGAAGAATGGGATTTCAACATGAACGTGAACGCCAAAGGCGTATGGCTGGTGACAAAGCATGTGGCTCCTCACATGATCCAGCGTAAGAAAGGAAAAATAGTGAACATAGCTTCCATGGCAGCGAAGATAGGAGCTCCTCTCCTTGCACATTACAGCGCGTCGAAGTTCGCCGTGGTGGGGTTCACTCAGGCCGCAGCCAAAGAGCTAGCACCCTATGGGATCAACGTGAACGCGGTCTGCCCAGGATTTGTAAAAACTCCCATGCAAGATCGAGAGGTAGTATGGGAAGCCAAGCTGAGAAACATCGACGATCCTGAAGAGGTCAGAAACGAGTACATCGCACAAACTCCTCTTGGGCGCCTTTGTTATCCAGAAGATGTAGCGCGTGTCGTTCTCTTTTTGGCATCCGAAGATGCGGGTTTTATGACAGGTCAGGCGATAAACGTCACCGGAGGAGTGTGTATGCATTGATGGAGATGAAAACATGACGCGATCCCAACGTAGATGGAACATCGCGGCTCATGTGGTTTTGATAATCTTCTCTGCCATCATTCTATTACCTATCCTGTGGACTTTGCGAACAAGCTTTGCCTCAGAAGTAATCGCTTACGAAATTCCGCCGCGTCTATTCTTCAAACCAACGCTCGAGAATTATCGCGACATCTTTGTAGAGAATAATTTTCTGCGTTATTTCAGAAACAGTTTAATAGTCGCCTTGATGTCCACTATGATCTCTATACCCCTGGCGGCATTCGCAGGTTACGCCTTCGCCAAGTACAACACCGGTGGAGACAGATTGAAGTTTCTGGTCATATCAAGTCAAATGCTTCCACCGGTAGTACTGGTGATTCCCCTTTTTTCCATATTCATGAGATTACACTTAGTGAACACAATAAGGGGATTGACCATCTCATATCTGGCCTTCAATCTACCGTTTCTGATCTGGATTCTCATGGGTTTCTTCGAAGCCATACCCAATGAGTTGGAAGAAGCGGCGCTAATAGACGGTGCCAGCAGGTTTACAGCCTTTGTCAGGGTGATATTCCCTATTGCCGCACCTGGGGTAATGGCAGCGGCGGTGCTCAGCTTCATCCTGTGCTGGAACGAATTTCTTTTTGCTCTGGTTCTCACGGGAGCTGATTCTTCAACGGTACCGGTGGCTTTAGCCGCACTTCAAACACAGCGTGGCGTTCTCATAGGAAAGCTATCGGCTGGAGTTGTAATGGCCATCGCGCCCATAGTCATTCTAAGTCTATTCATTCAGAAATATCTGGTCAGGGGTTTGAGTTTTGGAGCGATAAAGTGAGTCTATCGGGAGGTGAGTAGCATGAGAAAGTGGATCGTCGTGTGGTTGAGTCTTCTGTTGGCACTGGGGCTTTTTGGGGTCACGTTGAGAGTGCTCATGGAGGATGTACCAGAAACGCATATCATCAAAGCCCTTTTGCCAGAATTCGAAGCAAAGACGGGTATCAAGGTGGAATTTGAGATCGTTCAATACTCTGACATGCACGCAAAACTGGTACCCCAATTGATGAGTCCGAACTGTCAGTACGATCTGCTGGAGGTGGACAACTACTGGGCTGGTGAGTTCCCGGCAGCTGGGTGGCTTGAACCCCTGGATGAATACGTGAAAAGGGACAACTTCGACATATCAGTCTATCTACCCTCGATGCTGGACATGGTTGGATACTACAATGGAAAACTCTACATGATACCCATGTACAACTACGCCATGGGACTGATCTACCGTACGGATGTATTGAAAGACGAAACGTTGAAAAAGAAGTACAGAGAAAAGTACGGTAAAGAGTTGAGTGTTCCAAGAACTCTCGAAGACTACGTCCAGATTTGTGAGTTCATCCAGACTAACACCGATCTCTACGGCTCGGCAATGCAGGCACAACGAGGCGACCCCATCGTTATGGAGTGGTCCAACTATCTCTTCACTCTTGGAGGGGACTATTACGATGAAAAATGGCACGCCCGGATCAACGACGAGATCGGAGTGAAAGCCACCGAACTTTACATCAGGGCATTGAAGAACGCCGCACCTCCAGGAGCACTGTCCTTCAACCTGGACGATGCATACAGGGTTATGGCTCAAGGGAAAGCGTTCAGCATGATCAGCTATAACTGGATGCTCCCCCAGCTTGACGATCCTGAAAAGTCCAAAGTAGCCGGAAAAGTGGCTCTGGAACCTATGCCTGGAGGTGTTGGCTTGAACGGCGGATGGGGATGGGCGATACCTAAGAATTCCCAGCACAAGGAAGAAGCATGGGCATTCATTAAATGGGTGGAATCACCGGAGATCGCCAAGCGCCGAGCACTCATGGGTGGTGCTCCGACAAGGTTCGATGTCTTCACAGATGAAGAAGTGGTGAAGAAGTACCCGTGGTATCCCAAAGTGATGTGGCTCGTCATGTATGCAAAGCATGTTCCAGAATTCCAGTACTCCGCCCAGATGATCGAAGTCGTAGGGAGAGAGCTTTCTCTTGCTGCGACGGGCGAAAAATCAATAAAAGAAGCACTCGATACTGCCGCTAACGAACTCGATAAACTTGCAAAACTGGCTGGTCTCTGGAAAAAGTGAGTGGTGGTAATGAGAAAGCGACGTGGCGGTATCAAACGTTCCGAACGCCTTGCTGGTTGGGCTTTTGTGGCACCATCTTTGGCAGTTATGATCGGTGTTATCGCCGCGCCGCTCTTCTTTTCACTCATTGTGAGTTTCTATGGATACACATTTGTGAATCCAACTTTTAGTGTCTTTCTCGGCCTTGAAAACTATAAAAATGCCCTTACCGATCCCTATTTCTGGAACTCTCTCTGGGTAACAGTCAAATTCGTTGTACTCGTTGTTTCACTGGAATTTACCCTGGGTTTTCTTGTAGCCCTGATGTTGAACAGAGAGATCCGTTTCAAGCGTTTTTATTACACAATTCTCACCCTCCCCATGGTAATGAGCCCTGTAGCTGTCGGGCTAATTTGGAAAATGCTCTTGCATCCAGATCTTGGAGTGCTCAATTATTTTCTCGGACTGCTGGGTATAGGGCCTGTGAACTGGCTCGCCAACTCCAAAATGGCTTTCTGGAGCGTTCTTATGGTTGACATATGGCAGCAGATATCCTTCATGATATTGCTGCTTCTTGCCGGGCTGGTTTCTCTACCTAAAGAACCTTACGAAGCCGCCACAATAGACGGTGCCAATGAGGTTCAGAAACTTTTCTATATAACGATTCCCTTGATGCGTCCTGTGATGGTTGCTGCCATAGTAATCAGAACGATCTTCGCCTTCAGAACGTACGATTTGATATACGTACTCACCAGAGGAGGTCCCGGTATAAGTACGGAAGTTCTAAGCTACTTCATCTACAGAAAGACGTTTATGGGTTTGAACCTCGCCGAAGCGGCTGCCACTTCCTACGTTCTTTTGGGTGTGGTGATGTTGTTCGTCATCGTTGCTTTCAGAGCAGTCTACCGGAGTCCGCAGGAGGGAACGTGATTGAAAATCGAGGATCTCATTTATATCGCTCAGAGTGCTGGAAAAATCTTACTCGGATATTTTAGAAAGAAAGGGTTATCCCACAGCGAAAAGTCTGGAAAGTCCGATTTGGTAACAGAAGCAGATCTCGCTGCGCAAGAAAAGATCACTGAAGAGCTCGCTCGTCTTTACCCTGATATACCTGTGATAGGAGAAGAAGGAAAGCAAGAACGCGGAGAAGGACCATACTTTTTGGTGGACCCTTTGGATGGGACGTTGAATTTCTTTCACGGAATCCCTTATTTCAGTGTTTCCATAGCGTTGATGGAAGACGAGAAGCCCATCGCGGGAGTGGTTCATGCTCCTGGTCTTGGTGAAACTTTCTACGCCGTCAAAGGCGAAGGTGCTTATTTCAACAACGAAAAGCTTTCTCTTTCAAGCAGAGTTCAAATATCCGGAGCCATTGCTGTGACGGGCTGGCCCTACGATCAAAGACTCATAAAATGGACCGAAAAAGCCATTTCTCTGGTTCAATCGAAAGTACAGGAAGTCAGGATAATGGGTTCAGCCGCTTTGGAGATGTGTTATGTAGCCGCCGGATTTATCGACGTGTATTGGGAAGTGGGCTTGTATCCCTGGGATCTGGCCGCGGGTGTTACAATATTAAAAGAAGCTGGTGGTGTTGTAACAGATGTAGACGGGGCTTCTTTTGAATTGTCTTCCGGACGTGTCCTTGCTTGCGGTAACCGCTCTATCTGCAAAGAAATGATCCTTACATTGGAAAAGACTGGAATAGCTAACATCCTAAATATCGACAGGTAGGAAGCAAATAAGCAAAAAGTGTTTTTTGTAGCTTTGTTAGCACTTGTCGTTCTAGGCTGCTATGGATTACAACCATCCCACATGAATGAAATTTGTTCATCTGGATGATAAGACCAAACATTGTATGGAGATCGCCGAAAGAGAATTGAGAGTCAAAACCCCTCCCAATGCCAGATTCCACAAAGTTTCCGAAAAAGTTAGATTGCTCCTTTTGAAGGACTTGCTTTGGGTAGTTCGTGAATAATGTCTGGAATCCGGACATTTATTGAATCGCGTTAGAAGGAACGGGTAGTACCATTACTTTTTCCATTCGATGGTTCTTTCTGGTCATATCGCATCTCGGTATTTCAGAATTTGTTCAAAGTCCTTGGAAATCAAACCACATCGAGCTGATGATATAATTTAAGGCGTACAAAGCAAGCTGGTGAAAAGGAGGAGAGAGTTGTTTTGGGTGTGAAACGACTGTTGATACCCGACGATGTGGCTGTGGTGGAGCTACTCGGTCAGTACGATCGCAGGGCACGGTTCCTGCGAAAGCGTTTTGGCGTCGATATCACTGTTGTAGACGATGAGATATGGATTGTAGGCGATGATGAAAAACACGTGGAAAAGGCGCAGAAGATACTTTCTGAAGTAATAGAAATCACCCGCGAAGGACATATTCTCTCATGGGAAGAATTCCGATATATCGTGGAAAGAAGTGATAACGGCTCTCACGGTCTTAATAGCAAGAACGTTCAAAGCTCGAGAGACAGTGGAGTGAAGGTTCTTCAAGGTGAGCTGATCGCTTCTAAGGTTAAGGCGTGGACTGAGGGGCAGAAACGCTACATTGAAGCCATGCGAAAGAACGAAATAGTTTTCGCTATCGGTCCCGCTGGAACGGGCAAAACCTATCTCGCAGTCGCGATGGCTGTAGACTCACTGAAAAGCGGCAGGGTGCAGCGTATAATTCTTACACGTCCGGCCGTTGAAGCCGGGGAAAAACTGGGCTTCTTACCTGGTACACTGCTTGAGAAAGTAGATCCTTACCTCAGACCACTTTACGATGCTCTTCTTGACATGATGTCACCAGATCGCGTACAGTTCTACAAAGAGCGTGGTGTGATCGAAATCGTCCCTCTTGCGTACATGAGGGGCAGAACGTTGAACAACTCTTTCATAATCCTCGATGAAGCGCAGAACACCACCTACCAGCAGATGAAAATGTTCCTGACAAGAATCGGTTTCAATTCGAAAGTCGTGGTAACAGGTGACATAACGCAAATAGACCTCGAGAAGGGTAATATTTCAGGTTTAGTGGAAGTGCAGAAGATACTCAAAGGAATTGAAGGTATAGAGTTCATATACCTTGAAGAAGAAGATGTGGTTCGTAACCCTTTGGTCAGAGAAATCGTCAGAGCTTACGACCGCTTCGAAAGGGAGACACGCGAATGAAATCTTCGAATTTCATTGAATCTTTTTACTCTCAGCTCAAGCACATCCTGAGAAAGGAAGTTCCGCCTGTCACCCTGGCGATTTTAATTTTTCCAGCCCTGGTTGCGATGATCACCTTGATTCCTTCCCTGCGACCAGGCCCTTACTTTCTGGAGCTCGTGGTTGTTTCGTATCTCACATCCTTTGTATTCATCGAATACCCGATGAGGAATAACAAACTTTTTTCACTACATCTCTCCTACCGTATGACCCTCTATGTGCTTGTTCTTTTTAACATGATCCTGTACGTTCTCGCATACAATTACCTTGGACTCCCGGGTGTTCCCGTTTTTCTGGGTAGTGGACTCATAGCACTTCTTTTTGGGCCAAGACTGGGAGCATTCAGTGCGGTTTATCAAGGTATCGTTATGGCATATGTTGCCGGCATGTCTATCCGAAGCTTTGCCTGGCTTGTGGCTGTCGGGGCCCTGACAGCCTTCTTGCTGAGAGAAGTCTTTTATCGCTCCACAGTTGCGAAGACCGCTCTATACACTTCTTTGGTAAACATCGGATGGTATGCCTTGAACCGTATTGGTGTGAGATTGGAGCCGGTATTCAGCGAAGCGTTGATCGCCGCTCTTAACCCTTTAATATGCTCGGTAATCCTGATAGGATTGCTCCCATATGTAGAAATCACGAGTAGGATTTACAGTAATATAGGACTTACCGAGCTCGGTAACCTTAGTCATCCATTACTAAAGCTCCTTTCAATGAAAGCCCCGGGGACTTATTATCACAGTGTTCTCATGGCAAACATCGCCGAAATGGCCGCAGAAAGCATTGGTGCAAATCCCGTGCTCGCCCGGACGGCATCATATTATCATGATGTGGGAAAGGTGAAACGCCCGGAATACTTCTCAGAGAATCAATCCGGTGCAGAAAATCCCCACGAGAAGCTCTCCCCATGGGTGAGCAATCTGGTCCTGAACGAGCATGTAAAATACGGTGTGGAACTGGCAAGAAAGTACAGATTGCCTTTACTTGTTGAAGATGTCGTGCTGCAGCATCACGGAACCAGGCCAAAACTTTACTTTCTGCACAAGGCTCGTGAACTGGATGCCAGCGTCAATGACGCGGAATTCCGCTATCCCGGTGTAAAACCTCAATTCAAGGAAAGTGGAATCATAATGCTCGCCGATAGTGTCGAGGCCGCGGTAAGGAGCATCGAAAAACCAAGAATGAGTAGAATCCGAGAAGTCGTTGAGGATATAGTCAACGCAGTGTACAACGAAAGAGAACTTGATGAATCTGGTTTGACCCTAAAAGATCTGGAGCTGATCATAGAAGCCTTCACAAAGACGCTGAGCAGTATGTACCACGAAAGAGTGAGTTATCCCGACCTGGAGGGAAAGGAGAGCACGTTAATTGCGAGTGAACGTAATGACAATGGAAACGGAAGTAAACGATGAGTTTTTGAAGCTCGTTTCTCATATAGCAGAAAGGGTTTTGCAGGAAGTTCTTCCAGAAGGCGAAAATGAAATCAACGTTGTGCTCACCAATGATAAGGTCATACACCGTTTGAACAGGGACTTCAGAAAAGTGGACAACCCAACCGATGTTCTTTCTTTTGGTTATGATGAAGACGATCTTCTGGGCGAAGTGATTATCTCGCTGGATACGGTGAAACGACAGGCTAAAGACTACGGTCATTCTTATGAATACGAGCTGATATTCAACCTTATACATGGTATTCTCCATCTGTGCGGGTATGACCACGAAGAACCTGAAGAAGAAAAAGAAATGATGCAATTACAGGAAAAGCTTATAGAAAAGTACTTCCAGGAGGAGGGAACAAGATGAGAGTCAGACCTTTCAAAGCCATCAGGCCAAAAAAAGAACTCGCATCGAAAGTGGCCTGTCCCCCTTATGACGTTGTGAGTGAAGAAGACGTTCTTCAGCTAACAAAAGACAATCCCTACAGCTTTCTTCACGTGGTTAGAGCGGAAGTAGCCCAGGAACCGCATCTCGAACCAGATGACCCTCAGGTACACGTACGCGCACGCGAGACGCTGGATCGCTTCATTCAAGAAGGTATACTGATCCAGGACGCCTCACCAAGGTTTTACGTCTACGCGCAGCAGATGGGCTCTCACCGCCAGGTCGGTCTTGTGGGATGCGCGTCTGTGGAGGAATACCTGGAAGGAAGGATAAAAAAGCACGAACTAACACGACAGGACAAAGAAGACGACCGTGCACGTCACGTGTTGACGGTCAAAGCGAATACCGGTCCTGTCTTTTTGATGTACAGATCTATACCCGAACTCGACTCCCTGATAATGGAACCAACAAAAACCGAACCCGAATACGACTTCACGGATGAAAACGGTGTCAGGCACACAGTTTGGCTGGTTTCAGATGAACTGACGAAAAAGATAGAAGAAGGATTCGCTAAATTAGTTAATGAGCTTTATATTGCCGATGGCCATCACAGGGCGGCAGCGGCCGCAAGGGCTTGTCAGAAGCTGAAAGCCGAAAATCCTGAACACACGGGCGAAGAAGAATACAACTTTTTCCTCAGCGTGATATTCCCCCACAACCAGCTCAAGATACTTCCGTATAACAGGGTGGTCAGAGATCTGCATGGTATGGACGTGGAGGCATTTTTGAAAAAAGTGGCAGAACGGTTCGAGATAGAGCGCCTCGATGTGGACGTTTTCGAACCTGAAAAACCTCACGTGTTTGGCATGTACATTGACAAAAAGTGGTATGCACTATCTCCAAAAGAAGGAACGTTCAATCCTTCCGATCCAGTGGATTCTCTCGATGTGCAGATACTTCAAAAAAACCTGCTCCTGCCAGTTCTTGGAATCGAAAATCCGAGAAAAGACCCAAGAATCGACTTCGTGGGCGGAATCAAGGGTGTCAGGTATCTTAAAGAACTCGTCGATTCAGGAAAATATTCAGTCGCTTTCTCACTCTATCCTACCCAGATCGAAGATCTGATGAAAGTAGCAGATGCGAATATGATAATGCCGCCCAAATCAACATGGTTTGAACCAAAGCTCAGAAGCGGTCTGTTCGTCCACAGAATAGAGTGAAGTGAAATAAAAGGAGGAGTCTACTCATTGAAACACGAAAAAGCGCTGAAGGATCTCAAGGCAGCTAAAGGCCAGATAGAATCAGCGATACGCATGATAGAAGAAGGAAGATACTGTATAGATATATCCAAGCAGATTCTGGCCACCATCGCTCACCTTAAGAAGGCACATAACAAGGTTTTGAAACAACACATCGAAACATGTATAAGAGAGGCAGTGGAAACCGGTAACGTGGATACCAAGCTTGAAGAACTTGAAGAAGTTCTCGATTATTTCAGCAAAACTCTGTGATGAGTGGCCTTTCCATCGAGTGCAGGAGGCCAATGGTATGAGTATGAACAAATCAAACAGAGTGGTCATAATAGCATGTGGTGGAACCATAGCAATGGTTAAAGCGCCTGATGGAAAGGTTGTTCCTTTCGCTGAGGGCAATGCTATGCTCGACAAAATCCAGGGACTCTCCGACATCGCCAGCATTGAAATGGTGGAGTTTTCCAACGTTCCCAGTCCCTATATGACACCGAGGATGATGTTCGAACTCTCTCGTCTGGTGAACGAAAAACTCAACGAAGATGACGTTGCAGGAGTTGTCGTAACCCATGGCACAGACACTCTGGAAGAAACGGCATATTTTCTGGATCTGACAGTTACATCCGATAAGCCTGTGGTCATGACCGCTTCCATGAGAAACATAAACGAGCTCGGTACTGATGGACCGAGAAACGTGCTTTCTTCTGTGCGCGTTGCCGCTTCACCTCAAGCGGTGGGGCATGGCACGATGGTTTTACTTAACGACGAAATTCACGCGGCGAGAGAAGTGACGAAAACCTACACGAGCAACGTGGCCACTTTCGAATCTCCGGGTTATGGTCCGCTTGGTATCGTCGATGAAGACACGGTCATCTTCTTCAGAAAATCTCTCCTTAGAAAAAGCTATAAAGTAAACAGAATAGAAGAGAATGTGGCTCTGGTGAAGACCTTCACCGGTGATAATGGGGAAATCTTGAGAATCCTACCGGAGCTGGGATACAGAGCGGTTGTAGTCGAAGGGTTCGGAAGAGGCAACGTTCCTCCACCTGTTGCAGATGCCATGGAATATCTCGTGCATTCGAGAAATGTCCCTGTTGTACTGGTTTCGAGATGTTTCAAAGGTCGCGTGCTGGATGTTTACGCATATCGCGGTGGTGGAGCAGATCTGAAGAGACGGGGCATAATCCTGGGACAGGAGGTCTCGGGCCAGAAAGCCCGGATTAAACTCATGATTCTGCTTGGCTGGACCGAGGACAAGGAATTGATCAAAAAAGAATTTGAGATGCCCATGGGCCAGAGGAGAGTGATATATGACTTCTAAGTGGTGGAAAGACTCCAGGTTCTACGCGGCAGCGTTCATATTCGCCTACGGCCTTCTCTTATTCATACTGGGTTTGTTATTTAAACGCATCTTCGGCATAATCGTAGCTGCGACAGGCATAGTACTTCTTGTAGAACCTATCGGCAGGTTCATTCAAAGGTTCATAAAAAATCGAAGGGCGAGCATAATACTGGCCCTGCTGGTTTTTTACAGCTTTCTCGTACTGGTAACGGTCACGCTAACGCCCTCAATACTGAAAGAAACCAACTCTCTTATCACCTTGATACGTGACTTTTTTGAAAAGCAGCCCTGGGAAGAGTTGAGGCTTTTCAAAGATTACCCGAATCTGAAGGATATTGTAAATAACCTCGCTCAAGCCATTGAACCGAAACTGTTCGACATCATCACAAGCTTTATAACGCAACTCCCAACTCAAATACCCGGGGTTATTGGATTTATATTCTTTGTCGTGCTCTGCAGCGTTTACGGCGCTTTTTACATCGAACAGATCAGGCAGAGCCTCAGGATCTTCTTCCCGAAAAGCATACGAGAAGACGCCGGAAAATTCGTTGAGCTGACATACACCAGCCTTCAGCGGTACATTGTAGCGGTTACGGTTTCCGCAATTCTCACGGCGGTGTCGATGGGTGCTTTTCTAAAAATCATCGGTGTAAATTACTACCTTTCCCTCGGAGCATGGGCTTTCTTAACCAATTACATACCCATCGTGGGGGTATTTCTTGAAATGATCCCCATGGTCGTGGTGATCATCCCAGCTGGTGCTACTGCACTCATCTGGTTCCTGATAGTCACTCTGATAGTCCATGGCGCAGCCTTCATCATCTTTTTGAAAGTCATGTACGGGTATTCACGTTTAAACCCTATCATAATGATTCTCGCCATCATACTTGTCACAGAACTGTTTGGAGTAGCGGGGGCCTTTATCGCTGTTCCCATGGCTATCGTTGCACGTGATTATTGGATGGAATTTGTGAAGCCATTCTTTGAAGAATCATGAAGAGATGAAAGTATGAGGATTCTGCTGATTTTAACAGTTTCAACTCTTCTGTGTTCGCAAATTCTCGCTTTAAACATGGAAGATATCGTTGCGCTTTCAAAGCTTCCAGAAACTCTGGAAGAATCTGTGGACCAGTTGATAGCCTATATAATCCAAAATAAACCAGCATATGATGAAGTCGCTGCAGCTGGAAGGCTGGTGTATGCAAAAAGAGCTCTTGGTGAAGAGTTGCCTGAGAAGCTTTTTCGTGCGGTCTGCGCTCAAAACTTCAACGAATTTCTTCTCGAGCTTTCCAGATATAGGAAGAAAATATCGTTGAAAAATCCAAAGCTCCTGTGCATCATATTCCCCAAAGTAGAAAAGGAACTCACGGCATGTCTTTCCCATCCAGATTCGGAATGCGTGACCAAGATGAAAAATCTCGTACTCATAGAAGGTTTCCTGAAACCTGCGATTGATGTCGATGCTTCTGCCTCTATCGAATGGACACTCGAAAATGCTCTGCGCCTTTCTCTGGTTTTCGACGAGATCTTCGGTGAGTTCATTTCCAGCGTCTTCGGTGACTCGTGGTTTGAGAAATTCTGGGAATCATTTGAGACGAAAATAGACGACCTGGAAGAGTCAGACTATCCCAGAGTGGAACTCCTTGCAAAACATCTTCATGGAAAAGGAAAGCTGGTGGAACTGATAGGAGAATATATGAGGGTCAAGCTAATGGTCACCGAATTTACAGGAAAGGCAATGCTTGGAACCGAAGACGAAGTACAGGGCGTGATAGCCGAACTGCCGTCTCTTCTTGAACAATTCGATTCTCTCAAGACGAAGAAAGAGCTTCTCAAAGATCTCCTATTAACGCTCTTTGACGTTCTTAACAAAAGAATAGAAACCATCAAAGACATAGATTCCATACGTGTGGAGACTCTGCCGAGAATACTGAACATATCCGATCCGACGCTGAGAAAAAGCTACTACGATCTTCTTGCAAAGCTTTCACTGGAAAACTCTGGGATTTTTGAAAAAGATCGGACTGAAAAAACGATGAACGTTCCATCCACCACGGTGAAATGGCCCTGGTGGATCGTATTTTTCGCCGTAGCAGCTGTTTTTACATTGCCATCTGTCAGATACGTTTTTTATCGCCTGTTTGGTCTAAAGAAACTGCAGGTCAAATCCTTAACCCACCGGATTCAAAAGAATCCTCTTAACGGCGAATTACATCTGAAACTTGGGCAAGTGTACGAGTCCCTGGGTAAATACGAAGACGCAGTGAGAGAGTACTCACTGGCAGTAAAACTGATGGAAAAAACCCCCGTTGACAACGAACACATGCCAAAAACGAGAAAAACAGGCGTTAGCTGAAATCAGAACAATCGAATGTACACAAACGAGCGCTTTGTAATCATCTCATCTAACTTTTTCAAGAATCAACTATTACACCGTACGAAATATTCGATAGATCTATCCCAGGTTGCCTC
>DPRG01000086.1 GCA_003538775.1 Thermotogae bacterium
GCTTTCTGCTCGCCGCATCCATGTGGCTCGGTAATTGTCTTTGTAAGTGTTCGCTTTTGCGCTTCTCAAGATTTAGAAAATGGAATGCGTGATAAGGGAAGAAACGATGTACAAACAACCTTCAAAAAGATGTATAATCTCACTGGTTCGGACGATATCGAGTTTAGAGGTGATAACGAATCTACGGCATCTTTGGTGGCTCTTTCAATCCTCCTCATAACGCTCATGTTGTTATAGGCACGCTAGCCGTCGAGGTTCTACATCTCGAGAAGCTTTACGTAGTACCATCTTATGCCCCTCCACATAAAACGACTACCTGCCTCGCTCCGTTTGAAAAACGCCTTCTATGGGTTAAAAAAGCCTTCTCAAAAGTGAAAAAAGTGGAAGTCGTAGACATTGAGTCAACCCTTCCCACTCCTTCATACGCCTTGAGAACAATTGAATGGTTTGAAAAGAACGTCGGAAAAGAGATCTGTTTTCTCGTTGGAGAGGATGCACTATCCTATCTGGAAAAATGGTATCGGTATCGCGAACTTTTAGGCAAAGTCCGATCAATCGCTGTTTATCCTCGCTACTGTAACAAACCTTTCGAAGAGCATGCCCGGAGTGTTCTAAAGGATCTATACAGCAAAATTGTGTGGTTAGACCTTCCCATCATACAGTTAAGCGCTACCCGGATAAGGGAAAGAGCAAAAAAAGGCCTTCCGATAAATGGTATGGTACCCGAATCCATTGAAGAAAGTGTTCTTACTTATTACAAAGGGGCGAGTGTAAATGGAGGACCGTGAAGAGAGAAAACCGCTGATTCTCGCTCACAGAGGATATTCTAAACTCTTCACAGAAAACACTTTAGAAGCGTTTGTGAGAGCAAGTGAAGTTTACGCAGACGGATTTGAGATGGATTTGAGACTCACAAAAGATAAAAAGATAGCGATTACTCATGATGCCATTTTGGACAGAATATCCGGGAGTGAAGGCTCGGTCAAGGGGTTCACTTCGGAACAGCTAAAAAATATAAAAATAGGTAGCCGTGCATCGATGCCACTTTTAGAAGATATATGGGACTGGCTAACAAACACCAATCTATGGATAAATCTGGAACTGAAGGAAAGGGAAGTCGTTCCTCATCTGGTTAAACTGCTCAGATCAAGGCCTTACGAAAAACTCATTTGCTCATCTTTTCTTCATTCCGCAGTCTATGAACTGAAAGCAAAGCTTCCAGAAATACGGATAGGATTGCTTTTAGAAAAACGCTGGCCGAAAAACTGGGAGGAGTTCTTGAACCTCGCAAAAGAACGCGGTGTTTACTCTCTCCATCTTCCAATAGGACTTATAGCGATTTCTGGAAAGAAGAAACTGTCTTATCTCATAGAAAGCGCCAAATCTTGCGGTTTCAAAGTGGCGCTCTGGACTGTAGACGATCCCGACCTTTACTTACTGTTCAAAGACAAAGTGGATATGATCATCACAAACGATCCCATCTCCCTTGTTAGTTCAGAACTATATGAGGCTTTCAGGGGGAAGAAAATATGAAGGTTGCGATCACAGGGTTGCCCCTGGTGGGAAAAACAAGCCTTTTCAACGCTCTCTCACTCAGTGAACACGAACCTGCGAAATCTCAGCAGGTAAGGGTAGTTAAGGTACACGATCCTCGACTCGAAAAGCTCGCGAGACTGTATAATCCAAAGAAGGTAGTACATGCGACTTTAGAATTTATGGATACACCATCGATCGACCCCAAAGCGCCTCCAAAAGAAAAAATCAAGGTACTTTCAATGCTATCTGAAGCCGATGCTCTGGTACTGGTTATCAGGACATTTGAAAACGCCGTTGTGCCTTTTCCCGAATGCGGCAGTAATCCCGACGCGCAGTTCAACTGTCTGCTTGAAGAGCTCATATTGAGAGATCTCGAAATATGCGAAAACCGAATACAGAGACTAAAGAACGCCAAGAGAAAACTCGAAAACACGGAAATCTGGGAACTTGAAATACTTGAACGTCTGAAGAAACATCTTGAAGAAGCGACTCCTCTCAACCAGCTGGATTTGACAGAGGAAGAAAAGAAGAGTTTATCAGGCTTCAATTTCTGCACTTTGAAACCGTTCATAATAGCTTTCAACACTTCCGAGGAAGGTCTTAAATCAGAAGAGTTCGCATTCACGTACAAGGAGTATCCGGCAGTAAAATTCTGTGGGGCTATCGAACGTGAGCTCGCGGAGATTTCCGAAGAGGAAAGGGAAGACTTCATGAAGGCATATGGAATAAAAGAACCCGTGGTTCAGCGTCTGACGAGAATCATTTACCGTCATCTTGGATTGATAACTTTCTACACAGTCGGTGAAAAAGAGGTTCATGCCTGGACTGTTAAAGAAAACACACCAGCTGTTGAAGCCGCGGGAAAGATACACTCCGATATGGAAAGAGGATTTATAAGAGCCGAGATAATGAAGTACGAGGATCTGATAGAATACGGTTCAGAGAAACTCCTTCGTGAACATGGCCTGATCCGGTTAGTAAGTAGAGAACATCCGGTTGAAGATGGTGACATCTTGAAAGTGAGGTTCAACGTCTGAATGACCCGGGTTGTTTTGAGCGACCTTCACGTCGGTGATGGTGGCTGGAGAGATGATTTCGAACTCGACCAGGAATTCGCTACACTGTTAGAAGAGCTCGACAGAAGATATGCGGACGTCGAGCTGATACTCAATGGCGATGTTTTTGAGATCGTGAAAAGTAACAAGATGAAGAGTGTAAATCTCGGTTCCTTTGACATAAAGAAATTGGAACCTGATCCAGAAATCATAGAACAGATTAAAAAAGCTCATCCCTTGTTCTTTCAGAGCCTTTCGGATTTCGCACGCAAACACCGAGTCGTTTACATTGCCGGTAACCATGACTTCTATCTACTAACCTCTCAAAAACTCAGAGAAAAGCTCTGGGAAGCGCTAAGTGCGGAAATTCCAGTTGTTTCTCATCTTTATCTCGAAGAATGGCAGCTTTTGATAATACACGGCAACCAGTTCGATGTAACAAGCAGACCGAGTTTCGACAAAAAGCAGAAAAAGGTCATACCTCCAATAAGCGAGTATCTTGCACGGTATATGATGATCCATTTTGACGATGTTTTGAGCAGTTATGAAGTACCAGAAGAGGTGTTGAAAGACTACGACAATGTCAATCCCAAGCTCGATACGGTTAAATGGCTCGATCATGTAACGAAGAACTACAACCTCGGTCTTGATCTGGTGGAAACGTGGATGAAATTACTTTTCGATGCTATTCGATCTTCGATAACACGGGAGTGGATCAGAATTAACTATCCATTCACCCGTTTCCTGTCGAAACTCTTTATAAATCGCTTTGGCGGTATGAAACTTGGTGAACAAATCGTCAGATTTGTCACCTTCCTTCAATCTGTGAAGAGATCAGATTCGCTTTTCAAAAAGGTCAAAAGGGTACTTTCCACATCAAAGTGTATGCCCGTTTTCAAAAAGAAGGAAATCGTTGGGCTTGAAGATTCGCTTCTTGACCTCACTTCGGACAAACTCAGTGGAATCATACTTGGACATTCTCACAAGAGAGACTATCGACTTTTCAGAGGCAGTGGTAGATTGAAGTTTTACGTCAACACGGGGACCTGGGCACCTGTGGTTGAAGCCTTCAGTGATAGGAAAGGATTCTATAGACGTAACAAATCTTCGTATGCTATTTTGAGCGATTGTAAGGGTAGTTTGACGGTGGAACTCTGTCATATTCTAAAATCCGAGGTCGTGATATAATTTCCATGCCACTCAACCATGCCGAGGTGGCGGAACTGGCAGACGCGGCGGACTCAAAATCCGCTGGGGTTGATAGCCTCGTGCGGGTTCGACTCCCGCCCTCGGCACCAGCCAGCAAACAGCTTACTTCTAACTGCTCCAAACACCGTGGCTTTCCACGGTGTTTTTTGATGGGAAGGACGAGCGTGGTGTCAAAAAAAGCAGATGGCATGATAGAAGAATTTATCTGGAAAAACCTCAAGTTTCTGATTGGTGAACATGAACAAGTTCTTGAACATATCGTTCAGCGTATAGATAGTGGGGAGAAACTCTTTGTAGTAACAGCGAACGCCTCTATTCTTTATCTCTTTTTGAGCGATGAAAAGTACAGGGAATGTCTGGAGCACTCGAACCTGCTTACTGTAGACGGTATAGGGGCCGTTTATCTACTGAAAAAGCTCTCTGGCGTAAAAGCACCGCGTTACCCGGGAATCGAACTGATGATGGGACTGTGTAAAGTAGCCGCGGCGAAAAAGTGGAGGGTTTTCCTTCTGGGTGGCAAACCTGGGATCTCGGAAAAAGTGGCAGAAGCATTGAAAAACGAATATCCTTCTATTCAAATTGCAGGCACAATGCATGGTTACTTTGAGGAACAGAACAATGAGAAAGTGGTCCAGCAGATACAGTCCAGCGCCGCTGATCTGTTATTTGTAGCCATGGGAGTGCCGAAACAGGAGTATTTCATCTGGAATCACTTTCCTCAGTTGAACGTAAAGCTCGCCATGGGAGTGGGAGGAGCTTTTGATGTGATATCCGGTAACAAGAGACGGGCGCCACGGTTAATTCAACAGATGGGGTTAGAATGGCTTTACAGAATCTCCCTGGAACCAAGAAAACGTGCAAAGACATTTTTGAATGTGATCAGGTTCGCCATAAAGTTGTGGAAGGGGGAAATATTTTGAAGGCTTATACGGGTTTAACGGTTTTCACAAACGATCCGAGATATCCTTTGATAGAAGATGCGTACATCCTGGTTGACGATGGCCAGATAATCGAGGTTGAAAAGAAAGAAGGCATTGTTTTTCCTGAAGATGTGGCCATAGAGGATCTCGATGGTTGTGTCGCGTTTCCTCTTTTAAGCAATAGCTACATCGACCTTTCCGTACCGCTAAAAGTATGGTTGAGTGAATCGTTTCGCGGAGATGCGATTCTGGAGAATTACAAAAGCGCTGTTTTGAACGGACGAGAATACTGGTTAAACGAAATAGAAAGACTCAACGAGGTCATAGAGAACACCATCGAAAGGCTTTTATCCCTCGGCATGGGAAACGCTACTTTTGCCCTTCCATTTACGATTGATGATCCATCAGAAGTGCTTTCCCGGTTCGAAAGCTATCCCATAAAAGTGATCGCGGGCCCTGTAATTACGACAGAAGAAGTGGAAGAAGATATCCTGAAGTCTTTCTCCGAAAACGACTGCCCTCTCTTCATTGTTCTGGACGAGACTTTTTACGAAAAGCACCGTCTTCTATCACATTACGAAGCTACCGGAACCTTCTACTACATAATTCCGGACTTTTCTCGACTGGAGGAAGTATTTATCAAGACAGAAGGTAGAAGAGTTATAGAGATCTTTCGCGAGTCGAACATTTTCACCGGAAATTCGGTGATCGTCCACGGATGGGGTCTTACAGACATAGAGCTCGATGTACTCGCCGTGAGAAACGTCCTGGTGATAAAAACGCCAAGATTCGAGCTTCTTGTACATGGGGGTACGCTTTCTTTAAGCGAGTACATAGGTAGGGGTATGAACGTTCATCTGGGAACCGGCCCGTTTTCTCCAAATATATTCAAAGAAATCGAAAGCACTCTTCTCTTCTACCGACATACCCTTCGATCAACAGCTCCCTTAAAGATACTTCAGGAGCTCATCATAAAACTCGTCTTTTCTGAAGGACTGGTTCCGAAAAAGGAAACCAACATTTCGAAGCGTCTGATGAAGGGATTCGAAGCATCTTTCGCGGTCGCCACACCTGCAAAGAAAATCAAGAACCTTGAGGAGCTTGTACTCTTTCTTATGGAAGACTTTCGTGAAGAAACCCTTCGATTAACGATTAACGAAGGAGAAGAAATCTGGAAGAATCCCTTCGGACATTCCTGAACTGGAATGTAAATGATCATCAGGCTTTAACGAGCGTTGCGACCGATTCAACGTGGTGAGTTTGAGGAAACATGTCAAAAGCGCTGACTTTTTCGACAGCATATCCATTATCTGTCAGATTTTTCAAATCACGGGCCAGGGACGCTGTATCGCAAGATACATAGATAATTCGTTCAGGCTCCAGCTTCAGAATCATTTCGTGAACCTCTTTCGATAGGCCCTGCCTTGGAGGATCGAGTATAACCTTGTTAAAAGCGCCTCTTTCAACTTCGAAATCTTCCACACCTGCGTTAACAAATTCCACATTCTTCAACCTGTTTATGTTCGCGTTGGCTCTCGCGGCTTTAACCGCCACACGACTTGACTCCACGCCAACACATCTTTCCACATGTGGCGCTACGTTTATAGCGAAGAAACCCACTCCACTGTACAGGTCAAGAACCCTATCGGATTTTGAAGGCATAAGTTCCTCAAAAACATGGTTTGCAAGAAGCCGTGCGACATCCGTATTTACCTGGAAGAAAGCGGTTGGAGGTATCTGAAAGCTGAACCAATCCATCTCTTCCGTGATAACACCCTCACCACTCAACACCCTGTAAGGTCCCCTCAATGCAACAGCATCGCGCGAATTCATCACATGCACCAGATACACATCTGGATACTTTTCGATAAAAAGCCTTTTCATAAGATTTGCCTTTGGCAGGGTTTCGGTCTTTGTAACAACCATAGCCATGGTCTCACCAGTTGTGGTGGAGCCCCGGATAACGACATGTTTCAAAATCCCCTTGCCACTCTTCCAGTTATAGACGGGTATCTCAAGAAATTCCAGAATCGATTTGATCTCTCTTGCGATCTCCACGAACCTTCCTGGAACCAGATAACACTCGTGGATATCGACTACCCGGCTGTCTTTCCAACGTTTGAAACCAAGGTTTTTGCCGGAGAAAGTCATCTCCATTATGTTTCTATAATGGAACCTTTTCGGAGAAGGGATCACCTCTTCCACACTGATCTCCATATGTCCAACGCGTTTAAGCTGCTCTTCGATGATTGCTTTTTTCCATTTTAACTGTTCTTGGTAAGAATAATCCTGCCATTGACATCCACCGCAGTCTCCAAAATGCTTGCAAACAGGCTTCACTCTGAGTGGAGATTTCGATATGATCTGTACTACCTCACCAAAGGCTATGTCTTTCTTTTTCTGCGTCAACCTGATTCTCACAAACTCCTCTGGATATCCTCCCCTTATGAGGACCTTCATTCCACCAGGAAGCTGACCAAGGGCATAACCGCCAGCCACAAGCTTCTCCACAAATACTTCCGCTTCCTCTGCCATCTTACATCCGCTCCGGGGCACTGACACCCAGCAGTTTGAAAGCGTTTTTCATAACAACTTCTGTGGCCCTGCAAAGGTTCAAACGTCCATGGCTTACCTCCGGATTTTCCGGGTCAAGAACCAGATTCTCCGTGTAGAAAGAGTGGAATTTTGAAGCGAGCGTTTCAAGATATCCTGTCAGCTTGTTCGTTGCGAAGGCATTCGCCGCTTCCTCCAGCACCCTGGGAAAGATGGAGAGCTGAAGCGCCAGCGCTCTTTCTTTCTCATTTCCAAGCTTTTCAAGCCCTCTTCCAGGTTCAAAGCTAAACCCTTTCTCCGAGGCCTTCCTGAAAATGCTTCTTATGCGGGCATGAGAGTACTGCACATAATAGACCGGATTTTCCTCGCTTTTTTTCATGGCGAGGTCTATATCGAAGTTCAGGTGAGTGTTCGCATCGATCATGGAAAAGAAGTATCTGACAGCATCTACACCCACTGCTTCCACGAGTTCATCCAGAGTGACAAACTCGCCACGTCTGGTGGACATCTTCACAACCTCGCCGCCTTTTTTCAACGTGACATACTGATGGAAAACGACGTTGAAAAACCCGTCAGGGATGCCCAACGCCTTCATAGCAGCTCTCATTCTGGGTTCATGGCCATGATGATCGCTGCCCCATATATCAAAGACGCGCGAAAAACCCCGCCTGAACTTGTTCAGATGGTACGCTATGTCTGTCAAAAAATAAGTGGGGGAACCGTCAGACCTCACCAGAACCTTGTCGCTCTCATCTATAAACTCAGAAACCTTAAACCATATCGCACCGTCCTTCTCGTAAAGATAACCCTTTTCCGAAAGAATCTCCAGAACCTCTCTCACCGTGCCGTCTTCGATAAGGCTGGATTCGCTGAAGTAATTGTCGAATTCAACTCCTATGGACCGAAGAGTGGATCTCATAGAAGAAAGCATCGCATGAAGCGCGTAATCCCTGAAAAAAGCTTTCGCGTCTTCGTTCCAGACTTCCCTGTAAGAGTCGCCAACCTCTCCGACAAGCTTTTTTGCGAGATCGATCAAATACTCTCCTTTGTATCCATCTTCGGGAATCTCCAGTCCTTCTACACCAAGAACCTCGTTATAACGCACCCATAACGAATAAGCGAGCAGATCTATCTGTCTTCCCGCATCGTTTATGTACATCTCCCGCTGCACTTCATAACCATACCATTCAAAAAGGTTCGCGAGTACATCGCCTATCACTGCCTGTCTGCCGTGTCCCACAGTGATGGGGCCGGTAGGGTTGACGCTGGCGAACTCAAACTGTACACGTTCTCCCTTCGAAACGTGCTTCCCGTAGTTTGCATCTTCCTCAATGATTTTTTTCAGAACATTCGCATAGCAATCCCACGAAATCCATAAGTTGACAAAACCAGGACCCGCCACTTCACACTTATCGAAAAGCGGATCCTCCGCAAGCTTTTTCGCAATTACTTCTCCCAGCTCGCGTGGGGGTCTTTTCAGCTCTCTGGAGACCAGAAAAGCCGCGTTCGTGGCAAGCTCCCCAAAACCTTCCGGCGCTATCTCCACGCGAAACGGTGGGATCTCTTTTACACCCATTTCTTCGAGAATGTTTTTTATTCTCTCGTATGCTTCCGCGATGATCACCCTCAAAACCTCCCGTTCTTTCTCCATATTCTACACGAACAGCTATAGTATAAACATACAAACAACACACAAAACGGAGCCCTAAAGGCTCCGTTTTGGTGAATCAATATCGATTATACCTCAGAAAAGCAATCCAACGCTCACCTGGTAAAGTTGACCAGCTGTTCCTGCAATGTCTGCAAAATCAAAGAGAGTACCGCCTTCCAGGAAAGACCGCCAAGCTTCAACCCAAAGCCTCCTACTCCAAGATAGGAGCCACCATATTCGAAAGTTTCAGAAAGCACTGTTTCCACTCTTCCAAATAGGTAAAGAGGACCAAATCCAAATCTCAAGCCACCGTATACAAGCCATGCCTGCCCGGGCTGAACCGATTCTCCCGCTCCTACGTCACCGGAAGTAGCATAAATGTAGAAAGGCGTTGAAATCCCAAGATCTATGGGACCTACAGCCAACCTCAATCCTGCAAAACTGAATACAAGCGCGCCCGAAACATCTTCGTATTCGTCGTAGTACGGCAACACCCAGTTATCCAAGACAGGCCCCACACCTATTCCAAAGACAACCACACCAAACAAACCCACCAGCAATACCATCAAAAGCTTCTTCACTTCACCCACCTCTATCTAAGGATTTCTGTAAGTTTGACTTTCATCATTATCTGAAAGTTCATATAAACAAATAAATGGTGCCGGAAACGGCACCATTCTGGTCAGGGCGGAGGGACTTGAACCCTCGACCTCCGGACCCCGATTCCGGCGTTCTCCCATCTGAACTACGCCCTGGTCGTTCAAATTATATCACG
Source organism: Thermotogae bacterium (assembly GCA_003538775.1). Taxonomy (GTDB): domain Bacteria; phylum Thermotogota; class Thermotogae; order UBA12178; family UBA12178; genus UBA12178. The sequence continues at coordinate 9,700 of DPRG01000086.1, forward strand.
ATCCATCCACTTACAACCCCTTCCTTCTTCAGAATCCAATCGAGAAAACAACGAGGATTTTTCCGTAAAGAAAGCCTTCCATCAGCCTACATTCAATCAACTTTGATCACAAAATCCAGTAAAAATCACGCGTTTTTGAGAAGAAAAAATCAATATTTCGAAATAATCCCCAGAAAAAGGTTGTAATCGCTAAAAATCGCTTTTTAACCGATTTGATTGTTTTGTTTCTATATGATAGACTTTTTTCGTATCATGAAAAATTGTGGAGGTGGTGAAGAAGATGAGAAAACTGGGTCTGGTACTTCTTATGGCGCTGGTATCGGTTGTTATGCTCGGTGTCACGCTGACCGTTATCGGGCCGTGGTCAGGGGCAGAACAGGAAAAATTCATGCCCGTGCTGAAAGCCTTCGAGGAAAAGACTGGCATTAAGGTGGAGTATAAGGTTTACAGAGCTGAAGATCTGGCAAACTTGCTTCCCGCTCAGTTCGCAGCGAAAAAAGCTCCTGGTGATGTCATCTTCATGTGGGCGAGCTTTATAAGAGAATATGGAGAAAAAGGTCACATGCTGGAACTCTCTTCTGTCATCGACCCAAGCTGGTATCTACCGGGAGCTCTTGATGCCGTCACTGTAAGTGGAAGACTTTACGGAGCCGCCTACACGGCAAAGGTGAAGCCGGGTTTCTGGTACAGAAAGTCCTTCTTCGAAAAATACGGACTCGTGCCTCCCAAAACCTGGGAAGACTTCCTCAGATTGTTGAAGACCCTGAAAGCCATGGACTCGCTCAAAGCACCCATAGCAAGTGGTGACGGCGTGGGATGGCCCCTTTCTGATGTTACCGAACACTTTCTGATCACCTTTGGTGGACCCGGGCTTCAAAAGGACCTCATCGAAGGCAACATAAGCTGGAAGAGTCATACGGTAAGATACGCCCTTGAACAGCTCACTTCTCTCTTAAAAGAAGGATATTTCGGTGAACCCACGGAGTGGACGGCTGTACTCAAGGAATGGTGGCGCGGAGACTATGCCCTTTACTTCATGGGTAGCTGGATAACGGGAATGGTTGATGATCCCGAAGATCTTGGTGTGTTCTCGCTCCCCGGCGCCCGCGGTATGGTCTTTGGAGCTGACTACGCTTTCATACCTAAGTACACCAAATATCCCGATGAAGCCAAGAAACTGCTCGCATTCCTTGCCGGTGTTGAAGGCCAGAGGCTTCAGGTATCGCAGGGAGGTCACATTGCCACAGTCAAAGATGTTCCTCTGAAGTACTATCCACCTGTTGACGCTGAAGTCGCGAAGTTGATGTCCGGTGTTGAACTTCTTCCCGACCTGGACGACAGTATTGGAGGAGCATTCCAGCCTGCTTTCTGGGATCAACTTAAGCTTCTCTGGGTTAGCCCGGATCGTCTGGACGACGTGATAGAAGTCCTCGCTGAAAAGAGCAAATAACTCCGAACCGTTTGATAAGGGGGGCTTTTAGAAGCCCCCCTTATCATTAAAATAGGGGGTGAAAGGATTGAACAGAAAAGCCCGACTTTCACACTACGCGCTTTTCATGCTTCCCGCAGTCCTACTACTTGCGTTTTTCGTCATATATCCTTCCGTAAGGACCATATATATAAGTTTTTTTGACGAAGAAGGTCATCCCACTCTCAAAAACTACGCCGAGGTACTTACATCGAGAGATACCTTCAACCCTTCGGGTTTCAAAAGAGGATTCCCTCTTGGAACGTTGCTCCACAATCTCATATGGATCGGCATACATCTTCCAGCGAGTGTCATACTGGGGCTTCTACTCGCCACGTTACTTCAGAACATGCCAGGTTCGAGTTTTGTGAAATCGATCATATTTTTGGGAATGGTTATGCCCATGATTGTGGGAGGTGTCATGATCCGTTTTATGTTCGATAAAAACGTGGGCGTCGTAAACCTCTTCCTGCAAACATTTGGAATCGAACCCAGGACATGGACCGCATACCCAGAAAGTGCGCTTTTTTCTCTTATATTTGGTTCCATATGGCTCTGGACCGGATTCAGCATGGTACTGTATTCCGCAGGGTTGGAAACAATTCCAAAAGAATACTACGAAGCCGCTCAGATAGACGGTGCTGGAAGGTTCAGACAGTTCATCGCCATAACGGTGCCTCTGCTCAAGCCCATCACCACAGTGGTGGTAACCATGACTCTTCTCTGGGAACTCAAAGTGTTCGATATAGTCTATGTGGCCACGATGGGTGGGCCTGGCGGAGCCTCCAACGTTCTCGCACTTCAAATGTACACCTATGCCTTCAGGGAATTCAACTTCAATAGATCCGCGGTGGTTGCAGTGATTATAACCGTTTCCACTCTTGCGGCAAGTATCCCAATGATCAAATCCAGCCTCGCGCAGGAGTGATGAGGATGAAAAAAAGAAAAATTTTGAAGATCATAAGAATAACGGTGATGTGGCTGGTGGCACTGGTATGGATACTCCCGTTTCTCGGTGTTTTCATGACCGCCATCAGGCCCATGGATGAGATATTAGATGGATGGTGGAATTTCAAGGTTTTCAACCCCACGCTCGAGAACTTTTCAAAAGCGTGGACCCATCCAACCGCATCACTGGCGAAGGGAACCGTCAATTCTCTGATTGTGGCGATCCCTGCCACCGTTATTCCGCTCCTTATAGCAACCATGGCAGGTTACGGTTTTTCAAGATACGACTTCCCCTCGAAAAAGCTCACGTTCGTCCTGATAATCCTCACACTGGCACTGCCGCAGCAGATGATAGCGGTTCCCGTGTTCCAACTACTGAACGCGTTTGGCCTGGTGGATAGATACCTTGGATTAATACTAATACACAGCGCTTGGGGCATTCCATGGATCACCTTCTTCATGAGAAATTTCTTTTCTACAATCCCGAGAAACATTGAGGAAGCTGCAAGGATAGATGGCGCCTCTGATTTTCTGGTATTTTTCCGTATCATATTTCCTCTGGCATTACCTGGCATAGCATCTGCAGCGGCTTTGCAGTTCACGTGGGTGTGGAGCGACTTCTTCCTGGCGCTGATAACCATATACTCTCCTGAAAAACTACTGGCAACTCAGAGGATTCCACTAATGAGAGGCGTCTATCATGTCGATTGGGGGTTACTCGCGGCTGGGGCTATAATGGTTATGATTGTTCCTCTCCTGGTATACGCCGTTCTTCAGAAACAGTACGTTAAAGGGATGGTGGGCTGGTCTCTCAAATAAAACTGGAGGGATGGCTTTGCCACGAAAAACCGAAGAAATAAGACATGAAAACCTCGTCCGGCTTATCCACAGGCTTTTGATCGGTGACGCAAGCCGTGGAGAATTGAAAAACTCCTTAAAGCTGGGAAATTCCACCCTCAGCTATCTGATCTCCGAACTAAACGATCTGGGATTGATAGAGGAAAAGAAAAGAATCTATCGGCTTGGAAGACCTTCTCAGGTTGTAGGACTGCGCGAAGACGCCTGGAATGTAATAGGAATAAAGATGGGCCGTGAAGGCGTAAGTGGCGTCATGTTTGACGCAAGAGGCCGAAAGATCTCCGCTTTTTCCCGCCCGATCTTATCATATATGAGAAGCAACGAAGGCTATGCTGAAGCGTTGAAAGATGTTCTGGCCTATTTCCACTCCCAAGAGGCAGAATCCCCTCTTTTAGGAATGGGAGTGTGTTCCTCAGGCATTGTAGATTCGCATAAAGGGGAGATCGTCTATTCCCCGGTTATGAATGTGAAGCATCTCAACGTCTATACGAAGATAAAGGAAATTTTTGGAGAAGTGCCGGTTTTCGTTACCAACGATGTGGATTCTCTGGCCACTTTCGAAGCGTTTTTAAATCCAAGAAAAGATACTCTTCTTGTGTCTTATGGTATAGGGATAGGCGCCAGTTATATTCATAGGGGCAGGGTTTTCCATCCCGTTCAGGGGCTTTCTTCATTCGAAATCGGACACACGGTGGTAAAAAATGAAGGAGAATGCTACTGCGGCCAAACCGGATGCCTCGAGTATCACTCTTCAGAATACGCAATATTAAGAGAATACTTCGGCCTCAAAGAATCCTTCAAAGACTTTATTGAAAAAGAAGAGGAAGTTTTCAGAGAAAAACTCCTTGAATTGAGAAAAAAAGCCCAGGACCCCGATAATGAGCTTAAAGGTATATACAAAAAAGCTTTTAAAGAGCTCGCAGTTGTATTGGGCAATCTTTCGATACTCTTGAAGCCAGTGAGAGTGGTACTCTTTGGTGAAGGAGTTGTCGGTGACTGGATGGCACAGCTGCTGTTTGAACAGATAAAAGAAAGGTTCGATCCTCTAATGGCTGGCGATTTCGCAATCGAAGTAGAACATCGATTAAGGCTCTGGGAAGAAGGCGCGGCCTTCGCAGCTATTCTGAAGTTTCTTCCAGCGTATATCAGCAGTAAAAGAGTTAAATAAAGGGGGAGCTTTTAAAAGCTCCCCCTTTGAAAAAAGTCGATCACTTAACCTTATCCTTGAGATCCTTTCCCGGTCTGAACTTTGGAACTTTCGTCCCGGGGATCTTAATGGGGGCCTTAGTTCTCGGGTTGACACCCTTGCGAGGTTTTCTCTTTACAACCTCAAAAGTACCAAATCCGACGATCTTGACGGGTTCGCCCTTTGCCATGGCTTCCGAAACCACATCTACAAAAGCTCCTACTACGTTCGCCGCTTCCTTCTTCGTTACTCCCGCCTTCTGAGCAACCGCCGCGATAAGTTCCTTCTTGTTCATAAATACACCTCCCCTTCTTCAATTCTCCAGTGTAGAAGATTATACCAGTTACTCTCGATTCTACCAAACAACAAAAAAGAGCGAATTTCGACGATTATTGGTAAAAATCCGTGTTCTCATCCGATTACAGGCAAATATCAATCAAAAACGCTTAAAATAAAGCTTTTACGAGAAATTACACGCTGGCTACCTCTTTTTAAGAAAGATCATCAACGACTCCAGGGAACGCAACCTAAGCAATTTCGCAACCAGAAGATATAATAGCACAATAACCACCACAAATGCAAGTATCAGGACCCTTGTAGAAGCACATTCCGCCGCTACCACCGAAAGAATGAAGACGGGAATATTGATAAAAAGAAGTTTTCTTAACTCCTGTAAGTTTATAAACACCCTTCCAATCCGTTTGGAGATCAAATACCAGATGATCAGGGTACCGACAGCTCCCGCCACACTTGTTGCCAGAGCTACACCAGCAATACCCATGATTGGAGCCAGAATTAAATCGAGAGAAACGTTCACAATCACCATTATCAAGGTTACAACTGATGTGACTCCTCCTTTCTGCTGAGCATGGTAGTAACGCGAAAGCAGAAGATAGGTTGCGTAGAACGGTATCCCCAGACTGTACATGAAAAGGCATCGACTCACAAGTTCCGTTGTGGCAAGATCGAAGGAACCATGCTGGAAAATCAAAAATACAAGTGAACGCGACATGATAGCCATGGCTATAGATGAAGGAAAGATGAGAAACCAGAGAAGCTCGAGAGCTTCCCCCATAGAACGATCGAGCCGTTCAAGGTTCTTTGAAAAACTCGGAAGAGCAGCCGTAGAAACCGCAACTCCAAATAAGCCTAACGGAAGTTGAAACAATCTTAAAGAGTACTGAAGCGAAGAAACAGCTCCAGCACCCAGCCAGGTGGCCACGTTCGTATCGACTATAGAATTTATATGGGTCACCGCATATCCTACAGACGCCGTGAAAAAGAGTCTAAAAAAATCCCGGAGCTTTTCGTGCTTCAGGATAGGGTAAAAACGAAAATTCCTTTTAGCGGAATAAAAGGAAAGCATGAATTGAAACATTCCTCCAAGCAGAAAACCGGCACCTAATAACCTAACATTCTGTGATCTGGAAGCAAAGAAGGCCGCAAAAATCACCGATATGTTTATAAACATCGGAGCCAGAGCAGGCAAGAAAAAACGACCGTAAAAGTTCGCAATGGAAGAAAAAATCGCCGAAAGCGACACGAGAAGGATGTAAAAAGCCGTGATCTGCAGGGTAGATGCGGAAAGATTCAGAATTTGTTCTGTGAAACCCGTCGCAAAGAGCTTGAGAAAGGGGCGAGGAAAAACCATCAAAATGACAGAAACGAAGAATGTCGATATCAGGACGATGTTTGAAACTGCGCTGGCAAAGTATGGCGCTTCGTTTTCGTTTTTTCTGTGCGTTTCAGCATAAACGGGTACAAAGGCCGATGCCATTGCCCCTTCTGCGAATATGCGCCTCAGATAAAAAGGTACCAGTATAGCAAGAAAATACGCATCGAGGAGACCTGAAGCACCAAAATAATGGGCAAGAACAACATCCCTGAACAAACCGGTTAACCTGCTTAAAAGAGTGGCGAAGGAAAAAGCAAGGGCTCCCCACCCTATAACCGACAGCGAACTCACTCCTTCGATTCTTCCACAATCACCCTGTCGCCAGGCTTCACAACGCCTCCTTTTAAAACCCGGAGGAATATACCTTCAGCCGGCATTATACATACTCCTACACTTTTTGCGATTTCACACTTAGTGTGGCATTCTTTCCCTATCTGAGTTACCTCGAGGAGAGCATCCCCTATTTTCAATTTCGTGCCCACAGGAAGTGTATGGAGTTCAAGACCTTCCGTAGTAATATTTTCCGCGAAATCTCCAAAACTCGCTTCCACACCAAAACGCTTCATCTTGTTAATGCTGGCAACACTAAGCATCGACACCTGTCTATGCCAGTCCCCAGCGTGCGCGTCACCAAGCACTCCGTGGTTTTCCACAAGAGTAATGGAATCAACTGGCTTCTTTCTTGTACCCTTGGAAGGCGAGAGACAAACCGCTACCACTCTACCCTCTCTTGTAGACACCACTTTTGCCTCCCTCTTTGTACAACAGCATCAAGTCGGTCACCGTAATAGATGGGTCGATACCCTTGCACATATCGTGTATGGTTAGAGCGGCCACGGCAGCGGCAGTGAGAGCTTCCATCTCCGCACCTGTTTTTGCGTGAACCTTAACGGCGGCACGGATTTCTATTGAACATGAATCGTTTATGGGCGTGAATGAAATGGTAACCTGATCCAGCGGTATTTGATGACAGAAAGGAAGAATCTCCCAGGTTCTCTTGGCTGCGAGCGTACCCGCCACTTCGGCAACCGCGAATACATCACCTTTTGAGACCTTACCTTCCATCACTGCTCTGAACGCATCCTCA
>DPRG01000144.1 GCA_003538775.1 Thermotogae bacterium
AGCTCTATGCTGGAACATTCTCTCCCATTTTTTCTGGAAGTAATTACTTACAAACACGAGTTCAGAAAAAGATCACACATCACTATTTTTTCTCACGCGTGGATCTTTCACGAATTTAACAAGATAAAGACTTCCTGCCAAACCTATTATTCCGGTTAAAACCATCAAGCTCGCGTAACCTGTCAGGTCTGCAATCTTACCACCAACGAGCGGTGCGATAAACGAAAAAGGCGCGGTTACAAAATAAAGAGATCCCATGTACAATTCCTTTCTCTTTCGCGTCACAAAATCCAGGGTTATGGCCATGCTTCCCACGTTATTCGTGGTGTTTACAAAACCCATAAACACGAAAACCAGATATGTCTGAAAAACATTCACACCGAAAACGGCAAGAAACACCGCTGATGTATAAAAAATCTTACTGAGAATAAGGTTCAATTTATGCCCCATCCTGTCGCCCATGGGACCAAAGATGAAAGACGAAAGACCTTGAGCCACAAGGACAATAGCCGTGAAAACAGCCGCCGTATCATCTGAAAGCGCGAACTTTTTCAAAAGAAAGACCGTTATGAAGCCACTGGAAGCGAACATGAAACTGTTAAGCACCCGCTCTATTATGAAGTTCCTGAAATATTTATCGGCGAAAACATTCTTGATGTTTCTGAAATAATTTGAAATCGGTTCTTTATCATGTACAACGCGATCCGGTACCTCTCTCGTCAAACTCAGAAAGACAAACGAAAGCATGAAGAAAAAGAACGATATCAGAAAAACATAGCCAAAATTTTCAGGAAAGGAATATACTGAGAGTATCTTTCTCGCAATCACCGAACCGCCCACTCCGAGTATCGCTCCAAGACCGTTTCCCACCGCGAAGAAGGAACCTCTTTTTACCGGATCTATCACCTTCTCTATCATGCTCATCCAGGGTGGACCGAGAAAACCCATTGTGAAGGTAGCTACTCCCACCATTGCAATCGAAAGATATAATGCCAGTCGGGGAGTAGGAACAGCGAGATAAAACGCTATCAAAGCCATAAAAAGATAAGGGAGTCTTTCCCCTAAGGTGAATTTTAAAACAAGCGTCAATTTCTTCGGCGAGCGTTCGGCGGACCTGGCTCCCCAAATCGCTGGAATACCCCATCCAAGGTTTGCGACCGCAGAAATCAATCCCAGTTCAAAGTTAGAAGCACCGAGATTTTTTGCAAAGACCGGGAAAAGCGTGAAGATAGATCCAAGCGTCATTCCCAGACTGAAAAGAGCGAAATCCAGCGAGTTCACTATAAAATTCCAGCGGTAATCCTCCCTCGTAAGACCGACCACGATAATGCCTCCAAAATCTATATTCGAAACCATGGCCCCGGAACGATTTTAAACCATTTCCCCCGCTTATCCGAAAGAAAAACAAAAATACATGTTGCACAATGAGGTTTTAAGGTGTATAATGTGATTGCGTTGGATCCAACGCTCAACAATTTTTAAGGAGGTCTTGGAAGTGAGAGGAACAGTTAAGTGGTTCAACCCCAAGAAAGGTTACGGCTTCATCACAAAGGAGGACGGGACAGACGTCTTCGTCCACCACACGGCAATCAACATGCAGGGCTTCAGAACTCTTGAAGAAGGACAAAAGGTCGAATTCGACATCGTTGAGGGTCCTAAAGGTCCACAAGCTTCGAATGTAACGGTCATCAAGTGAGACCAAAGGGGGAACCAAAAGAAAGGGCCTGGTGAAAACCAGGCCCTTCATTTTTTCAGTTCGGTGTATTTCAACGCTCTACCATAAGATTCAGCTACGGGGTAGCGCTTCTCATTAAGATCGAGCTTCTCAAGACACGCATTTCTAAGATCTATCTGGAGTGTATCAGCAAGGCTGAGAAGGTAGAGAAGGATATCAGCCACCTCTTCCCTAACGCGATGCTCCTGCTCCCTCGCTTTATCCAGAGAATCATTGGAATTCACCCATTGAAAGATCTCCATGAGCTCGGCCGCCTCTATGGCGATCGACATGGCAAGGTTTTTGGGATCGTGGAATTTTCTCCAATCTCTTGAGTCTCTGAAGTTCTTCAGTTTTTCGACAACGTCCGTGAGGTCGAACCCTGATCCCTCAGACATTCCTGGCACACTCCCGTTACAACGAGGTCTATTTGCTCCACTTTATGTGGCAAGTCTCCATATTCAAATCCCGCATAAGACACATCCAGATCGTAAACCTTTCCACACACTCTACAGATGAAATGCGGATGAAAATCCACATAGGCATCGTAATGAGATTCATCAGCCGTTTTGATTTCTCTCGCCAGGCCATGTTTTGTAAGAAAATTCAAGACGTTGAATACACTCGCACGTGATATTTTGATACCACGGCTTTGAAGAGCATCGTAGATCTCTTTCGCCGTGGGGTGTGATTTTACAGAAGCCAGGTATTCCATCACAGCAACTCGCTGTTCAGTGACATGACCGCCGACCTTACGAATCCTCTCCAGTATTTCTCCTCTTGAAATATTCAACGATATCAACCTCCAGAAACAACTTTTATTATCTTAACGTTCGCATCAGCCGGGATGACCTCGTCTTCCGTGGTCAACCTGCCATTGACAATCACAAGATGCGACTCGGGATTAAGACCCAAAGATCTAAGTAGCTCGCTCGCCCGTCGAGAACCTTCAATCTCTATCTTCCTATTTCCATTCTGTACAGTCACTTTCTTCCACCTCCCAGAACCTCTTTTATCCGCCTTGCAAGAGTTGAATTTCTCAAAAGTCTCGCTATTTCGGCCTCTGAAGCATTCGCCAGACCGCTGATCCCACCAAAGTACCTCAGAAGCAAGCGTTTTCTCTTCGGCCCAATACCCTCGATTCTGTCTAATAATGATAACATATCTTCTTTACTCTTTATTCTTCGATGACGAGCATTTGCAAAACGATGAGCTTCGTCTCTGATTTGCGCCAGAAACCTCAGCACGGGATGGTCATGAGGAAAATCGAAACGATGGCCTGGAGTTATAACGGTTTCCTCTTCCTTGGCAATACCCACTATGTCCACTGTCAACCCGAGGGTTCTCAACGCCTCCTGTGCCGCTCTCAGCTGAGGATCTCCTCCATCGATAAACAGCAAATCGGGGAGAGGATGTTTTGAATAACGTCTGGTCAAAAGTTCTCTGATGGCTCCGAAATCATCTCCACCAGTTGTAGAAAGCTTGTATATTCTATAGCCACTCTTAAAAGGTTTCCCGTCGATAAAACTCACCACCGCTCCAACCGTTTCTTTACCGGCGGTATGCGCGATATCTACTCCCTCAACAAAACGCGGCGTTTTTTCCAACCCCAGTATTTCCTTCACACTCTCCAAAGCTTCAGCGGTAAGAGCTCTATTCTTAAGCTCTTCCGCAAGATTCATCCTACACAGTTCCAGGAGAGCTCCTTCGTCTTCGGTTTGAGGAGTTTTCACTAAAGGTTCTTTGAGATCGAGTTCTTCAACCTTTTCGACAAGAACAAACTCTGGAGAAGGATACCTTCTTCTCTCATACAGCTCTTCGACGATCTCTTCCAAATCCACTTCGTCGGTGGCTTCGAAAACCAGCTTTGAAACCAGCAAGCCCTGTATGACCCTCAAAACGAGCACGATGTTACCCGAATAACATATCGCGTCCACATTTCTCTTCTCGCTGAGTATGACGCTTCTGGGCGGAAAGAGTTTGTCGAGTTTAGCCACAACATCCCTCGTTTTTGCAGCGCTTTCAAAGGTGAGAGAACGAGCCTGTTCATCCATCAACCTCACAAGCTTTGATCTGACCTGCTCCACTTCTCCACTGAGAAAAGATATTAGTTCTTCAACCTGTTTGGAGTAGGATTCGGGATCCACGAGCCGAGCACAGGGGGCCGTACATCGCTTCAGATGATAATCAAAGCATGGACGTGTTACTCTTTCCATGGAGCGGCTGCACTGTCTGACTTTGAAGATCCTCCCCACAAGATCCAGCAGATCCCTCACGAAACCCGCATTCGTGTAAGGGCCAAAATACTTTCCAGGAACTGAGCGCTCCCTCGTTATCGTTACCCGGGGATAGGTTTCGTCTGTGATCAATATGAAGGGGTAGAAATTCGAATCCTTCAAGGATACGTTGTACTTGGGTTTATGCTGGTAAATCATGTTGGCTTCGAGTATCAGAGCTTCATCTTCCGATCCAACCAGAATGTAATCAAGATCATCAGCCTGCTCCATTATCTTGTAAGCCTTCTCGTAAACCCGACCTTTATTCCATGCACCAAGATAACTGTTCAAGCGATTTTTTAGCGATCTTGCCTTTCCTATGTAGATGATTTTATCTTCCGATTTAAAAATGTAAACGCCCGCCCTCGAAGGAGCAGATTTTATCTTCTCGATAACCTTTTCACTTGCCATGGGACCTTTCCGGGTTCACCAGAGCCTCCCTCACTCTCAATTCCACTTTTTCTGGCAACGTCACTTTTATCTTCAACGGTCCTCTCCGCACACTGATCCATCCAAGACCAAATACTACCAGCTCTTCACCTTCGTTGAGTAGAACTTCCTCGAATCTCCATCTGAAATTTTCCGGCGGTATTTTCCCACACGGGGGTTGCAAGAACTCTCCGAACCATGTTTCAAATTTTGCATCCGCATTCAAAACAGAAGTTTCGTGAAGTGTTACACCTGGAGCTGTAAAGATCTGAAAGATAGGACGGGGATGCTCCCCAAGAACGTCTATTCTACACATACCACCAGCAAAAACAACGCGACCAGCTGAGATCTTGAAAGTTTTTCTCGTCAATGAGCGAGACATACCCAATTTCATTACACAGGAAGGATCCAGTATATCTATGAACCTGTTATCAGTTGGTATCCCTGGTGTGTCGATCAGCTCCAACGACTTCGATATGCGAATGTGAAGCGTTCCTCTCGTGGTTCCAGGATAACTGCTGACACTCAACGGTTTACCACTCAGTGCGGAGAGTAAGCTCGACTTTCCCACATTGGTACATCCCACCACCAAGAGTTCTCCTTTCAACAATGGATGATTGAGTAACTTCTTGATTCCCCTTTTTTTCTCAGCACTAACAGGAATCCATTTATGATGTACGTGCTTTGTGAACCACTGCGAGAGCTCTTGATTCGTTATTGCCCGGGGAAAAGCGTCAATCTTGTTGACAGCAACTAATACCTTCTTTCCTTCAAGCAGGTGTGATACTTCATCTGTATACGTCGCTTCAAAGTCCATCGCATCCACTATCCAGAGAACCCTGTCATAGCGTTTCAAAAGCCTTTTTAGCCTTGAAAGTGCGTCTTTCAAAGGACCTATGGAAAGGTCTTCGCCGTAATGTTTCAATCTAAAACAACGTTGGCACAGTACATTCTTCTCACCGCGCTTTTCCAAAACGCTGGGAGGAACATAACCCGGTTTCGAAGGATCGTCTGTCTGCAATCGCGCTCCACAACCTTTGCATTTTTTCATTCTTCCTTCCTCCATACCACGTGTTTTCCCCTTTGAAGGGACTTCACGATCTTTTCAAGACGCCTTAAAAAGCGAGTGGTTAAGAATTCTCGATCTTTGTCTATCGGCTCCACTTTGATGGTATATGCTTTGATGAGAGATCCCATGAACACGTCGGTAAAGAGCTGATCACCTATGACAACCGTTCTATTTGGATCCCTTCCCAATTTTTTCAACAGGCGCTTCACCCGCCCCCCCATGGGCTTTCTCGCGCTTCCAATCACCACGATCTTATCGCCAAAAAAACGTTTGAACCTTTCCAGCCTCTCCCTTTTTCCATTAGAGGCTATTATCACCATAACGCCTTTCTCAGCGAGTGAGTTCAACAAACGCACAACTTCATTCGAAGGTGGTGTTTTCCAGGGACTTAGGGTGTTATCGTAATCGAAGACGAATGTGTCGAAACCTGCCTTAATCAGTCTTTCATAATCTATACTGTAAACGTCCCTAAAGGCTTCATTCGGTGTGGTCAGATCAACAATGTGGAAAAACCAACCAATGGTGTAATAAAACGAAAAGAAAAATACCTTCGTCAAAACACCCAGCAGTTTGTTAACGAAGTCGGTAGCTCCATGAATATAAGGATTGACGAGAATCGTATACATCCCCAAACGGTTGCCAGCGATGATGTCTGTAAAGAAAAGATCACCGACCATTGCCGTTTTTTCTGGAACGGCGCCGATCTTTCTTAAAACCTGTTTCAGTCTTTTCACTCCTGGCTTGAAAAGAGAATGAAAAACCGGCAAAGGGAGGTCATCCCCGAGATCCACTTCTTCCATACGCTTTCTACCGGCGTTCGTCACGATCGCAACTTTGAACCCTCTTTCGATCAAGCCGCGTATGACTTCTTTTATCGAGTCGTCCACCAGTTTGTTCCGCCATGGAGTGAGTGTGTTGTCAAAATCAAATAGTATGGTATCTATACCAAGTCGCGCCAATCTCTCAGTATCGATATCTTTCACAGAACCAAGTTGTTCTTTGGGAAGAGGCAACCTTAAAGCGTTCAACAGGACGCTTCTCAGTATAATCACCTCATCCGTGTTATAGAGGAAATTCAAACGGTCTGACTTCTCTCACCTTTGCACCCACATAATCACAGATGGACTCGAGAAGCTCAAGAACTTCCTGAAGAAAATCCGCTGGTACTACCAGCCTCACGGCATCTTCAAGATCGGCATGACGAACGTTGGCGAGATGATCCCATGCCTCTACAAGAAATCCAAGAAGGTGTATCTTTTCCTTTTTCACTTCCACAATCACATCGTACTCCAGCGGCATCCCACCAGCTCCAATCCTTCTGCACCCATTTCTGTGGTAAGGGAAAAAACCGTATGGAAAATGGGAATAGACAGAGTCAACCGCAACCCATCATAGCCGAGAAACTGTTCAAATCCCACTTTACCAAAGCTCGAATAAAAGGAGATCCCCAAAAGACCTCCATTCCATAAAAGCGATACGCGCTCAAACATCAAGACGATATTATCCTGGATATATTTCAAAGTAACACTACCAGTCGTTACACCAAACCATTTTTCATATCCATGAGCATCTAAGCCTGTTCCTATCAGGAACTTGAACGACCCTAAAGACTTGAAGGCTTCAAAGGCAGGAAGCAGTTTCAACGTTCCGGAGGTTTGAACCAGAGCAACGCCCAGTGTCGTGTTACCGATCTCCTTAGTAAACTCCATTCCGTAATTACTGCTTAGAACTATTCGAAACTGTGGATGAGAAAGTTCAAAAAAGAGATGGTTGTACTGTATATCGGCTCCTACCATTCCCAACCTCATGCCGATTAAAGATCGTGATACTTCAAAAATCGATTTTTCAGAAAGGATCATCTTCTTTTCACTACCGCGTTCTTCTTCCAGACTCCTGTAAACGATCCCCTCTACAGATGCTGGAGATACCGACTTTTTGGAGAGTAGATATCCATAGATTACCGATGGTTTCAAAGGTTGCGGCACCTCTGCCAACAGTTCACTCAAAAGAACCTGCTTAGAATAAGTTGTAAAACCTTCAAACCTATGAACTGTTCTTACCTTTTTAACAGGCTTTACTTCCTTCGAGAAAACGACAAGAGACCCTTTTTCCAACAGGCTGAACATCACGGGAACACGCTTTTCAGCCTCGGAAGATAAAACAACGGGAACTCGTTTCAAACGCGAGAGGTCGAACTTCCTGACCTTCTCTAAAAACATTTCGGAGTCAATCGTACTCAGAAAAGAGGAGGACCTCAACTTCCCAAAATCTCCAGCTTCCACAGGCTTTTTCATATTCATAGAAATGAACGGAAAAACTCGCTTCCTTTGTTCAGGAAGGAGGGAAAAAGTACCAGTACTCTTGAAGCTTTCTTTTTTCAAGTAAAGAGTCTTCACTTGAGGTTGCGGTAAGTGTTCAAAAAAGTAATTTACAGAAAAATGCAGCTCCTCGATCACAAACGGGAAGATACGCCTTACAGGAATTCTCGCCTGGAAAATCCTTTCAGAAAGAACGTAGTTTTTCCTGGTCTCATAGAATCCAACAGCAATAGATTTTACAGACACCGGCAAAGGTGGATGGGCTTCCACCTCAGGCTTTAAGATCACCGATATTTCTATCTTTATCTCCTGTGATTGAACCACTACGGAAAAGAGTATTATGAACAACAAAAAAACGACAGAGTTTTTCACAAAAGCTCCACCGCCCTGGCCGCCAGTTCTGAACGTTCACCTTTCATCAGAACGACATGGCCCGCAATAGGTTCTTCCAGAAACCTGCTCGCAACATATACAAGACCATTACTCGACTGATCGAGATAGGGGCTGTCGATCTGCCATGGATCGCCCGTAAGAACGATCTTGGTGTTTTCGCCTGCCCGGGTGATTATCGTTTTGACTTCATGAGGTGTTAAGTTTTGGGCTTCGTCAATAATTATGAATTGATCAGGCAAAGAACGACCTCTGATATAACTCAGAGATTCAATTTCAAGTATATCTCTACGCTTGAGGTATTCTTCAAGGTTCTTACCACGGTTCGCAAAGATCAGTTCGAGGTTGTCGAACACCGGCCTCATCCACGGCCTCATCTTCTCTTCTTCCTTGCCGGGAAGGTAACCTATATCCCTTCCCATAGGAACAATCGGCCTCGTCACCGTCAACCTTCTATATACTCCCTCATCCACCACTTTTCTCAAACCCGAAGCGATTGCCAGAAGCGTCTTTCCTGTACCAGCTGTTCCTATGATGGTGACGAGTTTTATGTCGTCGTTCAGCAGAAGATCCATCGCTATTACTTGCTCACGATTCCTCGGCTTTATTCCCCAGCAGCTCGTGTTGTAATTCGTTTTAACGAGCTCAAGGGTATTCTTCAACATGTCCACACGAGCCATACCGTCACCAAAATCTATATAGGTGTTGGGAAATAGCTGGATATCAACTCCAGAAATCTCGCTAACTCCAATCCATCCTTCTTTCATAAGGCGATTCCTGACAGATTCGTCAAGTTGAGATTCGACCACACCAGAAAGGATGCTTTCAAGATCGAGTTTGTCACTCAAATAATCCTGTGCGGGTATTCCCAGAGAATCGGCCTTGACTCGCATATTTATATCTTTTGTTACAAGATATGTTGGAATTTTAGAATGATCAGAAATCCATCTCGCATATGCAAGAATCCAGTTATCCGCATATCTGTCGGAAACGAACCTGGGCAGATGAACCTCTTCGTCCTCAATAACCGCTACTTTTAACGTCCCACCATCAGGCAGTTTTACTCCTTTTTTAAGACTCCCCTTTTCCCTCAACTGATCGAGAATCCTGTTGACCTCTCGTGCATTGAAACCTATCTCCCCTGGTTTTGATTTCAACCTGTCTATCTCTTCGAGTACGGGTAACGGAAGTATCACGTTATTATCCTCAAAAGCGAATATGCTTTCTGGATCGTGCAAAAGAACGTTGGTATCGAGAACGTAATTCTTAATCATTTCACCCAGCTCCTTTCCATACCTTGATAAATCCACGAACTTCGTCTTCTCCCAGAGACTCCAACATCCGGATAAAGATCCTCGCCGTAAGCAAAGCGTCAGCTTTTGCGCGATGAAGCCTTTCGACTTTAATGTGATACTTTTTCGCCAGATTCACCAGAGAATGTCCGCCTCTCGGATAGAGATATCTCGCGATTTCCAGAGTATCGATATATTTCAACAACGGTGGAAGCCTTCCAATCGATTTCGCGGCGGCATCAAGAAAACTCAGATCCATCACTGCGTTATGCATCACAAGAATCGAGTTTCCAACATATTCTACGAAGCGCGGAAAAACCTCGTACATCGTTGGATAAGCCTCCAGGTCAGAATTCTTGAGACCGTGGATGGATGTTACGGTAGCCGGCACTCTGACAACTGGATTGACCAGGGCATGAAACATGTGTTTTCTGTATATCTTTCCCCTGTAAACCGGTACCGCCGCGATTTCAATTATACTGTCTCCATTTTCTGGATTCAGACCCGTGGTTTCCGTGTCTACGACAACGTACACATGCATCTCTTCTACACCTCAAATTGAGTATAACATCTATCCTGTATAATCAATTAGTGGCTTTCATCAAAACACCTTTCAGGAGGTGACGTTATGAAGCTGATAGAATCCGTACCAAACTTCAGCGAAGGAAGAAGGGAAGAGGTTGTAGAAAGCATCGTGGAAGAGGCCAGAAAGTACGACAAAGTGTGGATACTGGACTGGTCAATGGATCATGACCACAACAGAGCTGTGGTCACTCTCGTTGGTGAACCTGAGCCACTTTTAAACGCGCTCTTTGACATGACCAGAAAAGCGAGTGAATTGATAGACTTGCGGAAGCACTCAGGTGAGCATCCAAGGATGGGAGCGACTGATGTGATCCCGCTGGTACCTCTCTGGAATACCACGATGAAAGAGTGCGTGGAGTATTCCAAACAACTTGGGAAAAGAATTGGCGAAGAGCTATCAATTCCCGTGTATCTTTATGAACAATCGGCCACCTCACCCGAACGCGAAAACCTTTCAAACATAAGGAAGGGAGAGTTCGAGGGATTCCCTGAAAAGATAAAACAACCTGAATGGAAACCAGACTTTGGGCCTGACGTTGTCCATCCGACCTCTGGAGTCACCGCAGTGGGAGCCAGGGAATTTTTGATCGCTTTCAACGTTAATCTCGGAACTGACAACCTGGAAATTGCTCAGAAGATCGCAAAGGCTGTGAGGCACATCAGCGGCGGATTTAGATATGTTAAAGCCCTCGGTTTTGAGCTCAAAGAACGCGGAATCGTCCAAGTTTCAATGAACATGACCAATTTCCGAAAAAGCCCTCTCTTCAGGGTTTTTGAGGTTATAAAACGCGAAGCAGAAAGATACGGTGTTCCGGTTGTTGGAAGTGAAATAGTCGGTCTCACTCCACTGGCGGCGCTGGTAGATGTTGCAGACTTTTATCTTCAGCTCGAAGAATTCGATCAGAGCAAAATAATAGAGTACAAGTTGCTGGAGGTACTGACCGAGCGTGTCGAAAAAGAAAAAGAAGGTTGACCTTGTAATTCAGAACCCTTGCGAAATCGTCACAGCACGTGTCGACGCTTTGCCTGTGAAGGGAACCGATCTTTCCAGACTGGAAGTATTGGAAAACTTCTCCATTGTGGTGGACAAGGGAAAGATCGTGGACATAACAAACACTCTGGATGCTTATGAACCAGCAAACGTTTTCGATGCAACTGGCCTGATCGCCCTTCCTGGTTTTGTAGATGCCCACACCCATATACCATTCTTTGGTTTCAGGTATGAAGAATTTCTCGCACGAGCGGCCGGTGCGGACTATCTGGAGATACTGAAATCCGGCGGCGGCATTCTCAGCACTCGAGAAGCGGTAAAAAGAGCTTCGTTTAAAGAAATGGTCGATTTCAATCTCCGGTTTCTCAACGAAATGCTTTCCTGTGGGATCACTACTGCGGACGCCAAAACAGGATATGGTCTGGAAAATCATCTGGAATTGAAACAACTTGACACAATTGAAGAACTGAACCGGATACAACCCGTTGAACTCATTCCTACCTTCATGGGTGCACACGCCGTACCACCCGAGTTTTCGGGTAGAAGTAGAGAATATCTGGAGAAGCTTCTGGAGATCTCCAACTTTATCAAAAAGTGCGTTTCGACCGTTGATATCTTCTGTGAACGGGGAGCTTTTAGCGTTGAAGATACTCGTTTTTATCTTGAAAACATGAAACACCTGGGATTTCGAATTAGGCTCCACGCCGATGAATTCGAAGACTTTGGATGCGCTCGGCTGGGTTTGGAAATCGGTGCAGTGAGTGTGGACCATCTCATAGCATCCTCCGACGAAACCCTAAAAGCGCTCGCTTCATCCAGCACCACAGCAGTATTCATGCCTGCCACAAGTTTTTTCATGAAAAAACCTTACGCCCGTGCAAGGACTTTCATAGATCTGGGAGGGGCGGTCGCCCTCGGAAGTGATTTTAACCCGGGCTCAAATACCATATTCGATCCGACCTTTATCGTTCATCTCGCGGTGAATCACCTTGGGATGACAGTGGAAGAATCCATCCACGCTTACACCATCAACGCCGCGTGGGTGCTTGGTGTATCTGAAAAGACCGGTAGTATTGAAAAAGGAAAGGCGGCAGACATCATACTGTTGGATCTTCCATCCTACAAAGCGATTCCGTATCTGCCCACACACAGAAGAGTGAGAGCGGTTTTCAAGAACGGGAAACTGGTATGGACCGAAGCTAATGCAGGTAAACAGTAGACAACGATCGAAAATATGTTATTATGTAGAATGGAGGTGGCATTTAGAAGGTGGAAAGCAGTGATCCTGTCAGTAGTTATGAGATATTAACCTATGTTCTGGGATTACTCCTGCTGCTTTTTCTTTCCGCCCTCTTTTCCGGGTCAGAAACGGCCCTCACTTCAGTAGGAATTCACAAATTGAAAGAGATCATCTCAAAAGAGAAGGAAGAGAAAGGTGAAAAAAACCTTCTAAAGAATCTTCTCCATCAATCAAACAAGCTTCTGACGGCTATACTGGTTGCCAACAACGCCGTTAACATCCTTGCCACATCGCTTGCGACCATTCTTATTGCACGACTTATTCCGGAAAGTGGTACTATTGTTGCTGCTTTGACAACCGTTATGATGACCACCCTTATCGTCATCTTCGGCGAAATAACACCAAAGATATACGCAAGAGAGAGAACCGAACCGTTTTTCAACAGAACCATAGGACTTGTAAAAGCGGTGGAACTCATTTTCAGGCCCATTATCTGGCTGTTGATGAAAATCTCCCGTTCCATTATTCGTGTACTTGGTGGTAAAGGTGCCGAAGAATTTTCTGTGCTTTCTGAAGAATACATCATAGAAACATTCGATATAGGGCATGAAGCGGGGGTTATAGAATCTCAGGAAAGAAAGATGTTGAAAGGCACACTCATGATGAAAGACACAGCAGTCAAGGAAATCATGACACCAAGGGTCGAAATGGTCTGTATCGAGGACGAAAAGACGCTGGAGGAATTCATTGAACTGGTCTCTGATGAAGGTTACTCGAGAATACCGGTTTTTCACGAGAGTGTCGATCATATCACCGGCATATGCTACGCCAAGGACGTATTTGACATCCTTGTTGAAGAAGGAACCTCTGCTTTGAAAGACCACAAGGTGAAAGATATTGCCAGAGATCCGCTCTTCGTCCCGGAAACGATGAAACTCGATGATCTTTTGAAAGAGTTCATTCAAAAAAGAGTCCACATCGCTATAGTTGTGGACGAATTCGGAGGAACCGCCGGACTTGTCACCATGGAGGATGTGATAGAAGAACTCACCGGGGATATTCTTGACGAATACGATGAATTAAGCGAAGGACCCACTCTGAAACGAGTGAACGACAGTGTGTTTATCGTTGATGCTTCCATACCGATTAACGATCTGGAAAGAGAGCTGGATGTTGAATTTCCAGAAACGGAATACGAAACCCTTGCGGGATACCTTCTTGAACAGTTCGAGCGCTTCCCTGAAGTAGGCGAAGAAATAGTTGTAAATGGTTTTAAGTTCAAGATAGTCGCTGCCACTAAAAACAAAATCGAAAGAGTAAGGATGGAAATAATAAGCGAAGAGGGTGAACAGGAATGAATGAAAAGTACAGGATTCTCATCGAAGAAGCGCGAAACGTTGCCCGAAATTCTTACAGTCCTTACTCCAGATTTCGGGTGGGAGCGGCGGTTCTCAGCAAATCGGGAAAGATTTACAGGGGCACTAACATCGAAAACGCTTCCTATGGATTAACCATTTGCGCCGAGCGTGTTGCCCTGTCAGCAGCCATCTCAGAAGGGGAACGCGAATTTGAAGCCATAGCGGTTTACGTGGACTCTCCAAAACCTTCTTCACCCTGTGGCGCCTGTCGGCAGTTCATGTCAGAATTCGGTGATTTCAAGGTATTCCTCGTCTCCTCCTCTGGCGAGATAAAAGAAACGAGTGTATCCGAACTCCTTCCTATGGGATTCTCCGCAGAAGATTTAAGGAATACCGCAGGTGATTGAAGAAATATTACCCGGAGGTGGAGACGTGTTCGGGCTCGATTATCAGCTTTTGAAAATCGCTCTGGATGTTTCGGCTTTGAGAGCCGAAGTTATTGCAAACAACATTGCCAACGTTGAAACACCCAATTACAAAAGAAAATACGTTGTTTTTGAAAGTGCCTTGCAGGAAGCCATGGAAGATAGACACATTCAACTGAAACGTACCAACCCAAAACACTTGACAGGAGCATTCAGAATATCACCACAGGTGATGACAGACTGGAGCACTTCGATGCGGAACGACGGCAACAACGTGGACATCGACCGTGAAATGACAGAACTTGCTTCGAATACCCTGAGATACCAGGTTCTTACAAGCCTTACCTCGCGCCTTGTAGAGCGCTACAACGTGGTTCTCAGAGGAGTGAGATGATGTTGTCTGAATTCAAGATAATGTCTATCAGCGCAACAGGTCTTACAGCCCAGCGTCTCAGAATAGATGTGATCGCAACGAATATAGCTAACGCCGAAACAACGAGAACCGAAACGGGAGAACCGTACAGGCGAAAAATACCAGTATTTTCCGAATATCTCGTAAAAGCGCGTGGAAGACTCGAATCAAGAGGGGTTAAGGTAGTAGCGCTGAAAGAAGATCCAACACCCTTCAGGCTTGTTTACGATCCCGGACATCCCGACGCTGATGAAAAGGGCTATGTCAGAATGCCCAATGTTAACGTCCTCAGAGAAATGGTCGATCTAATAAGCGCTCAGAGAGCCTATGAAGCCAATGTATCTTCGATAAACGCTGTCAAGAGCATGGTAGGCGCGGCTCTTGAAATAGGGAGGGGATGACGTTTGGTAGACAGAATTGATGGTGTAAAACCCATACAACCTGGTGTTTCAAAAATCGATCAAACTTCCCGTAAACCCCAGACCGATTTCAAAGATATGCTGATGAAAGCCATTGAAGAAGTTAACCAATCTCAGAAAGAAGCTGAAAAAGCAGCGATTGACTTTGCAACGGGAAAGATCAGCAGCGTTCACGATGTTATTCTGAAAGCGGAAGAAGCAACGATGACCCTCAGATTGACAACCGAAGTGAGAAACAGGATAATCGAAGCCTACCGAGAGATCATGAGGATGCAAATTTAAGCTCGGCTATTGGTCGTTCTACATAAAACGGCAGAAGTTCTCTGGGAGCTTTGATAACTTCTCCGCGGTTGAATTTTTCAACTCCAAGCTCCAGCAACCTGAAACCATCTGGTTTATCAAAAGAAGATGGAAGTTTTTTGCTGGTTATCTCCTTCCAACCTTCACCCACTAATATATATCCCTCGAATTTTCCAGCATCCAGCTGGGTTTTAACATACCCAAGCTCCACAAATTTTGGCTCCATAACTGGCTTCCCATTATTGTAAACTGCAAAATATACATGTCCCTTCCTCGCAGGGATGCACACCGCCGCCGTTCGATCCGGAACGTTAGCCGCCAGCAGTTCCGTCGAAGTAACTGCCACGGCAGGGAGTCCCAAGCCAGCCATCAATCCCTTAGCCGTAGCAACTCCCACACGGATACCAGTAAAAGAGCCCGGACCAACACCGACAACCAGCAATTCGACTTCCGATACCTCAAGACGCAAATGGCGCAAAGCGTAATCGATAGTCGGCAGAAGATTCGCTGCATGCTTTACAAAAGAACGCGCAACAAAATTGAACACACCTTTCTCCGTACTCAAAGCCACTGTAAGATATGGAAGAGATGTATCAAAGCTAAGAACGTTCATCATCCTCACCTCATCCGAGTATATCACGGCTGTTCGCGACTCACAAAAAGCTCGGTTTCAAAGCCTTGTGAAACGCTGAGCAAACGCTTATGCAAACAATAGCCACAGGTTTTTCTAATTTCTCCTTCCACAAAACGCATACGAACCCACGACCTTCATAGGCGTTGAGGTTTTTGCCTTTTCTTTCCCCAATCACACATCTCGGTTTCTAAGTCTTGCGGGCGCCGAGTGAGCGCTTATGCAACAATTACCGAGCCGCACGGATGTGGCGAAATATTGCCTCTTTACCTCCTCTGGTTCCAGCATAGAGCTTTTACA
>DPRG01000068.1 GCA_003538775.1 Thermotogae bacterium
AGATGTGTGATGTATTCTTTCCTTCTTTGTTGATGCGAGGGAAGGAGCAAGCGAGTCGTGTGATCACGTGCGTTTTGCCTCATACTTCTTTCTGGTAGCGATTGTTTGTGAATGCTTGCGAGGAGATAAGCGGAGCGCAACTGAGAAAACTTCACGCTGGAACACTCCCCGCTTTCTTTCTGGTAGCGATCGTTTGTGAGTGCTTGCGAGGATACAAGCGAAGCGCAACTGTAAAAGCTCTATGCTGGAACACTCTCTTCCATTCTTTCTGGAAGCAATTGTATGCAATCATGAGTGGAGCTGTGTGAAGCTTCTTTCATCCTTTACTAGGGACATTATGATTATTTTTCTATTTCCCATTTCTTCATCTTGGCATAAAGGGTTGACCTGGAAATACCCAGCAGTTCTGCGGCGCGTTTCACATTCCAACCGACATTTTCAAGAACATTCTTTATATGGCGCTTTTCCACTTCCTCCAAACGCAAAGGACTTTCAGCATTTTCTTTGTTGGGTTCATCAATTCCTTCTGTAAATACCTCCGGAGTAATCGTTGAACCTGTTGTTCTTATCGCAGCAGAGTAAATGGTATTCTTCAGCTCTCTGACGTTTCCAGGCCACGGCTGAGATGTCAGAAAAGACAGCGCTTCATCAGAGAACTCCAGAGGGCGCAACCCGAACTCTTCCACTGCCTTTTTCAAGAAGTAAACTGCTAGCAGACTAATGTCTTCTTTCCTTTCTCTGAGCGGTGGAATGTTTATCTCCAGCACTTTCAACCTAAAATAGAGATCTTCCCTGAACTTTCCTTCTTTAACAAGTTCGGTAAGATCTCTGTTTGTTGCAGTTATAACTCTCACATCAACCTTAACAGGCTTTGTGGATCCAAGTCTTTCCAGCTCCGAAGTTTCGAGGAACCTCAGTAATTTGACCTGCAAGCTGGGAGGTAATTCGCTGATTTCATCCAGAAAGAGCGTTCCTCCGTCTGCCAGTTCTATTTTTCCGGGCTTTGAACTGCTCGCACCGGTGAAGGCACCTTTTTCATAACCAAAAAGCTCACTCTCAAACAAGGTTTCAGGAATAGCCCCACAGTTCACAGCAACAAAGTTGCTTCTGCCACTCAGTTCATGAATGGCACGGGCAACCAGTTCCTTACCCGTACCACTCTCGCCTGTGATGAGAACGGAAACTTTTTTTGGTGCTACCTTTTTTATCAATTCTTTTATCCTAGCAATTGCTTGAGAGTTCCCAAGAAGTTTATCTAAAGCCCCAGGTGTGACTTCCTTCAAACGGGCCTCCAATTGTCTTTTTTCTACAATGCGCCTGATTTCTACTACAAACTGTTCCATTTCTATGGGTTTGGTAAAAAAGTTGTAGGCACCAAGCTTTGTGCATTTTACGGCTTCTTCCACTCCTCCGTGCGCTGTAAGGACGAGCACATCAACACCTATTTGGCGCAGAAGCGGGATCAGTTCAGCTCCATTCCCATCTGGAAGACGAAGATCGAGAATCGCGACATCCCATAAAGCCCGAGTGTTTCTTAAAAGTTTTTTGCTACCCGCAAGACTTCCAGCAATGTCAACACTGAAACCTTCCATCATGAGGGCTTCTTTCAGCAAGTTTGCAAAGGTTGTGTTGTCTTCTATAATCAGTATTCTATGTTCCACATTTTGCACACTCAACGACTATCACCGTTCCTTTTCCTGGCGTACTTCTAACTCGAAGCACCGCGTCGCCTGAGGAGAGCAATCTATTAAGCAAGATCGTTCCCAGTCCCATGCCATCATCTTTCGTTGTATAAAACGGTTGCCTCCAGTTGCGCAATTGCTCTTCATTCATCCCCTGTCCAGAATCGCACAGTATTATTCGAAAAGAATCTCTCCCGGATCTGCAAACAAGACGAACACGTCCCCCTCTTTCGGATGCTTCTACCGCGTTTTTAACGAGGTTCTTAAGAGTCTCTTCAAAAAGAAGAGGAGGTACTCTAATGGAGATTCCTTCAGCACAACCACTATCAAATTCCAGAACCACTCCTTTCGACTGTGCGAAAGGTACGATTTCCTGGACACAACGTTCCAGAGTTTGCCTCGCTTTAATGCATTTTGAGGACGTGTCTAATTTGTAAGCGTTGAGGATCGTCGACAAAGAACGGTCCAGTCTTCTCAACTCACCAATAAGGGTGTTTAAGTATGGTTCATCACCAAGCTTCTTTTGAAGTAACTGCGCTGCAAGCTTCGCATTCGCGATGGGCGTTTTGAGTCCATGGGCTATACTGGATATTACCTCCGCTAATGCACTGACACGTTGAGTGGCTTCAAGACGTCTTTCCAGATCTTTTAGCTTTGTGATGTCTGTGAGAGTTATAAAAACTTCCATACCCAGACGCTTAACTCTTAACAGAATATTTTTGGACGGTTTCCCGGTTTTCACTTCTACTGTTTCGTCTTTACCTGTGAAAGTGTAATTGATGCTCTTCAACAGTGTTTGCACGGGTTTACCTATTTGCTCCCATCGTGCAACTTCCAGAAGCCCGGCAGCTGATTTGTTTATATAGCGTACTGTACCTTCAGAATCACATTGAATTACCCCCACGTCAAGCTCGTCGAGTAAGTGTCGGAAGCGCTGGAACAGTTCCCTGTAAGAAAGGGCTTCTCTGGACAGTTTGAAAATAGCAGAGTTCGCAGCAGTCATGAAATTTATAACTCTTGAATCACCGTGAAAGCTTGCAAGTGAAAGCCACTGCTGTCTGTTGAGCCTGTGTATAGCTTCGTCAAGAGGCCTTCTAAAACGATATTGTACGAAAACATAGAACAGTACAGCACTGACAAGCGTACCCAGAACAACTCCCCAGAGAGATTGCAAGATCATATGGAATATTAAAGGTGATAACAATATCGACAGTGGCAACAGGAAAGGTTTTAGGTGCTTCATTTTCCTTTTTCCAGAAAGACCTCTTCGCCTCCCTTCACTTTCAAAAGAGATGCGGCATTTCCCTGGTTCACAGCAACTTCAAGATACCCGGAGCTATCGGCATGAACCAGAAGTTCTCCTTTCATTACATCGCCGAAAGTGCGGCAGTAAACAGCTTTGAAGGTTCTTCCATTAACCACAAGGTCCACCGAAGAATCGAGCTCTATTCCGGCCTTTTCCAAAAGAGATCCCGGGATATTCGTTTCAACGTTACCAAATCCATCTACATAGGCGACTTCTCCTGTGATCCTTCCCGCCACCATTCTTGCTTCATTGTACTTCAACTCCTCGTATGTCATCAACCTATGCCCTATTTCTTCAAATGGCTCACCCGCATCTATCAGTGCCGCTGTTGGAGCGAAGATATCTCTTCCATGAAAGCTTGCCGACACTTTCTTTAGCATGAACCGCGGATTTGTGATCTCTCTGATATCTTTCACACCAAAGTGGTGTGCGACGAGTGTGAAAAGGCCATTGTCTGGTCCAACAAAAAAGTAATCATTTCTTGTTCGCAATGCGATTGATTTTCTCGCGGTTCCCACACCGTAATCAACAACACAGAGAAAGACGGAGCCTTCTGGAAAATTTTGCGACGCTCTCAAGAGAATATGCATCGCTTCACGCACGTTGAAAGGTGATATCTCATGAGTGATATCCACTATCGTTGCATTGGGGTTTAACGAATAAATAACCGCCTTCGCTACGCCTACATAATAACTCTTATGTCCCCAGTCGCTGAGGAAACCGATCATTGACCATCACCTTCCATTTCTCTTCTGATATCTTTCTCAAAAGTATCAAAGCTTTCTCCTTTCTTCAACCTTTCGTAAACCTTCTTCAAAAGCTTTATATCCTCCCATGTCTGATACTTGGGGGAACCAGGAGCCTTCGATTGAACTCTCAAAAGATAGCTCGGATGGTACATTACGAAAAGTCTTATTCCTCCTATCCAAGAGTAAAATCGACCACGTGCTTCTTTCATTGTTACGGGAGTTTCGAGGAAAAAAGAAAGTGCTGTTGCCCCAAGGCATACTATGAGTTTAGGCTGTATCAGCGCTATCTGAGCATAAAGAAAATGCGAGCAGGCCTTTTTCTCTTCTTGCTTCGGAGTTCTATTCCCTGGGGGTCTACATTTCACAACGTTGGTAATGTAGAACTCCTCACGTTTGAGCTGGACGGATTCAAAAATCTTGTCTAACAATCTACCTGCTCTTCCGACAAACGGACGTCCCGAAAGGTCCTCTTCTTCGCCCGGACCCTCTCCAACGAACATCACAGGTGTGTTCAAATCGCCCTCTCCGGGTACAACATTGGTTCTGCTGGATGAGAGAGGGCAAGCGCTACAGGATACGATTCTGTCAATCACTTCTTTCATCAAACTTTCCTTCGAGAGTATTTTTCACACCTCCTATTTGATCCAGTTTCTCCAGTTGAGATTATACCGGATGAAAACCTGTTGTAGAATTTCCCTGTCTCTTCACGTTCGAAGGAAGGGGTTGAGGTATGAAGGTTCTGGGTGTCGTGGTTGAATACAATCCCTTTCATAACGGGCATCTTTATCACCTGACTGAAGCTAAGAGTATATGTGATGCGGATTTCACGGTAGCGGTGATGAGTGGAAATTTCACTCAACGCGGCGAACCTGCAATTGTGGATAAATTTGCAAGAACGGAAATAGCGCTGCGCTGTGGTGTAGACCTTGTTCTGGAATTACCATGCGTTTATGCTGTGCAAGATGCTGGTGGCTTCGCCTTTGGAGCCATCTCTTCCCTTGCGGCGACCCGTGTTGTAACTGACATCGCCTTTGGAAGCGAATCCGCTGATCTGGAAGCCCTTGAAAAAATAGCGAGCATCCTTGTTGAACAGCCACCGTCTTATCTTCGATTCCTGCATGAAGAACTCAAGAAGGGACATTCCTTTCCGAACGCCCGCAGGATAGCCTTAATGCGTTATGTGGCTTATGAAAAGCTGTTCGATCCATCCACACTTAAGATAACCAAACGTTCCAACGATATCCTGGGACTGGAGTATATAGTGAACGCGAAGAAACTGGGATTGAAAACAACATTTCACGTGATAAAAAGGATCGGATCAGATTATCGTGATGAAAATTTCAAGGGCACTTTTTCCAGTGCGAGCGCTATCAGGAGGAAAATAAAGGAGGGGGACTTTGAAAGTGCGAAAAAAGCCCTTCCGGATGAAAGTTACTCAATCATCATGAGAGAAATGGATGCGGGCAGGGGGCCCGTATTTTACGAAGATATGGAAAAGCTTATATTGGGTACCTTTCGAACCATGACAAGAGACGAGCTAAATGAATTTGCCGGATTTAACGAAGGACTCGATCAAAGGTTTGTGTATTATGCCGTTCGAAGTGGAACCGTCCAGGAATTTCTCGAGTCTGTAAAAGCCAAGCGCTTTACTTTTTCCAGGTTGAGAAGGTTGTCTGTTTATCCCATATTGAAAATGAGAAAAAAACTGGTAGAAGAAAGCAACGAAAAGGGTCCGCAGTATCTCAGAGTGCTTGGGTTCAACGAAAAAGGGAGACAATTACTTCAGCTAATCAAACGACTTGCCCCTATTCCCATCGTGACCAACGCATCGAATTATCTCAATATTTCCAAAAAAGCGACCAAAAAAGAACGTTACGAACACTTCGAGCCTGATCTTTTTAAAGATCAGTTCGAGCTGGATATACGAGCAACGAACGTACACTCGATATTTTTCACCAACAGCGAAGAGCGCTCTTATGAACGGGATATGAGGCTTGGTCCTGTTATAATAGTCTCAAAACCGTGGAACCGACACAATTAGAGCCGGATAATAGCCCTTCACCGGTCCTTCAGACACGTTTATGGTATCAGGTATATAGGCCCCGTCTTTTCCAGTGTAAGTACTCATGTAAACAATCTGTTGAAAGGAATTTTCAACAAGATTCAGATCCACGTCGGTGTTGGTGTATATTACATAGGCCCTTGCAACATCGGAAGTAGACGTTGCCCAGTTTATGATGTAGTTTTCTGGCCTGCTTGATATGTATCTTTTTGCATAAAGAGTGTTTAAATCGACTGTGGAAGCCGGGGTTTCTGTAATGTAATATTCAAGCAAAGCCACCTGGAGAGATCGGAAATTCAGCGCTACCTGCGTTGCTTTTGCTTTTGCAAGTGTGCGAACAGCATAAGGTGTCACAGTGGATAAAAGTGCCGATATTATAGCCAGAACAATGAGTAATTCCACCAGTGTGAAACCTCTACTCTCCTTCATTTTCCTCACCTCGATTCTTCGGTATTTTCACTATCTTTAATTTTATCACGTTACTCTCTAATAACCTTACTCGCTGCTCTTCTCAACCTGTTCATAACGGCAAGACCTATACCTTTTTCCTCGAGACCTTCGGTAACAATCACGTCTACTGGCAGCTTCTCTGCCTTTCTCAAAAACTCGAAAAGATTTCGTGCGGCAGAAAATGGGTCGTTTCTATCTCCCCAGGGGAGTATATAAGGCGAGCCTTTCAGACGCCTGGAAAGTTGAGTGGAGCAGATAACCGCTATGGAATGTTTTTGCTGAAACCTCTTAATTTCATTTAAAATAAATTCCTCAGATCCTTCAATCAATACAAGAGGTTTGGATGGAGCATAATGCCTGTATTTCATTCCCGGAGAAACGGGTCTTTCGTGAGAAGAAAGACCTCTCACCAATCCATCAACCTGTATTCCCACTCCAAGAATCGATTCAAGGCTTTCCGGATCTATAGGACCGGGTCTCAAAAGTCGAGGAGGAAATACAGTAAGGTCAATGACAGTAGATTCAACTCCAAGAGGGGTACGTCCGGCAAGAACAATTACATCAGCTCTTCCATCCATATCTTCGAGAACGTGGTGCTCGTCAGTCGGGCTTGGCCTTCCTGAAAGGTTTGCGCTGGGAGCGGCTACAGGGACCTCTGCCAGTTCGATCAATTTCATAGCCAGGGGATGAGCCGGCATTCGCACTCCAACAGTATCAAGTCCACCAGAAACAATCGGTGGAACCTTTTTGTTTCTGGGCATTATAAAAGTGGCCGGGCCCGGCCAGAGCTTCGTATATAACCTCTCAAAGATTTCTTCGTTCGGTGTTATTTGCGAGACCACCTGATCAAGCTGACTCAGGGATGCTATGTGAACTATCAGAGGATTGTCGACCGGTCTGCCTTTCGCCTCGAATATCCTTCGAACGGCGTTTTCATCGAATGCATTTGCGCCAAGTCCGTAAACGGTTTCTGTGGGGAAAACGACAATGCCACCTCTGCGAATAACCTCAGCCGCTTCCTGAAGCTCTACTTCAGCCTCTCTAAAATCTTTCAGTTTTATGATCTTCGATCTCATGGGAAACATTCCAAAAACTCTTTCACAGTTCTGGCGGTTTTTTCCACCGCTTCATCGTCTATCCAGTAATGTGTGACAAAACGGTACTCACCGCCCGACTCGGGAGGGTTTATCCTGATACCGTTTTCGTACATGTAAGATACAAAGGAGGCATGATCTATCTCCCTTTCGAAAGTAAAAAAGACCATGTTTATGT
>DPRG01000087.1 GCA_003538775.1 Thermotogae bacterium
TGCTGGAACAGAAAGAGGTAAAGAGGCAACATCTCATCACATCCATGTGGCTCAGTAATTGTT
The DNA here is from genome assembly GCA_003538775.1 of Thermotogae bacterium. Classification (GTDB taxonomy): domain Bacteria; phylum Thermotogota; class Thermotogae; order UBA12178; family UBA12178; genus UBA12178. The sequence continues at coordinate 64 of DPRG01000087.1, forward strand.
TACATAAGCGTTCGCTCGACGCTACACAAGACTTAGAAACCGAGACGTGTGATAAGAAGAAAGAAAAGAAATTCCAGGGACGCTAATCAGATCGTTTCAATAAAGTACTGAAACAAGGGGTTTAATCTTCGAGTGAGTCGTTTTGTGGATGCGAAAAGATACAAGATGGTTTGAAATATATGATTGGATAAGCTTTTGCATCAATCATTGGAAAGATTGAGCATGCTCCTGCTTCTTGATTTTTCGAACACACTCATTCACGAAGCGAGTCCGTTTAAAAAATCAAAAACAAGTATGAATGATCTTTCAATTAATGAATCTCAAAAGCGTATTCGATCTCATTTCTCGCATTTGCATGTATCCTCCTACGAAAAAACATGCTATATCCTTATTAGATCCTAAATGCAGGCTAAGGGAACTTGCTCGTCCTTAGGGTGCACTTCCTGAGCGCGTCTGTTCGCCTCTTTTTTAGCCATTATAGGTTGGTTTCAAGGCCCTTGTGAAGAAAGAAGGGAATTGACCTGGGTAAGGTCTAATCCTAATTCCTGAAGGTAAGCTGAGCATGCAGATGAAGGTACAGGAAAACTTACCTAAAAAATTGTGCAACATGCTTGCTTGAACGTCGTGTTAACTTCATATCACTTCCTTCCATTCGAACTTCGACCTCATTATTTGCCTCAACCCGTATAAAATCGTTTTTATCATCGGAATGGATTTTCTCATCCACATGTCATTCAGATTGCTGCGTTGTATGAATAAATTCATTTCCAGCGCTTTCATCGATAGAAAGTATCCTCCAAGCTCGTTCCCCATCCTTTGTATCCCTGAATTCATGAAGAGATGAGTTATTCTGAGTTGGTGGCTAAGACAGAGGAGTATAAGCGATTTTACAACAACGAATATCCACACAGTGAACTAAGCTACAAAAGTCCGAGAGAGGCTTATGAAGAGTATGTAAGACTCACAAAAGTTGCATGAATTTCTATCCGATTTTTCGGAGTGTATTAAAGGTTTCCAGAAGCTGGTTCGTTTCCAGAGAATCACAACGTTTCCATCTTTGGCTGTCTGTTCATTAGCTCGTCAAGCTTGTGAAGAGGGCTGGCATTTTCATAAAGAATCTCATACACCGCGGCTGTGATGGGCATTTCTATACCGTGATTTTGAGCGAGCTGGTGCATTGTTTTCGCTGCAAAAACCCCTTCAGCCACCATCTTCATTGAGGAAAGGATCTCTTCCAGTTTTTCCCCCTTCCCGATTCTTTCACCCACAAGCCGGTTACGACTGTGTCGGGAAGTACAGGTAGCGACCAGATCCCCAAGGCCAGCGAGCCCGAAGATCGTTTCCTTTCTGGCACCTATAACAGCTGCCATACGTACCATCTCGGCAAGCCCACGGGCGATAAGAGCCCCTTTTGAGTTATCTCCGTACCCCAACCCATCGGAGATGCCTGCCGCAATGGCTATTATGTTCTTTACTGTTGCAGCGTATTCAACACCTTTCAAGTCGTCGGAAAGGTAAACCCTGAATCGCTCGGTTAAAAAGACATTCTGCAACCTTTGACCCATCTCGAGGTCTTCCCCGGCCAAAACCACAGCTGTTGGAAAGTCTCGACCTACTTCTTCCGCATGGGAAGGACCTGTTAAAGTGAAGACCCGTTTCGAACACGTTACTTCTCTTATGACCTCCGACATGGTTTTCAGAGAATCTTTCTCAAGCCCCTTGGCAAGGTTCACGAAAGCCATAGGTTCGACGATTTGACTCGCTTCTTCCAGGAAGCGTTTCACTATCTCTCGGACAGCGAAGCTTGGAACTGCAATAACTATCAAGGGTTTGGAAACCGGAAGATCAGAAAAGCAAGTAAAAACGTTAACGTTTTCCGGAAGAAAAACACCAGGGAGATATTCAGAATTCTCCCTGGTGTTTTGAAGTTTTTCCGCGAGTTCCCTTCGTCTTACCCACAGCCAGACTTCAAAGCCCTTCTGTGCCAAAAGGCGAGCTATGGCTGTTCCCCAGCTACCAGCTCCCAGAACTACAATCGGCTCTGTCAAAAAGACCCCACCTTTGGCCAGATCATATCTCAATCTCTAATCCATTTTAACACCGCTTCTTTTTCGATGTAGGCCAGGGCGATGTAGTTGTCAGCCGCGCCGTAGTGTACAAGATACAGATCTCTGTACTCCACGAGACTGTCGCTGAAAACCACGTTGGGCACTCCGCCAAAGATTTCCCACTCTTCTTCGGGTTCGAGGATCGGTTCTTCCGAGCGTTTCAGTACCTTTCTGGGATCCTCCAAATCCAGAAGCATAAAACCCAGACGATAGGTTGGTCTCAGCGTGTTTTCCACACCATGGTAGAGGAGAAGCCAGCCGTACTCGGTTTTGATAGGAGGTGCGCCAGCACCTATCTTCAGGTTATCCCAGTAACCTTTTCTTGGTCCAGCTATGGATACATAATCACCCCAATTTTTAAGATCATCGGAAAATGCCAGCCATATGTCTGGTTCGATTCTGTGAATCAAAACGTATTTGCCGTTGATCTTCTCCGGAAAGAGTGCGGCATCTTTATTTGGACTCTCCGGTAGAGCTATTCCCAATCTTTCGTAAGTGAAGAAGTTTCTCGTACGCGCCAAAGAAACGTATATTCCATGCGGCGAGTACGCCGTGTATGCCACATAATAGAAGCCTTCAAGCAACGTTATTCTCGGGTCTTCAACACCGTATAACTCATGTTGCGTGGCAGGGGAAAAGACGGGTTTCTCCATCCTATTCCAGTGGACACCGTCGTGACTTACTGCGTACCCAAGCCTCGATACCATATCTTCGCCCTGAGCTCTGTAAAGCATGTGAAAGAGCTCACCGTCGTAAACCACGGCTGGGTTGAAAACAAATCTGCTTTCCCAGTGATGTGAAGATACAGGAGAAAGCAGTGGGTTTGCAGGGTGCCTCTTCAATCTGAGTTCCACTTCACATCCTCCTCTTATTTGAGAGACATGGATATCCCCTGTAAGAAATACTTCCTGAATGCGAGGAATATAAAGACCATTGGTATCGTCTGTATCACTGCGCCAGCCATCAATGGACCAACATAGGAACCATACTCGTGATTGAAGCTCGCAAGCAATACCGCCAGCGGCATCTTATTATAATCCTTCATCACGATGAGCGGCCACATGAAGTTATCCCACGCGCCAATAAAGGTGAAAAGTCCCACGATGGATGCAGTCGAACGAGTGAGCGGTAGCATCACACGAAGGATGATCCAGAAAGTGCTGGCTCCATCCATTTTCGCCGCTTCTATGTAATCTTGAGGTATAGCCTTGTAAGACTGAGCGAACATGAAGACACCCCACGCACTGATGAGACTTGGTAGTATTACAGCAGAGTAAGTGTTCAAGAGTCCTAAGTTTTTTATCAGAACAAAAAGCGGAACGATGAACATAAAGCCGGGGAAAAGCATTTGGAAGATTATGAAATTGAAGACCGCGTTCCGCCCTTTATACCTTAACCTTGATAGAGCATATCCTATGAACGCCGATGTGAAAACAACAGAAAATGTGATGGTAAAAGCGATGAATATACTGTTGAAAAGGGCTCTTATAAAAGGCCTTTCCATCCGTGTAGCGGTTTCGAAGATGAAGCGGTAATGTTCCAGCGTCAACCGCGTTGGCCAAAATCGAGTGAAGATCTCTTCAGAAGGCTTTACTGAAGCCAGAAAAAGCCACACATACGGATATATCCATATGATAGACAACACGAACATGATAATGTACAGCAGTACAGTCCCCACTTTTATTTTTTTCCGCGTTTTCATACGAGGTGCACCTCTCTCTCCACCAGCTTTCTCACGAGAATGACACATCCGTAACTGAGCGCTCCGGTGACGATGGCAAGGGTTGCCGCATAGGATGGATTCATTCTCTGAAACGCCGTGGTGTAGATGTGAAGCAGGAAGGTAAGAGTTCTCCTCATGGGGCCTCCGCCGGTGATCATATACGGTTCAGTGAATATACCAAATGTCAGATTCACCGCAAAGACCAGAACTGTTGTCAAAGCAGGATTGACAAGCGGGACTGTGATCCGCCAGAACTGCGTCCATTTGCTAGCTCCGTCGAGTTCCGCCGCCTCATAAAGCGATTTGGGAATCGCTTCCATGCCTGCGAAAAGGATCAGACCATAATACCCTATGAACTTCCAGGTCACTATTATGGCGATAGACAAAAGAGCAAGCTGAGGATCGCTAAACCACGGTATGGTAAAACCAAAGGTTTTGTAAAGAAAGGAATTTACAGGACCTGTTTCCGAAAACAGGTTAGAAAAGAGAATCGAGTATGCCACTCCCGAAGAAACGTTTGCCACGAGAAAACTCAGAGTGAAGAAAGTCCTGAAATATCTAACTTTTGAAAGCGCCAGCGCAAAAAGAAACGATCCTAAAACCACCATTGGAATAAAATACACCATGAAGTTCATGGTATTCCAGAAGATTCTCCAGAATATAGGGTCTTGAAAAATACGAACGAAGTTGTCAAAGCCAACTGGCTTTGGCTTTCCAAAAAACCTCCACCTCGAAAAAGCGAGTATCAAAAGCCAGACAAAGGGATATCCCCAAAAGATCGCGGCGTACACGAGATATATACCCGAAAATTGCCATCCGAGTAGCGCTTCTCTTAAACGTAGCTTGCTAATCTTTCGCAGGATCGATCCCTCCCCTCATGTAAAAACGGGGAGGGGATTATCCCCTCCCCGTTAATAGATAGAGATTACCAGAGTAGTTTGTTCACCTCTTTGACTGCTCGATTTAGTGCTTCTTCCGGTGTGGCTTTCAGGTACATAAGGGGTTCTGTCAGGAAGGTTGTCATGGATTCCTGCACGTCGATGGTGGTGGTGATTAGAGCAGGAGGCACGGCGTTTCCAACCTGGCCCGCATAGGCGGCGAAATAAGGATCTTCTTCCATGAATTTGGCGAAGAGCGGATTGGTTCCAAGGTCTGCACGAGCGGGAGGCATCTTGGTCAGTTCGATCCATCTGACATCATTCAACGGATTGCTGAAAACCCACTTGATGAATTCGAAGGCTTCTTTCTTGTACTTGCAGCTCTTGAACATCACAAGCCCTTTTGTGTCAGCAAAGGTTTTGATGGGCGCGTTAGCGGGGTAATCATCGGGAACAGGAGGCGGCGCAAGCCACAAGTTGTTGTAGACGTCGGGATAATTTTCTTTCGCCCAGTTGAGCGACCATGGACCCATAAGACTGCCCAGGGCTTTCAGGTTGTTCAACGGGAACTCTGCGCCCCAATCCACAGCGGTCCACTTGTTCTTGAACATGGTGTAGATGAATTCGGCGACCTTCTTTCCATATTCGTCGTTGAAAACAGCCTTGCCCTTCTCCACGTCGATGTAGGGTTTTCCGCCGCTGGCTGCGTAGTAGAAGGTGATGAAATCAAACCATCTGTCCCACCAGTTCCTTCCCTTGAGGACGATCATCGCGTACTTTTCACCAGGAACGGCGTACTTCTTCGCCAGCTCGTAAATTTCAGAGTAGGTGCGTGGTGGTTTGTCGAAGCCAAGGTCCTGAAGCACGTCTTTTCTCCACCACATGAGCATCGGGTTCGCATAGATGGGTATCACATAGTGATGACCCTTGTACGCCCATCCTTCGATAACCGATTCCATCTGGCGCGCTCCAACGAGTATCCAGAAGTCTCTACCGAATTCTTCGTCAAAGGGCACAAGCACGTCCTCTTCGATGAGCTGGGCCGCAAATCCACTGAATATGTTGGTACAGATGTCAGGAGCCTGTCCCGCCGCTATAGCCGTGAGTATGGCTTCTTCGGAGCTTCCCGCCGCCGGAATGGTCTTCCAGTCGATTTGGATGTCGGGATGTTCCCTGTTCCACTGCTCCACCAGCGCCTTCCAGAATGCTTCCTGCTGTGGGTTAGGAGCAGTCCAGAAGGTCAACGTGACACTCCATCCCAGCGTCACAAGTGTTAACAGCGTCACGATCCACATAAGTTTCCTCATGCTTTCTCCTCCTCCTTTTCGTTATTTTGAGAGCTCATATAGAGCTCTTGCGTTTGATGAATCGTGTAAACAGAGAAATCCTCACCGGATGGGGATTTATACCCATTATCAGATCTCTCAACCTGTTGCAAGCGAGGACTCCCATCTCGTCTTTGAAAACACGAAGAGTCGTAAGCGGGGGATCGAAAGTCTCCGCCCATGCAATGTCATCAAAACCAATGACTGAAACATCTTCAGGAACCCGAATACCTCTCTTTTTGAGTTCTGTGATTACCCTGATAGCCGCTATGTCGTTGGACGTGAAGATCGCGTGAGGCAACCCATACGTCCTGAGCATCATCTCTACAACCGATGGCATGTTGTTGGCGATATCGTCGTACTCGTACGTCTTGGGCATGAGTCCACCGTGTTCCATAGCGGCAAGATAACCATCATATCGACTTCTGAAGCCGTAAGCGTTGAGAGGAGCATGTATATGAACTATTCGAGTCAATCCTTTCTTAATAAGATAGCTCACCGCATAATAGGCGCCGTCATATCCATCACTTATAATGCAGTCGATGACCTGCCCAGGAATGTAATGATCCACCAGTACGAAAGGTTTTTTCATCGATCGGAATTTTTTCAATATGTTGAGATCCGCGTCTGCGCCTATGAGAATATACCCATCGTATTCGTTTTCCACAGTTTCCATAAGCTTCAGTTCTGGGTACATACCACAAGCGGTGGAAGACCTTCTTATAGACTCCACAACCACTCCGTAAAACTGACCTACATTATCCTGTTGAGAAAGTTTCTGTATCCTTTCACTGATACAAATAGCGATGCGATAAGTCTTTTTATGCTTTGCGAGCACTCTCGCCGATTCTTTTGGTGTGTAACCGATCTTCTTAATGGCATGCCATACACGCAATTTTGTACGTTCTGAAACGTACCCCGAATTGTTTATAACCCTCGAAACCGTTGCAGTGGAAACCCCAGCTTCTTTAGCGATGTCCTCAATCGTTGGCATGATGTCCCCCTTATGTAAGCGCTTACATTCTTCCAGTACTAACTTATACCAAATTATTCATGTTGTCAAATTTATTTAATCCCAATTAATGCCAATTATTGACATTTAAGGGCAAATATTGAATGATTGCTTCTTATTGCTTTAAATTTCTTACATATCTACCAGAATTTTATTCAAAGTTATTTGAAAATCGACGGTATTTTTAGCTCATTAAAGATATTCAACTAATATCGCCTGTAATTACCGTTAATTTCGTTTGACATACTGACAATAAAGGGCTATTATTACATAAGTAAGCGGTTTCATATTTTATCTATTAAAAGGAGGAGGGAGCATGCGAAAAGTCGTCTGGTTGCTGGTGGTTTTGTTCGCTGTGGCCATGGTTTTTTCATCGACAGTAACTTTGAACGTTACTGCGGATCAGAAAACCTCAACGCCCGTGCCGTTCAGGATAAGCATGTGGAAGCTTCTGGAATTGATTGGCGAAGATTTCGATGTGAACTGGGATTCTTTAAGGGTTCTGGACGCGCTAAATCATGAGCTTCCTTTCCAGATCGACGACATCGACGGCAATGGGAAACTCTCGTCGGATGACTTGCTCATATTCCTTTTCAATGGTTCTGCGAAGATAGTCGTCAGCGACGAATTCGATATTGAACCCGCCAGTTACGATCCTGTTTTTGCGGTAAAGGAAGAGAATGGGAAGCAATTCGTCGAGCACATCTACGTTCCTTTTAAAGTCGAAGTGGACAATCACGGACTCACTCATGTGGTCAAGTACGGATCGCTTGAAGGAGATATCTTCAAAGAACTGGGTATAGCAAGAGTTGCGGGTTGGGTTGGCAGCACTTATTACATCGACGGAAACCTTGGAAAACACGAAGAGAAGGTCTCTTATGACTTCAAACCGATGGAAGTGCGCATCTTAAAACCCGGACCGGTTTGCACCACTGTGGTTTCGAAACTCCGTTCTGATCTCTTCCTCGGTCTAACTCAAACCATCGTGAGTCATATCTTCGCCACTGGCGAGATTCTGGTCGATTCTACCTTTGAGTTCGGAACATATGCAGACTTGATGAAGCTTCAAATCATGGCTACACACCCATTGACGGATATCGATCCCGAAGCGCTCCACGTGCTACCCGTTTTCAGGCGACTGGTCTGGGCGGAACAGCTCAATACCACCCCCTTTGATTACTGGAAGTCACGCGATGCGATCGAGATTGTTGACGGCAAACCCTACATCGTCTTTCCAGCCACAGACAGCATGAAACCGCTGTGGTGGGGCGCAACGTACATCTTCGCTTCTATGGAAGACTGGAGAGCCAACTACTCGAAGAAATACGGTGTCTTTGTGAGTGAGATACTTCCCTCACATCCGGTGGTTTATTCTAATTTAGAGAAATTCGTCTACGGAAACACCTGGGTTTACGAAAGTCGTGAGTTCAGAGATGGCCTTTTCAGATGGATACCTGGTGAATTCAATGCGTATGAAGCCACTAAAGGAGCCGTCTCTGAAACACTGGCAGATTGGGTAGCACATTTCAAAGCAGGAGACAAGGTTACCTTCACTCGCCTTTTTGCAGTGCGCAGAAGTGGAAGTGTAGAAGACACCATCAGATATCTGGAAAAAAGAGCGCACGAGTTTCAGAGCATCTCGATTTCTAAGTGAGTGTGCATACAAAACCCCGAAACTTCGCTGGAGGTCCCGCACGGGATCTCCAGCTTTTGGAGGTTGATCCTGTGAGAGAAAAACGGTTTTTTCTCGTGTTCTTAACTGTTCTTCTTCCTCTTCTTACCCTGGCGGTGGAGCTGAATCTCAATCATCTGGAATTTCTTCGAGACACGTTCATCGTGGAAGGAAAGGAGCTCACCGGCTACTGGATCTACGCTGAACGCAAAGGTTCTCAGTATGTCAGAGTTCCCGCTGTCGGTGAAGGTGTAACCTGCGTGGACGATGTTGCCAGAGCCGCGATCCTTTACCTTGAGCTTCTCAAACACGAAAAGAACAACTTCTACAAAACCCGGGCAAGAGAGGCTCTCGAATTCGTCCTCGCGATGCAGGATAACGATGGAGATTACTACAACTTCGTTGAAGAAAACGGAAAGATAAACCGCGTAGGCTCCACAAGCAGAAAATCTGGAAACTGGTGGGCGGCGAGGGCGTTGTGGTCGACAGCGCTTGGTTCTAACGTGTTCGGAGAAATCGATCCAGAATTTTCACGACAGCTTGAAGAAAGCTCCAGAAAGGCCGTCAGCACTTTGGAAGACTTTTTGACTGATAATCTTCTCCACGGTTACACCGATATCTCCTCTGTTTTTGTTCTGGGACTGTGTGAACTCTATGGAAAAACGCGAGAGCCTCGATATCTCCAGCTGGCTGAAGAGATCGCTAACGCAATGATTCAAAAGCAGATCACAGAAGGTCCATTCGCGGGAGCGGTAAATGAGGGAAAAGAACATTTTGCGTGGCACGGCTGGGGAAGCAGGCATGTAGAAGCCTTTGTAAAGCTATACAATTTAACAGAAAAAGAAAAATATCTCGATGCCGCTCGTCTTTGCGCTGACAAGCTTTTTATGAAACTGCTGATAATGGGGCCTTTCTATCATGTGGAAAATTACATACAACTTTATCCGCAACTTAGCTACGCAGCAGAGTGCATGGTTTCAGGTCTTGTAGAACTTTATAAAGCAACCGGGGAAGAAAAATACGCCGTTATGGCGGCTCTGGCGGGCGGGTTTTTCTTTGGAAACAACGTGCTCGGCCAGCCCATGATTGGTCCCAACGGCGAAGGGTACGATGGCCTTCATTCTGTATATATAAACAAAAACGCCGGGGCCGAATCCACCATTTGCGCGTTGAGAGCACTGGCAAAGCTGAACGAACTCGGCGAGTTTTCAAGATTCGCCAAATGCCGAAGAATCGCCACCTGGGGAGTTCAACTACTGGAAGCGGAAAAGCTGGAAACTGGTATATCCAGCTATGATCTGGATCTTTCAGGAAACGTGTGCCTTTCCACTGACAGCTTCCTCAGACTCCGCACAAACATTCAAACGTTCAAAGACAATCTGCGTGTCTTTGCATTTCTAAAAGGAAGAGGCAATGCCACAGTTAAGATCAGCGTAGGTGGAGCAAAGAGTGAAAAAGAGATCGAACTTCCACAGAGAGCCTCACTGGTAGAACTTTCGAGCGCTATGCCTGTGGAAACAGAGGCGAAACAGCGCTTCACATTCTACATCAAACCTCTGGATGGAGAGGTAGCCGTGGACCAGATACTCATCATTGGCGAGCATCCGTTCATCATCTTTGAAGTCGAAGGCAGGACTTATAAATTCGATGGTCGCATTGTAGAGGAAGTCGAATGGACAGGAGCACAGGAGAAAAAGATCTACGCCGAAGCGAACGTATCGTTCGAAGAGAAAGACGGTTTTCTGTTACTGGATCTCACGCCTTTTTTAAACAACAACGGCCTGATTCGCGAAAGAGAGCGCGGCAACTTCGACAATCCTGATGGCGTTGTGGGCTCGTGCTACAGCTGGGAAGAACTGGAGAAAAACATAAATGATGGCATCCTTTTACACAAAGGCATTCCATTTAAAATATGGGAAAATCCGACCAGCGAAGACAACATAACGTGTTCAGGGCAGAAGTTGAACCTAACCACACCCGTTGAAGTCCATAGGATTTACATACTCGGTTCTTCGGATCATGGGGATTATGAATCCACCATCAATCTATTAGCAGATTCGAAAAACGTTGAAAAGAGGATAGCCTTTTCAGACTGGTGCGGTTCTCCTGTCTTCGGAGAAGAAGTAGCCCTGCAGATGGAATATCGCTACCTTGCTGACGGACAAAAACAATTCATATCTCCTAAAATGTACATCTGGGAGGTAGAAGCCGGCGGCCTTCCGCTCAAAGCTATTGAACTGCCGCTACTGCCGACGATGCATATTTTTGCCATCACGTTGGAGACACGTTAAACAAAACGTTATGTTTGAAACATCATAAACGTATACTGTATCAAGTAAAGGGGGAAAGATCAACGCTGATGTATTCATCAGTCTGTTGTATTGTACGCAATTGCAATCGGGACAATGTCCAGCATCTTATTCCATTCGGAAAAGGTCATCTATGAAAACAGTTGACAAGAACATTCTGAAAGGTTAACTAAGATTTCCAAAGACTCACTCTTTATGAACTCGTGGTTTTTTGAATTGGTAAATTTGGTTCCACCTCTTGTGATGCGGCAAAAAACAGAAGATCAAAATGTTCAACATCAAGTCTTGTAGGCTCTTTTTCTTTTGTCCGTTGCGATAACCCGGCATGAAGACACGAGATAAAAAAACTCGTTGTGTCAACGGTTCTGTTGCTCTTTTCAAAGATAGCAAGGTACAAATTTGCTTTTGAGTCTGTTTGAAAAATCAATAAGGCGGAGTATGGCCGATCTTTTGAACGATGGATCGCAAAATTTCATCAAAGCACACATTTCGCACTCTTTTGTATCCTCTCTCTCATCCGCAATACGACGCTCGCAGAGATTCTATCCCCCGTTTCAACCTCATTTTACGCTACATCCATGTGCCTTCAGAATAGTTTTGCATGGCTGATTTTTCGGTGTTTGTGAAAGCCATAAGATTGGATGCACTTCTTTGAAATAGAAGAGAAAATGACGCTTCGCAATGACATGAAAAATCACTGAACGAGGTAAAGATCTGTTTAAGAAAAACAAGGATGAAGTAAACCAGATCGGTAGCAGCCAGCAAGTGGAGGGGGTGTCAACTTAAGCCTGA
>DPRG01000146.1 GCA_003538775.1 Thermotogae bacterium
GTCTCAGGAAAAACCACACCCTTACTCTTCGCGAGTTCCATGTAATCCGAAGAGCCCGGAAAGTACACATCTCCCTGCCTCGATATGATCATCTGCGACAGGACATAGCCCGAGCCACCGAAGATGTAATTTACGCGAACACCGTACTCCTTTTCGAAAAGCCTTCCAACCTCTTCCGCCGCTGGCTGTGAAGCAGAACCGGCATAGACAAGCAGCGAATCTTCAGCGAAAGCCATAAAAAAGAACAGAAGTATCAGCAGTGTAAAAAGATAAGCTCGCAACCCGTTTCACCTCCACCAAAATTTTACCAGGCGCCGATTAAGAAAGATGTCTTAAACCAAAAAGTAAGAAAATCGAAGATATTACGAGTAAAAAGAAGCTTTTTACAAATAATCCCTGATATTTTTCAATAATTCTCTCTGATTACCTTTAACATAAATTATTGAAATTTGTATTTTTTTAGCGAATAATGTAGAATATTATCAATTCTTAGCGATAGGGAGGTTTTACCATGAAGAAACTCTTTGTGATGGTGTTGCTGGCGCTTATGGTTCTGGGCGTGGCTTACGGGAAGGTCACCATCAAGATGTGGTTCCATTCTGGGCAAGGACCAGAACGTGCTGTAATCTTGGATCAAGTAAAGCGCTTTAATGCAATGCAAGACGAAGTAGAGGTTATAGCCGTAGAACTTCCCGAAGGAAGTTACAATGAACAGGTTAACGCAGCAGCTTTAGCAGGCGACCTTCCGGATGTTCTCGACCTCGATGGCCCCTTCATAGCAAACTACGCTTGGTCAGGTTACCTCATTCCTCTGGATGACTTCATCACACCTGAACTGAAGAACGACCTGCTACCTTCCATCATATCTCAGGGACTTTACAAAGGTCATATCTACGCTCTCGGTACCTTTGATTCCGGACTTGCGATTTGGGGAAACAAACGCTATCTGGAAAAGATCGGAGCCAGGATTCCAAAAAGCGTAGACGACGCCTGGACGTTCACGGAATTCATGGACATCCTGAGAAAACTAAAGAAGCTCGCAGATGCAGATCCTTCAGATGCATTAAAATATCCACTCGATATGAAAATCAACTATGGCGTTGGCGAATGGTACTCCTACGGCTTCTCCCCAATATTCCAGGCGTTTGGAGCTGATCTGATAGACAGAAACACCTACATGACCGCCGAAGGCGTGTTGAATGGTCCTGAGGCTCTCGCTGCCGCCGCCTGGTTCCAATCACTTTTCGCTCAGGGATTTGCCAACCCCAATCCTCCGGGTGATGCGGAGTTCATCAACGGCGAAGCCGCTCTCTCCTGGGTAGGACACTGGGTCTGGCAGCAATACCACAAGGCACTGGGAGATGACCTCGTCCTGATTCCCATGCCGAAATTCTTCAAACAAGCTACTGGTATGGGATCCTGGGCTTGGGGCATAACCTCCAACTGCAAAAACCCTGAAGCGGCTTGGAAGTTCATAGAATTTCTGCTCAGACCGGAAGAGATACTTAAGATGACAAACGCCAACGGTGCAGTACCATCAAGACTCTCAGCAATAAAGATGTCCGAACTTTATGGTCCAGGTGGACCTCTTGGGATTTTCTCCGAACAGCTTCAAAAGATCGCCGTCCCCAGACCGGTAACTCCTGCCTATCCGACCATAACACAAGCCTTCGCTCAAGCGATAGACAATATCATCAAGGGAGCAGATATAAGAGAAGAGCTTAACAGAGCTGTACGCATCATCGACGAAGATATAGAATATAACGCGGGTTATCAGATGTGAAAGACTTCCAATGAGGGGGAGCGGGGCGAGTATTGCCCCGCTCCTTTTCTGAAAATAAAAGGGAGGCACATCCGATGAAGATGAAAAAGAAAGAACTCTGGGCGATGCTGGTCTTTTTGCTTCCTGCGCTTGCCCTGCTAACACTCTTCATCATCATACCCTTTTTTATGGCTTTCGGACTATCATTCACAAACCAACGCCTAATTTCAGGCAGAGTTCCAACGAAATTTATCGGTTTGCTCAACTACGAACGAATGCTGAAAGATGAATATTTCTTCAAAGGATTCGGTAACACCTTCATCTTCGCGGCAGTGGTCGTACCTCTACAGACAGCATTCGCTCTGGGATTGGCCTTGCTTGTCAACAAAAAATTGAAAGGAACGAAGGTCTTTCGAACCACATATTTCATGCCGACGGTAACTGTCATGGTTGTGGTCGCAGTTATCTGGACCTTCCTCTACCATCCCGAAGGTTTGATAAACAACTTTCTCAAGGTAGTGAGCTTTTATAAATGGAAACCTGTAGATTTTCTCAACAATGAACAATGGGCATTCCCCGCGATCATGTTCATGTCCATATGGCAGGGCGTGGGGTTCCAGATGCTGATCTTTCTTGCCGGTTTACAGGAAATCCCGCAATCCCTTTACGAGGCGGCAACGATAGACGGAGCAAACAAATGGAAACAGTTTCTTCACATCACCTTACCGCAGTTGAGAAATACCACTACTTTCGTTATCATCGCCACCACAATACTCGCTTTGAGATTATTCGATCAGGTCATGGTCATGACACAGGGTGGTCCGAGAGGAGCGACCTACACCATTATGCTCCACATCTACAATATGGGATTCAAACGCCTGAACGTTGGGTATGCTTCTGCTCTGACCGTTGTCTTCTTCCTTGTGGTGCTCGGTCTTTCCTTGCTCCAAAAGACCCTGCTAGGCGAGGAAAGAGGGTGAACGTATGAAGAGTATGAAGACGAACACCATTATAGACCGAACAGTAAGCTACGTGCTGCTGGTATTTTTCGCTGTTTTCTTTCTCTTTCCCCTGGTTTACATGGTGTCAATCTCTCTCAACCCTGACGAGCTCGACATTCTCAAAACCATGGGATCACCAAAAGCGTTCTTTCCAGAACCCGTTTCTTTGAAAAACTACGGGGACGTTTTCAGAAGAATGCCCTTTGGAAGGTTCGTGCTGAACTCGCTCATAGTCGTCTCTTCAACGGTCGTCGGTGGGCTTTTTATAAACAGCATGGGAGCGTTCGCTCTGGCACGCTTTTCTTTCAAAGGAAGGGGGCTCATCGTAACGCTGGTGGTGGCTCTCATGATCATTCCCTTCGAAGCGATCGCAATCCCGCTTCTTCTTATGGTCAACAAATTCGGATGGCTCGATTCCTATCATGTTCAGATCATACCGTTTATAGCCAATCCTTTCTACATTTTCCTTTTCTATCAGTTCTTTCTGGGATTCCCACGAGATCTTGAAGAAGCCGCGTTGATAGATGGCGCTGGCTGGTTCAGAATATACTGGTCCATCGCTTTACCTCTTTCCAAACCCATCATGGCAAGTGTTGCCATACTCCATTTTCTCCAGCACTGGGGATTTTTCCTCTGGCCTTTGATGGTCACCCGGGGATTCGAGTACCGTCCCCTACCTGTTGCGATGCAGACGTTCTTTGGACAGTATCCAAGAGACTGGGGAGATATTATGGCCTTCGCATCCATGATGACCGTCCCGGTACTGATACTGTTTATCTTCTTGCAAAATCAGTATGTAAACACAGTAAAAACCGCTGGAATCAAGTGAGGTGGAGGGGTTGAAAAAAATAGTGTTCTTCGGAGAAGTCCTGATAGACTTCATAACCACGAATTTCACGGACGATCTTCTATCCGCCGAAGGCTTTAAATGGCACTTCGGAGGTTCTCCAGCCAACATTGCAAAAAGTCTCGCAGATCTTGAGATTGAAGTAACGATAGTTGGAAAGGTTGGAAACGA
>DPRG01000029.1 GCA_003538775.1 Thermotogae bacterium
TAGAAAGGCGAGAGATTCCGGGGCTGTTAAGCAGATCGTTTCAATAAAGTGCTGAAACAGGGGGTTTAATCTCCGAGTAAGTCGTTTTGCGGATGCGAGAGGATACAAGCAGGTGAGAGATGTAAAATTGGATACGCTTTTGCGATTCATCGTTCGAAAGACCGACCATACTTCCGCTTCTTGATTTTTCGAACACACTCATAACTGGGCGGAAACCCGCATGAAAAAGCACTTTTTGCTCGGGAAAGATATCGTTCTCCCAATCAGATCAGGGTATATAATCAAAAGCCTTTTCTCGATTGTCTTACCCGTTAAGGTTTAAAGGGAAGGAACATGATGTGAAATCGCTTTGCGTTATTAGCGTGAAAGCGCTTGTATTTTACCCACCTCATGAAAACTCACCTGACACAATTTCTGTAGCCATTTCTTAACAATGGAGTGTTAAGATGGCGCCAACAACCATTTCACAGGAGTTCTGAAGACAACACCGTAAAAAAACTGGCTGGAATCCTCAAAGTGTATTTTTCTTTTCTCTTTACCGCGCACCGGGTCCCGCCTTTACAGACAGCAGAGAGAAAAACGGGGGTTCAGGAGGGCATCGAAAGGGCCGGTCGCAAACGTCCCGATGGGCGTTGCGATCAAAATCTCAACATAAGGGGTGGTTTGCTGGTGAAGATGAGAGGCTCTAAGATGCTCTTTGAGGCGTTTAAGAGAGAAAAGGTTGACAAGATCTTCGGAATACCCGGAGGCGCGATAATAAACGTCTACGATGAGCTATGCAACTACGAAAACGAGATAGATTTTTTCCTGTTCAGACACGAACAGGGTGCCACTCATGCCGCTGACGGTTACGCTCGTTCCACAGGGAAGCCCGGTGTGGTGATTGTAACGTCCGGACCCGGTGCAACGAACACAGTAACCGGCCTGGCAACAGCCTACATGGACTCGGTTCCTCTCGTAGTCATAACTGGCCAGGTATCCACAAAAGCAATCGGCACAGACGCTTTTCAGGAAGTGGATATAACCGGCGTCAGCATGCCCATAACAAAGCACAACCATCTGGTGACACACATCGAGGAACTCCCCCAGGTTCTAAGAGAGGCGTTTTACATAGCCACAACGGGCAGACCCGGCCCGGTTTTGATAGATTTTCCAAAAGATGTTCAAATGGCTGAGGGAGAATTCCATTATCCACGCAAGGTTGAGATTCCCGGTTACAAACCCACATTGGTAGGCCACCCGAAACAGATAAAAAAGGCGATGGAACTTCTTAAAACATCGAAAAAACCCCTTGTTATAGCCGGCGGTGGTGTGAACCTGTCGAATACAACCAACCTTCTGAACGCCTTCCTGGATAAATTTGGTATACCGGTTGTGAACACTCTCATGGGATACGGAGTAAATCCAAAGGATGAGCGGCTTTACCTCGGAGGTATAGGGATGCACGGCAGCTACTACGGAAACTACGCTGTGGTAAACGCAGACCTGATAATCGCCCTCGGTGTCAGATTCAGCGATCGCATAACAGGTGATCCGCGCAGGTTCGCACCGAACGCGAAGATCGTGCATGTGGACGTGGATCCGGCTGAGATAGGAAAGAACGTCCACGCGGAAGTTCCTGTGGTTGGAGATCTCAGGAACGTTCTCGAAGAATTTCTGAAGTTCGACTTTGAAACGGATTACTCGGAATGGATAGAAGAACTTCAAAAGGTAAAGCAATCTCACCCTCTAACTTACGAAAAAGATGAGAAGTTCATAAAGCCCCAGCATGTTATAGAAACCGCCAGCAGATACTTCCCGCCGGACACCATAGTAGCAGCGGATGTTGGACAAAATCAGATGTGGGTTGCCCAGTTCTACCGCTTCAGAAATCCTCGTTCATTCCTGTGCTCTGGAGGCCTCGGCACTATGGGATACGCTCTTCCCGCGGGAATAGGCGCGAAGATAGGAAACCCGCACAAAGAGGTGCTCGTGGTGGCTGGAGATGGTGGTTTCCAGATGAACATCCAGGAGCTGATGACCATAAACCGCTACAGGCTACCTGTAAAGATCATCGTTTTGGACAACAACGCCCTTGGTATGGTAAGGCAGTGGCAGCAGCTTTTCTTCGGCTGTCGATATTCCGCAACGGTTCTGAACGACAATCCAGATTTCGCGAAGATAGCAGAAGATACGGGGATAAAGGCGTTGAGAATTCAAAAACCCGAAGAAGTAGAGGGCGCGATAGATGCGCTGGCTCACTCTAAAGAACCCATGCTGATCCATGCACTTGTGGATCCGAGAGAAAACGTCATACCGATGGTTCCGCCCGGAGGAGATATAGGTCAGCCGCTTTTGAGCACGCCCTATGACGAAGAAATCCTGAGGAAGACAAGGGGTGAGCAGAATGGCTGAGATCATGGAACACGAACACATCGTTTCTGTTCTTGTGTGCAACCAGCCGGGTGTCATGCGAAAGGTGGCCAATCTTTTCGCTCGAAGGGGATTCAACATAAGCAGTATATCGGTAGGAGAAGCCAAAGATCCGGGATTTTCGAGATTGACCATCGTCGTAAAGGGTGACGACAGGATCATCGAGCAGATCGAAAAACAGCTGTACAAAGTAATCGAAGTGGTGAAGGTCTCTCCCATCGATCCATCTCCGGAAAACCGTGTGGAAAGGGAGATGGCGTTGATAAAAACACAAATAGACGAAAAAAATAAACCCGAGATCCTCCAGCTTGTGGAGATATTCAGAGGCAAGATCATCGATGTGGCAAAAGAGGGAATGATCATAGAAATCACCGGTGCGCGAAGTAAAGTAGAAGCGTTTATAAAGCTACTTCAGGACACGGGAAAGGTTATTGAAATAGCACGAACCGGGATCGTTGCGATGAACAGGTGGGCCATGTCCAGATGAAGGAAAGAATAGGAGGGGATATTATGGCGAAGGTTTTCTACGATGGCGACGCCGATCTGAATCTCTTAAAAGGTAAGACAGTGGCGGTGATAGGTTTTGGCAGCCAGGGTCACGCGCACGCACTGAACCTGAAAGACAGCGGCGTGGATGTTGTGGTGGGATTGAGGGAAGGAAGTCCAAGCTGGCAAAAAGCAGAGAGTATGGGATTGAAGGTTGCCACTATCTCTCAGGCGGCTCAGCAGGGCGATCTGGTGATGATCCTTGTTCCGGATGAAGTCCAGCCTGGTGTCTACAAACGCGAAATCGAAAAGCATCTGACGAAAGGCAAGATGCTCATGTTCGCACATGGATTCAACATCCATTACTACCAGATAGTTCCACCAGACAACGTGGATGTAGCTATGGTGGCACCGAAAAGCCCTGGTCACATCGTGAGAAGGGAGTACAAAAACGGACGGGGTGTGCCGGCTCTGGTGGCTGTGTATCGAGATTACACTGGCCAGGCAAAAGAGCTTGCTCTGGCGTACGCCAAAGGAATAGGGTCCACCAGAGCAGGTGTTATCGAAACGACCTTTGAGGAAGAAACGGAGACCGATCTCTTTGGTGAGCAGGCGGTGCTGTGCGGCGGTATTACCGCTCTGATAAAGGCGGGATTTGAAACCCTCGTGGAAGCTGGATACCAGCCCGAGATAGCCTACTTCGAGTGCCTCAACGAGCTGAAGCTGATCGTCGACCTGATATACGAAGGTGGGCTTTCTTACATGCGATATTCGGTGAGCAACACCGCCGAATATGGCGATTACATCAGTCAGGAAAAGATCATCACCGAAGAGGTAAGAAAGAACATGAAGCAGATGCTCAAAGACATACAGAGCGGCAAGTTCGCAAAAGAGTGGATACTTGAAAACGCCGCAGGAAGGCCTTACTTCAACACCATGAGAAAGAAGGAAACAGAGCATCTGATCGAAAAAGTGGGTAAAGAGCTGAGAAAGATGATGCCCTGGATAAAAGAGGGGTAATGGTAATGAGAAGTGACGCTGTGAAGAAGGGTGTCGAACGGTCTCCCCACAGATCTCTGATCAAAGCCCTTGGGGTGACCGATTTCGAACTTGAGAAACCCTTCATAGGGATCGCAAGCTCCGAAAACGAAATAATACCAGGCCATATCCATCTGGGAAAGATAGTGGAAGCGGTGAAGGCCGGAGTGAGAATGGCGGGTGGCGTCCCCTTCGTCTTTTCAACGATCGGTGTCTGCGATGGAATCGCAATGGACCATAAAGGCATGAAGTTCTCTCTCCCATCAAGAGAAGTCATAGCCGACTCCGTTGAAGTAGTGGCGAACGCCTTTCCCTTCGACGGTCTGGTTCTTGTCTCCAACTGCGACAAGATAACGCCGGGGATGCTCATGGCTATGGGAAGACTGAACATCCCCGCCATCCTGGTTTCTGGCGGACCGATGCTTTCAGGTAGTTACAGGGGCCGAAGGGTGGACCTGATATCCGTTTTCGAGGCCGTCGGCATGTTGAAAGCCGGAAAAATGTCAGAGGAAGAATTAACAGAGCTGGAAAACCACGCCTGTCCTGGGGCGGGCTCCTGCGCGGGACTCTTCACTGCCAACTCAATGAACGCCCTTTCAGAAGCCCTTGGACTCGCTTTAAGGGGCAACGGCACTATACCCGCCGTTTACGCTGAAAGAATAAGAATGGCGAAAGAAGCAGGTATGAGGGTTGTGGAGCTCGTAAAAGAGGGGTTGAAACCACGAGATATCGTTGACATGAAATCCTTTGTGAACGCTATCGCCCTCGATCTCGCACTTGGCGGTTCTACCAACACGGTGCTTCACCTCAAAGCAATAGCTGAAAGCTTTGGAGTACAGCTCGATATAGAACTTTTCGACAGGCTGAGTCGAAAGGTACCACATATATGCAATCTTTCACCTGTTGGACCGCACGACATAGAAGATCTGCACCAGGCCGGTGGAGTATACGCCGTGCTGAAAAGGTTGAAGGACGGGGAGCTACTGGAAGAAGATGCGATGACCGTCTATGGCCGAAGAATTGGAGATATGCTGGAGAAAGCCCGCGTTTATGACGAAGAAGTGATACGACCGCTGGAAAATCCTTACCACAAAGAAGGAGGTCTTGGTATATTCTATGGAAGCCTTGCTCCAGATGGCGCGGTTGCAAAACTGTCGGGCATTCCCGAAAAAATGCGCCACCATGTTGGACCTGCAGTGGTCTTCGAAGACGGAGAACTCGCAACGAGGGCCATTCTATCTGGAAAGGTGAAGAAAGGAGATGTGGTGGTTATACGTTACGAAGGCCCAAAAGGCGGCCCGGGCATGAGAGAAATGCTCTCGCCGACCTCCGCTATTGCCGGAATGGGTCTCATCGAAGATGTCGCGTTGATAACCGACGGGCGGTTTTCAGGGGGATCCCGAGGAGCGGTAATAGGTCACGTCTCGCCCGAGGCAGCTGAAGGCGGGCCGATAGCTATCGTCAAGGACGGGGATCTCATAGAGATAGACGTGGACAGAAGGCAGCTGAATCTTCTTATCGACGAAGAAGAGATGAAGAAAAGATACGAGGAATTAAAGGAACGTCTCCCGGCGGTGGAAGAAGAGGTGTTGAGAAGATACTCTCTACTCGTTCGCTCGGCTTCAACGGGTGCCATCCTCAGGAGTTTGTGAAAGGGGGAGTACGTGTGGAACCATGTGTCAGAATCTACGATACCACGCTCAGAGATGGGGCACAGGCATTCGGAGTATCGTTTTCTCTTGAAGACAAACTTAGAATAGCGGAAGCTCTCGACGATCTGGGGATACACTACCTCGAAGGCGGCTGGCCTGGCTCCAATCCAAAGGATCTGGCGTTCTTCGAAAGAGTGAAGAAGATTAAACTACGGAACACGAAAATAGCAGCATTCAGCTCAACGAGACGCCCTAACACACCTGTTGAGGAAGATCAAAACATTCAAACGCTGTTGAAAGCCGAAACGCCCGTCTATACAATATTCGGCAAAAGCTGGGATCTGCACGTACTGGAAGTTTTCAAAACCACACTTGAAGAAAATCTGAGGATGATACACGACACGGTAAGCTATCTGAAAAGATTCGCAGACGAGGTCATATACGACGCCGAACATTTCTTCGACGGTTACAAAGCCAACAGAGAATACGCCCTTGAAACGATAAAGGTGGCCGCACAGGCCGGGGCTGACTGCATCGTGCTCGCCGATACAAACGGTGGCACCCTCTGGTACGAGCTTGAAGAGATCGTAGAGGATGTGAAAAACACACTTAACGTCCCACTGGGAATACACACTCACAACGATTCCGATCTCGCGGTGGTGAATACGTTAGTTGCTGTCAGGAAGGGAATAACTCATGTCCAGGGAACAATAAACGGTCTGGGAGAAAGATGCGGAAACGCGAATCTGTGCTCTGTGATTCCAAATCTGGTTTTCAAGATGGGCATCGATGCGATACCCAGAGAGAACGTCAAAAAGCTCGTCGCGGTTTCCAGGCTGGTTTCAGAGCTCTCAAACAAACCTCACGATGATCACATGCCCTTTGTGGGAGAAAACGCCTTCGCGCATAAGGGCGGGGTTCACGTATCCGCGATCAAAGTCAACCCAAGAACCTATGAACACATCAACCCGGAACTGGTGGGAAACGAACGTAAAATATCCGTCTCAGAGCTTTCTGGAAAAAGCAACATACTGGAAAAGGCGAAAGAGATGGGTATCGAACTCGACAGAGATTCGCCAAAAGTGAAAGAAGTAGTAAACAGGGTCAAAGAGCTCGAAGCTCAGGGTTATCATTTTGAAGGCGCGGAAGCGTCATTTGAACTGTTGTTGAACGAAATGACCGGAAAGAAGAAAAAGTACTTCGACGTCCTGGGTTTCAACGTCGTTACCTGGCGGCAGGACGGGAAAGTCTATTCCGAAGCCTCGGTAAAAGTGAAGATTCCGGAAGAAGTGGCCAGGCAGAGGAAACTAAAAGAAGTCTTCGAACACACCGCATCTGAAGGTGAAGGACCTGTTGATGCGCTCGACAAAGCCGTGAGAAAAGCGCTTGAAAAGTTCTATCCCTCTCTAAAGAAGGTCAGACTCGCGGATTACAAGGTGAGAATTCTCAATGGACAGGCCGGAACGAGAGCGACCACCCGCGTCCTTATAGAATCCACCGATGGCGAAAAGCACTGGGGCACGGTTGGGGTGTCGTCGAATATCATCAACGCATCACTTTCGGCTCTCGTAGATTCTCTTGTTTACAAGCTGTATGTTGAAGAAAAGGAAAGAGAGGCGAAAGAAACATGAGAGTGAAGATCTTCGACACCACACTCCGGGATGGCGAGCAATCTCCAGGAGCGTCCATGTCGGTGAATGAAAAACTCGAAATAGCCCTGATGCTCGAAAATCTCGGAGTTGATCTCATAGAGGCTGGTTTCCCGGTTTCCTCCCCTGTGCAGTTTGAAGGAGTAAAAAAGGTGGCAAAACATGTGAAAAACGCAACTGTGGTGGCACTCGCAAGATGCGTGGAAAAAGATATAGATGCTGCATATGAAGCTTTGAAAGATACGAACAACCGGATGATCCACGTCTTCATAGCGACCTCTCCCATACACAGACAGTACAAACTGAAAATGGAAAAGGATGAAATTTTAGATAGAATCAGGAAGTACGTGGATTACGCAAAAAGATACAGCGAATTGGTTGAATTCTCAGCTGAAGACGCTTCCAGAACAGAACTGCCGTTTTTAATTGAGGTGGTAAAAACCGCAATAGAAGCTGGTGCGACAACTGTGAACATCCCCGACACAGTTGGATACGCCATTCCCGAAGAGTTCGGCGCGATGATCAGAGCTATAAAGGAAGGTGTGCCTGGCATCGAAAACGTCGATCTTTCCGTTCACTGTCACAACGATCTTGGACTGGCGCTTGCCAATTCCATTGCCGCTGTGCGCAACGGTGCGACCCAGGTTGAAGTGACACTAAATGGCATTGGAGAAAGAGCAGGAAATTGTGCGCTGGAAGAGTTCGTCATGGCCGCCAAGGTGAGAAAGGACTTTCTCGACATCGAAACAGGTATCGACACGACACTCATCTATCCCGCTTCGCGATTACTGGTTCATATAACCGGAATGGTTCCATCGCGGAACAAACCTATAATAGGGGAAAACGTATTCCTTCATGAATCAGGAATTCATCAGGATGGCGTGTTGAAGATGAGGGAGACCTACGAAATCATGAAGCCCTCGGATATAGGCAGAACCTCTGAAACCCTTGTGATGGGGAGACACTCCGGCAGACATGCCCTGAAGAAAAAACTCGAGTCTTACGGTATTCACACAGACGAGGATAAGCTTCAAAAAATATTCGAACGCTTTCTTGATCTGGCTGACAAAAAGAAAGAGGTTTACGATGACGATCTACTCTCTCTCGTTTCTGAGATACTGAGAGAACCCCTGCGTGGCTACAAACTAACATACTTTCACGTTTTTACGGGTAACACCGTGTTACCAACAGCCACTGTGAGGATGCTCGCAGATAACTGTGAGGAGAACGCCGCGGAGACGGGCGACGGGCCTATTGACGCCATCTTCAGAGCGATTGACAGAATCACCGGTTTGAACACGAAGCTCGAAGAGTACGTTATCCAGGCGGTTGGATCAGGCAAAAACGCTCAGGGAGAAGTCAAACTCACCCTTCAGATAGAAGGAAGCAGATACAGCGGAAGGGGTGTTTCCACAGATATAGTTGAAGCTTCAGCAATGGCATACGTGAACGCCGTGAACAAATACCTTCTCATGAAAAAAGGAGCGTTTGAAAATAATTCAACCCGGGCAGGTGAGCCGAATTGACGCTGGCGCAAAAACTACTTTCCAGAAAGGCAGAAAGATCGAACGTTGAACCAGGCGAGTTTCTTCTTCTAGATGTTGACCTTGCCCTTGCCAACGATATAACAGCCCCACTGGCCATTCAGAAATTTCGTGAGTATGGCGGAAAAAAGGTATTCGATCCCGAAAAGGTGGTTCTCGTCCCTGATCACTTTGTGCCGAACAAAGATATCAAATCAGCAATGCAGGTGAAATTACTGAGGGAATTCGCAAAAGAACAGGGCATAAAACACTTCTACGAAGTTGGACGGATGGGAATTGAACACGTCCTGCTCCCGGAAGAAGGACTTGTAAAATCTGGTGATCTGGTTGTTGGAGCTGATTCTCATACCTGCACTTACGGGGCTCTGGGGTCTTTCGCAACCGGTGTGGGCTCCACCGACATCGCCGGCGTGTACCTGACGGGAAAGGTATGGCTGAAAGTTCCTGAAAGTATAAACGTGAAACTCCAGGGACATCTCGGTGAATTCGTAACCGCCAAGGATGTGATACTGAAGATAATATCGATACTCGGCGTGGATGGAGCCAACTACAAGGCACTGGAGTTTTCTGGCCCTGCTATTTACGAAATAACGATGGACGGGAGATTCACCATATCGAACATGGCTATAGAAGCTGGGGGAAAAACCGGTCTTTTCCCGGTGGACGAGATCACGATGGCCTATGAAAAAGAAAGAGGCATAGAGGTGGAGCCTTTATCAGCGGATGAAGACGCTGTCTACTGGAAAGAACTGACGATAGATCTGTCGGAGCTCGAACCGCAGGTAGCTTACCCTTATCTGCCATCCAACGCAAAAAGCGTGGTCGAAGCGGAAAAAGAGAGAATCAGAGTCGATCAGGTCGTCATTGGCAGCTGTACAAACGGACGGATAGAAGACCTGCGGCTTGCGGCGCAGATTTTGAAGGGCCGCAAAGTCGCACCTGGCGTCCGTTGCATAATCATACCTGGTTCACAAAGTGTTGTCAAACAGGCACTTAAAGAGGGACTAGTGGATATATTCCTCGACAGCGAATGCGCCTTTTCCACCCCAACCTGTGGCCCATGCCTTGGAGGCCACATGGGCATACTCGCCGAAGGCGAGGTCGCGATCTCAACAACCAACAGAAACTTTGTGGGAAGAATGGGACACCCAAAGAGCAAGGTATTCCTCGCCTCTCCTGCGGTAGCCGCAGCGAGCGCTGTGAGAGGTTATATAGCTGATCCAAGACGTTTGTGAAGGGTGGGAATGAAGATGATAATCAAAGGTAAGGTCTTCATATTCGGCGATAACGTCAACACCGATGAGATAATCCCGGCGCGTTATCTCAACACTTCAGATCCCGCTGAGCTCGCAAAATACTGTATGGAAGATGCCAGACCGGGCTTCGGCCAAAGGGACGATATAAAGGGTGGAATAATAGTGGCCGGTGAGAATTTCGGATGCGGTTCCTCCAGAGAACACGCCCCCATCGCTATAAAGGCCGCGGGCATTTCATGCGTTATCGCGGAATCCTTCGCCCGGATATTCTTCAGAAACGCCATAAACATCGGTTTACCCATAGTCGAACTCCCTGACACATCTTCTTTCAGCGAAGGCGATATCGTTGAGATCGACCTGACGCAGGGTAAGGTTGTGAACGTAACAAAGGGTGTAGAACACGACGCAAAACCGTATCCTCGCTTTTTGCGTGAGATTGTTGAAGCGGGCGGATGGCTTGAGTATTGCGTCAAAAGCCTGACAAAAAAATGAATATGGGGAGTTGATCTCATGGCTTACCGGATCGCCGTGCTTCCAGGTGACGGGATCGGCCCAGAGGTTATGAGGGAAGCCCTCAAGGTTCTCGATGTGGTGGAAGAGTCAACCGGGGTGAAATTCGAGAGAGTCTTCGGTCATATTGGTGGAGAGGCTTACGATAAATTTCAAACACCGTTTCCCGAAGAAACCCGAAAGATCTGCGACGAATGTGATGCCGTCCTTCTGGGTAGCGTGGGTGGCAAGAAATGGGACTCACTGCCACCACAACTCAGGCCAGAGATAGGGGGGTTGCTCGCCCTCAGAAAGTTTCTGAACCTGTACGCTAACCTGAGACCCATAAAAGTCTATCCCTCTCTTGCCGAGGTCTCGCCGCTTAAAAACTCCCTCCTCAAAGAAGGGGTTGACTTGATCACTGTCAGGGAACTGAGTTCAGGTATATACTACGGGCAACCAAGGAGCCTCGAAAACGATAAAGGGATCGACACAATGGTATACGAGCGTAACACCGTTGAAAGGATCGCAAGAACGGCCTTTGAGCTCGCCAGAACGAGAAAAAAGAAAGTCACCTCCGTGGACAAGGCCAACGTGCTATACAGCTCCATGCTCTGGAGACGCGTTGTTGAGGATGTTGGAAAAGAATATCCCGATGTGACACTGGAGCATATGTACGTGGATAACGCAGCCATGCAGTTGATATTAAACCCATCTCAATTCGATGTCATACTCACCACCAACATGTTTGGAGATATTCTTTCTGACGAATCAGCCGCACTGGCTGGATCCTTAGGCATGTTACCTTCGGCTTCGTTCGGCGACAAACATCTGTACGAGCCAGCCGGTGGATCTGCCCCTGATATAGCCGGCAAAAACATGGCAAACCCCATCGCCCAGATACTATCGCTCGCCATGATGCTGGAACATTCTTTCCATATGACGGAAACGGCGAGAAAGATAGAAAAAGCCGTTGAAATAGTCATCGATAAAGGCTACAGAACGAGGGACATCGCAGGTTCTTCACATCAGATAATCTCCACCTCTCAGATGGGAGATGCGATCTGTCAGACGTTGACGTCGCTTCTGTGAACGTCTCGAGCACCCTCATTTCAACATGAAAAGCAGAAATTTCGTATCTCCTTCCGCATACAGGGCGTGAGGGACGTTCTCGGGCATGAATATGCACTGCCCTTCCTTGAGGCTGTGCATTTCATCCCCGATTTTCACACCA
This sequence comes from Thermotogae bacterium, assembly GCA_003538775.1. Lineage (GTDB taxonomy): Bacteria > Thermotogota > Thermotogae > UBA12178 > UBA12178 > UBA12178. The sequence continues at coordinate 11,761 of DPRG01000029.1, forward strand.
CACTCTCCCTCCACCACCAGCAGGAAAGCACGATACGGAGAAATGTGTTCATTTATGCTCTCCCCCTTTGAAAGCGCAAAGAGCGTGAGCGAGCCGCTTTCTTTTTGCATCAGGGCTCTGCTTACGATCGAACCTTCCTGGTATTCCACAAGCGCCTTTAGGTCTAAAACCCCTTCCATACCCTCGCCTCCTCCTAAGAGAGCAGTCGTTTCTCTCCTTCGAGTTGCTTTATTTCCGTTACATCCTGCGTAACTTCGAGCGTACCGAGATACTCACCTTTATCATTTCTCACGGGGAAGTAACGAATGTAAATAAGCCTTCCATCTTTGTTTATCCAAAAATCAGCGGAATCGCGAACTCCGGCTTTGAAATCTTCGAGGATCTTGTTTACCACATGCAAACTTTTCTGCGGATGACACTGCTGAACAGAACGACCTATTACAGCCCGGGTTCTAACAAAAATGCGATCAGCGGGTTCGTTGAAGTACTTGACTCTATCATCCTTATCAACGAAGGTGAAGTCCACGGGAAGAGTGTTCAGCATCGCGATCAATTCTTCAAGTGTAAGAGAACCACTGCCGAGATTTACAAGCCCATCAGCGGTAGCAGACGGACGAGGTTCTTCCTTCACCGACGTTCCGAAGCTTTTCAAAACCGATTCGGGTGTGAACTCGCAGTATCCAAGATCGTCGAATTCCTTTCGCGCCATGTACCACTCCTGTTCACTTAAAACCTTTATGGCCATGGGAAAGAGAACGTTGTTTTCCTTAAAAAAGTGGCTGGATAACATCTCTGAAAGCATCACCGAAAGGTTCTGGAGCTCCTCGATAGAGCTCTCATCCATGCTCTCCACAAGCTCGTAAAGACGTTTTTTGAGTTCTCTTATCCTGTCGTGTTCCATCCACATCACAGCTGGAGGCTCTTTGATTCCGTACTTCTCCAGATAAGGAAAGAGCACATTTTCTTCTCGCAAATAATGTGTTTCAGATGAGCGGAGCTTCTCTGCCAGCTCCTGTATCTTCTTCCAGTCACCTTCTCTTGACGCGTTCACCAGCATACCGGCGACGTTAACCATCGCGGAATGCTCTTCCATCAAAATCCGAACGGGATGCCCTTCCGGCGCCAGCTGATCGCTTTCCTTCTGCAGTGATTCTTGGAAAACAGCAAGATGAACTTCACACAGGTTGAGCACTTCTTCTCTTGGCAAACCTTCTTCGATCAGCTCCTGTTCAACAACAGCTATCTCTTCCGGGGTAGTACTTTTAAGCACCTCCATGAATTCCCTCTTGATCCTTTCTGCGTCTTCACCTTCGTGAATCCTGCGGATCAGGGTCTTCATCATTTCCTTTCTTTTTTCCTTAGATCCAAACAGCTCGCTCATCTCACAGTCACCTCCCTGATTCTGACTTTCAAACCTTTCACACTGACAAAAATCACCGAAATCAAATAAACCAGATACGCCACTACTTCCATAAGGCTCGGGTTTCCGTTGTAACCGAACAGACCCTTCAAAATTCCACCGAAAGCGCCATTTTCATCCACTATGTTGTTTATATCCCACAAATGCTCGATAAAAACAGGAAGTAAACCCGCTTCTTGAAGCTCGTGGACACCGTAAACGACTAGTCCCGCCGCAAACAGTATGAGCAATGCATTGGTGACGTTAAAGACCGCCTTCAGACTTATCCTCATGGACGTGAAGAATATCAAATACCCGAGGAAAAGCGCTGCCAGAATACCCAGAACGGAGCTCCATATTCCCACACCACCTATGGTACTTGCACTCTCAAGAAATATGACCGTCTCCACTCCTTCACGCAAAATGGATACGAGAATCAAAAAGAAGATCCCAACAGGTCGCGCCTTTTCAATATCAGCGCTTACCTTTTTTTCAATAGAAAGAGCCACATTACGCTGACGGAGCATCCACAGGATAAGAGTGGTTATCAAAACAGCTCCAGCGATAGAGAATATTCCTTCGAAGATCTCTTCTGCTTCGCCCGAAAAACTTCCAAAAAGACTTTGAAAGAAAAAAGCGAAAACCAGACTCAAAAGAATTCCCAAAAGCACACCTGTGTAAACGTGACGCCTGTATTGACCATGACCGGTGCGGTTTAAAAACGCTAAAACTATGCCGGTGATCAACGCCGCCTCAAGGGTTTCTCTGAACGTAATCAAAAACGCCGCCACTTCTTCTTACCTCCTTTAACTGGAGTATTTCTATCCAGATTATAAAGTGAAAAAATGGACTTGTCAAGTAGAAATTGAGTGTGTTCGAAAAATCGTCGAAAAGAAGAAAATATCACACATCTCGGCTTCTAAGTTGCGCTCAGCAGTCATTCTCGCTCACGCTTGCAAACAATT
>DPRG01000051.1:0-1567 GCA_003538775.1 Thermotogae bacterium
TTTTCGGGATAGCCTTCAGAGCTTCCAAAGATCACCTTGTAAAAAGACCCCACAGCGTCGTAGACGGAAACGGCGCGGGTAACGACCCTTTCTTTTACAAGGCTTTTTTCAAGAGAAAGCACATTGTTTATCAAACTAAGCGCGTAGGGATCGCCGGAAAACCTGTACACCACAAAGACGGGGATCCCACCGCCTGTGATCCTCTGCACTGTTTCCAAGTTCTTTCGCACCTCTGTCCAGGGTTTGTAAAGCGATGTCATGTTGAAGTCTGTCTTCACCAGAAAAACACCCCAGATGAAAACAGCTACCAGCACGAGTGTTATCACGATCGATTTTTTGCCAATGAGAGAGCGGAAAATGCTGAGCTCCTTGCTTTTATCTTTCTTCGAGACCGACGGCAGCGATACGCGAAGCCCGATCAAGGGAAGCACGTACCAGGTGGCAACACCCGCGAAAGTGACTCCGATACTCGCAAAGACCACCAGCTGGCGCATGGCTGTCGAGGATATCGTGAGTGAAGCCATGAAGCCACCTATCGTCGTGACGGTTGTCAATATCATGGGAACGCCCACTCTTTTCAGCGTTATCGTAAGGGCGTCTTTTCTGGTTCTTCCCTCGGCGATGTGGTCCAGAAAATGTGATACGAAATGGAGACCATCAGCGCTACCCATGACTATCGTGAAAATGGGGGCGAGCACGGTCATCACGGAAAGCTCTCTTCCGCTCCAACCCATGAGACCGAGCGTCCAGAGAGCCCCAAGGCCTGCTGGCAAGAGCGAGAAAAAAGAGGCCTTGAAAGAGCGAAGTCGCGATCGGAAAACGTTGAGAAGGATGATTATCGCCGCAGGTGGAAGTATCAGTATTATGCGAAGGATGTAGCTGAAGATCTTGCTTTCCAGGTAGATGTCTCCTGTGGCGTAATACCTTGTGAAATGCTCTCTGATTATCTCTTCAGCGCGTCTTGCGATCGCAAAGCTGTCGCTTCCGCTTTCTCCCATCACGGTGAAAAGGGCGTAGGTTTTCCCTTCATGTTGATAAATGTTCTTCAGCTCTCCGAGATTCTCTATGAACTTCAAAATCAAAGATGTCCTCTTTTCATCCGGGTTGGCCGTATCGACAAGTCTGAATCCCACGGGGATCTTCTCAGGTACAGGGCCCATCACAGCGCTGACGCCCGGGATCTGTTTCAAAAGGTCCTGTATTCGCCTCAAATATGCGATCTCTTCTGCCGTTTCGGGAGGTCTTTCGAGCTGTACGAGAAACATCGTCTGTTCGGACGTCTCAAAATCGGCTGTCATCTCCTGGTACTCGGAAAAACGATGGGAATCGGAAGGGATGAACTGAAGAAAATCGGTGTTGATATGAATGCGGAACACACCAACAAGGGCTGCGATGTTTATCAAAACAAGGAGAACAAAGAGTTTCTTCTGATTTTTTTCAAAGCCCTGGACCAGCTTATCGTAAAAGTCCTTCAAGTCGTCCGCCTCCTGCTGTGAATACAAGAAAAAAGCTCCATCGGCGAAGATGGAGCTTTTGGAGCGGCCGACGGGACTCGAACCCGCAACCC
>DPRG01000051.1:1674-11622 GCA_003538775.1 Thermotogae bacterium
TGGAGCGGCCGACGGGACTCGAACCCGCAACCCTCGGCTTGGAAGGCCGATGCTCTACCAATTGAGCTACGGCCGCGTTCCAAAGGATATGTTATCACGAAGAAAGCATACGGTCAAGTCACCAATCAACTACACACTGGTCGGGGCGACTGGACTCGAACCAGCGACCTCCTGCTCCCAAGGCAGGCGCGCTTACCATCTGCGCTACGCCCCGCGATGATGATTTTATCATGTTTCCGTGTTTTCTTCAAGAGGCTGGGAAGAGGAAGGTGCTTTCCTGTGCCTCGCGATTACACTGCGAGCGTAAACAGCAAGCGCTATGAGTGTGAAGACGAACGGCATCATGTTCGTAAACTCAGATGGTATGCGGATAGCCTGAAAGGTGTAACTGAGCGCTTCGGCAAGGCCAAAGAGCATCGCCCCAAGCATTCCACCAATGGCTGTCTTTCCCCCGAGCGCCTGAGCAGCGAGGGCGATGAAACCACGCCCTGAGGTCATGTCCCTGGCAAACCAGGAAACGTAACCCATGGAGAGAAACACCCCACCGAAGCCAGCCATAAGGCCGCTCAAAACCAGGGCGATGTAACGAACCCGCCTCACAGAAATACCCACGGATTCCGCCGCTTCGGGGTTTTCGCCCACAGCGCGCAGTCTCAAACCCAAAGGAGTACGGTATATCAGGTACTGCACAAACACGACCGCGGCGAAGGCGAGATATGTCAGTATGTGATGTCCGCTGAGTGCGTCTCCAAAAAACGGAATATCCTTTAGAAGAGGTATATCAACCCGTGGCAGCACATAACTTTTTATGGAAGCGGATGAGCCCTTATCACCGCTTATGAGATACAGGAGAAAAACAGTAGCACCCGAAGCGAAAAGGTTCAGGGCGATTCCAGCCAGGATGAGGTTGGTTCTGAGATTAAGATGGAAGTAAGCCAGAGCCAGTGCCAGAAGCACGGCAGAAGCCAGCCCGGCCAGCATCCCCAGCCACGCGCTTCCGGTGAAGGCGCTGACTATAACCCCCCAGAAGGCGGCCATGAGCATCATACCCTCCAGAGCGATGTTTATCACGCCCGCTATCTCGCTTAAAAGCGCTCCCATCACGGCAAAGATGAGTGGTGTAGAAACGCGGATAACCGAGTAGACGAACTCAGCTGAAAGGATGCTTCGTGCTATCTCGTTCACTGCACATCCCCGCCTTCTGCCTTCATCGCTTCACGAATGATCTTCCTGCGCTTCCAGAATTCCAGGAAGGCTTCCGCGGTTATCAGCAGTATGATCACAGCCTGGAGTGTGGTGACTATCTCTGGTGCTATTCCAGTCATTCGGCTCATAACGTAGGCACCTGTTCTGAAGTATCCCACCAGAAAGGCCGCAGGAAGAACAAGAAGCGGGTTGTTCCTCGCGAGCAAAGCGACTATGATCCCGTCGAACCCGTATCCGGGAGAGACCTGCCAGACGAATCGTTTGTAAAGGCCCATGAGCTCCACCGCCCCTGCGAGCCCCGCCACCATCCCGCTGACTATCTGAGCGTACAGCACCACGTTGTTAACCTTTATACCGCTGAACATGGCGAAGTTCTTGTTGAAACCCATCATGCGTATCTCGTAACCAAAGCGCGTTCTGTAAAGAAAGAACCACACGAGAAAGACAAAACCCACCGCAATGAAGACGCCTGCATGCAGGTTGTAACGTTTGAGGATCCGCGGCAACCATGCTGTTTCTGGAAACTTGTAGGACACAAGATACCCTGCTTTCAAATCCCTCATGTGATAGTTGATGAAATACAACCCCAGGAAAAACGCCACGTAGTTCATCATCAAAGAGGAAACCAGCTCGCTCGCGTTCCACTTTGCTTTCATGTACGCGGGGATACTCGCCCAGGCACCGCCAACAAGCATGGCGAAAGCTGCCACAAGGATCACATGTATCACTGGAATCTGCGGAAAATACAGGGCTGCAAAGGTGGCTCCGACGGCGCCCATAAAGAGCTGCCCCTCGGCGCCTATGTTGAAAATCTCCGCCTGAAAGACTATGCTGACCGCAAGCCCTGCGAATATCAGAGGTATGGTGTAATCTATGAGCTCCACTATTCTGCGCATCCTGCTCAGAGGTCCCCACAAGAACCATTTGAAGGCACCGTTTGGATCGTCCACAGTGAACACGAGTACCAGATATCCAAGCGCGAGCGCTATGCCTATAGTAACCGCCGTTCGCACCCACTCGTAGGCCGAAAAGCGCCTCATGCAACTATTGCCTCCTTCAAGCGCGAAGGTTCGTGTCGTTTAACACCAAGCATGTAATATCCAAGCTCCTCTTCAGTTAAACCCCTGTTCTGAGGGAAATAACCCACAATCTCGCCTTTGTACATCACCACGATTCTGTCCGACAGTTGAAGAATTTCCTGCAAGTCCGCAGAAACCAGTAATATCGCAAGTCCCGAATCGCGGGCTTCGATCAACTTCTTTCTGACAAATTCGGTCGATCCCACATCGATACCGCGAGTGGGCTGATCAGCTATGAGTAACTTCGCATTTGAGGTGAACTCTCTCGCGACAACCACCTTTTGCATGTTTCCACCTGAAAGCATCATGACCGGTGTATCCGGATTGTCAGCCTTTATGCTGAACTCCTCTATTGCTTTCGCGGTAAACGCCTTCATCACCTTCGGAAAAATCCTGATCTTTCCTCCGAAAGGCGGCTTCCAGTATCTATCCGAAACGACGTTCTCCCATATTGGCGCTTTCAGCGCCACGCCGAATTCCACCCTGTCTTCGGGAATGTGAGAAACGCTCCTTCTTCTGATACCATACGCGTCTAAACCCAGTATCTCCTCACCATGGAGTTTCACGCTACCGGTTGCCCCACTTCTCAAGCCAGTCAGAATCTCCACAAGTTCCCGCTGGCCGTTTCCTTCGACACCAGCCACACCGAGTATCTCCCCGCTCCTGAGGGAGAAACTGACACCGTTCAACATCCTTACACCGTCATCTCTCACGTACCCGAGCTCTTCAACCCTGAGCACCACCTCCCCGGGCTTGGGTTCGGGGCGCTCTATCACGAGCTCGACCTCTCTACCGACCATCCGTTTTGAAATCTCTTCTTCCGTTATCTCATCGGTGACGAAAGTACCCATGTGCCTGCCATCTCTCAAAATAGTGAGTCTGTGAGAGATGGCCTTCACTTCCTTCAATTTATGGGAGATGAAGATTATCGTCACACCCTTCTCTGTGAGATTCCTCAAAGACTCAAAAAGCTCTTCTGTCTCCTGTGGTGTCAACACCGCCGTCGGCTCGTCCAGAATCAGGATCTTCGCCCCGCGGATCAGGGCCTTCACGATCTCCACCCTCTGCTTGATACCCACCGGCAAATCCCTCACAACTTCATCCGGTGGAATCGGGAGACCGAACTTTTCAGAGGCCTCCTCTACCATCTTCCGTGCTTTTTCCCTGTCTATACTCCATCCCCTGCGTGGTTCTATCCCCAGGATAACGTTTTCCGCTACGGTAAGTGATGGTACGAGCATGAAATGCTGATGCACCATGCCTATACCCAGTGTTATGGCATCGTGAGGCGAATGTATCCTCACATCTTTACCAAAAATCTTTATCTGCCCAGACGTCGGCTGCTCCATACCAAAGAGAATCTTCATGAGAGTGGTCTTTCCCGCACCGTTCTCACCAACCAGAGCGTGGATCTCCCCTTCTTCAACGCTGAAATCCACACCCCTGTTGGCGACGACGCCGTTTGGATACACCTTAACGATCTCCTTCATCTCAACAGCCAGCGCCACTTCTTTCACCCCTGATCCAAAAGCGGTGAGGGGATATCCCCCTCACCGGTATCTTATTATCAATCAAGGTTTTACGCTGTTTCTCAGCTCCGTGAGCTCGGCCGATGACATCTCGAAGGCGGAGCTAACCTTTATCTTGCCGGTTCTTATCAGTTCCTCGAGCTCTTTTATCTTTTCTCGAAACTCCTCCGGAACGAGCTGTCTGTAGTATTTGTTGTCGGCAACGCCGACACCGCCCTCTGCAATACCCAGAGCCTCCGCCTGGCCGTACTTGAGTTTTCCTTCCAGATGAAGCTTTAGAGCTCTGTAGAGCGAAAGGTCCACGTTTTTCATCATAGAGGTCACTATGTGAGCGGCCATATCGGGGTCTTTTTCCTCCACTATCAGGGCCTGGTCGGAATCCACACCAATGGCATATTTGTCCATCTCCTTCGCGGCCTCGAGCAAGCCTATTCCGGTCTGGCCGGCGATGTTGAAGGAAATGTCGGCGCCCTGTCTGAACTGCGCCAGCGCGAGCTCCTTACCCTTGGCGGGATCGCTGAAGGCTCCCGCGTAGGAGATAAGGACCTTGATGTCGGGATTTATGTACCTCGCACCCTCGATGTATCCCACAATGAAATCGTTGATAACGGGGATATCCATTCCTCCGATACAACCGATTATCGGTTCCGGATTGGTCTTTGGCAATCCAGAAGTTGTCATCAAAGCTGCGAGAGCGCCAACAAGGAACGAACCTTCGTTTTGCTTGTAGAGTATGGAATATACGTTATCGAGTCCTCCTTTGGAGTAATCCACCGTGGTGTCGAATATGATGTACTTCTTATCCGGGAACATCGGAGCGACTTCTTCCAGGTTTTCCGCCATCTGCCAGGTTCCCACGATGATGATATCGTAGTCCTGGTCAGACACGTCCTCCAGTGTGGGCCTCCAGTTTGCGGGATTGTATCCCATCTCTATGATTGTTGCCTGGATACCCAGATCCTTCTTAGCCATCTCTATTCCCCTTGCGGCGGAGTCGAAGAAGGACTTGTCGCCCAGTGTACCGTTGAGCAACAACGCCACCTTCAGCGGCTTCGCGAGACCCACTATCGTCACCAATATCAACAGTAACACCAAAAGCTTCTTCACACTCACTCACCTCCTCACAGGTTTTTCGAACGTTCTATCATAATCCGGATCGCTTCAACGGCGATCCGGATGGATCTTTCGAGCCCTTCTTCGTAAGCCTGTCCCGCTTGAATGTACTCTCCAGAATCCGCGAGTTCTTCTCTCACTGTAAGCACCGATCCCACTCTCATACCTTTTATAGAACCCACAACGTAAAGCGCTCCAACTTCCATCTCAACAACAAGAACACCCGCCTTAGCCATAAGTGAAAAGTACTTAGCGTGAGATTCCTCGTCGAAAAGGCGTCCATAATAAGAATCGGTGGAATATATTATTCCAACATGGTATGGAGCGTTGAGCGCCTTCGCTGCTTCGACCAGCGCATGGGTCAGCTCGAAATCAGCCACGGCGGGGTATTCAGGAGGGAGGTATTGCAGAGTAGTTCCATCCCTTCGCACAGCGCCTGTGGCTATCACGCTGTCTCCAAGTTTGAGATGTCTTTGAATTGCGCCGCTCGTTCCAACGCGTATAACGGTATGAACGCCAGCTGTTGCGAGCTCTTCAATACCTATCGCCATAGCCGGCGCACCCATGCCCGTGGACATCACCGAAACCTTTTCACCCTTGATCGTACCGGTGTAGGTTAGATACTCCCTGTTATCTCCAACCTTCTCCGCGTTTTCTAAATATTTGGCTACCCGTGGCACCCTTCCACGATCTCCAACCACGATCACGTATTTGCCCAGATCTTCCGGCTCCACCTTGATGTGATACCTGGGATCTTCAGCCACAATGCCACCTCCTGGACCGCCTAAACCGCAAGCTTTTCAAGATCGCGGAACAACCTGTTGAAAAAGGCGTCGCGGTTTATCTTTTTGAGAACGCGCACATTCGGCTCCATCTTCATGGTTTTCCAGATATCCGCTACAGTCTGCCCGTAGGTGAGGTTACCGTCGAGCTCGACCTCCACGTAAAGATCCTCCCACTCGAAGACGGACGGGTCTATGAGGTACATAACGGCGCAGGGATCATGGAGTACCGCTCCATCGATACCAAAAGTACTCAGATAGGTCGATCTGAAAAATTCGAGCAGGTCGGCAAGTGTCTGTAGGATGTGTGAACCGGTGTCTCTGAGTCTCTGGATCTCTTCTGCGGTCATTATGGCCTGATGGGTCACGTCCAAGGGAGCCATAACCTTCTCCACGGAAGACCTGAGCACCACGTTGGCGGCTTCAGGATCAGCGTATACATTGAATTCCGCCACTGGAGTTACGTTACCAAAGGCAATACCACCGGCCATCATAACGATGCGCTTCAATTTACCAAGCAGATCGGGATATCTGATGATGAAAAGCGCCACGTTCGTGAGAGGACCTGTGGCTACTAAGTTGATCTCTCCGGGATGCTTTCTGACCATCTCGGCTATAAAATCAACCGCGTGCTTTTCCTCGGGCTTTCTCTCTGGTTCTGGTAATTCCGCTCCCTCAAGACCCGAAGAACCATGGATCTCGGGCGCCACAATCTGGTCTCGAAGCAGGGGTTTCGAACAACCGGGATAAACCGCCACATCCAGGCCCGCCATCTCAACAACCTTCAGCGCGTTCATCGTGGTGTTTTCAAGGTAGGAGTTTCCAGCTACGGTGGTTATTCCAAGAAGCTCAAGGCTTTCATCCAGACCAGCCATGAGGATGGCGATAGCGTCATCATGACCTGGATCGCAATCGAGGATGAGCTTTTCCACAGCGATCCCTCCAGAGGCCTAATAGATGGTAATAATATACCACATGCGATAACCGGCTCAAAATGGCTTTCCTGATGATTACATGATAGAATTGGTCTAAAGAGAAAAAACCTGTGGAGGGTTCGGATTTGACAGAATCGCAGGTCTGGTTGTATGGTGTTCTTGCAAGCCTCATAGCGGGAAGTGCAACAGGCATAGGCGCCCTTCCGGTTTTGATTTTCAAAAAGACTCCATCCCACAGGGTCATGGACATGCTTCTGAGTTTTGCCGCCGGGGTCATGCTCGCGGCGACCGTGTTCAGCCTGATCATACCTGCCATGGAAGCCGGGGGCATTTTGATAACTATCGTGGGAATAATCGCCGGAGCTGTGGTGATAGAACTGTTGGACCACATTCTTCCTCACGAACACTTCCAGAAAGGATTAGAAGGCCATCAGGCCACAGTTTTGAGAAAGATATGGCTGTTCGTCATAGCGATCACACTTCACAATTTTCCTGAAGGGATGGCGGTAGGAGTGGGTTACGGTGCGGGAAGCATAGCGGTTGGCACGAGCCTTGCAGTGGCAATAGGGCTTCAAAACATTCCAGAAGGCACGGCAGTAGCGGCGTCTTTCATAAAAGCGGGATACACGAGGGGAAGATCGGCATGGTATTCATTCCTGACGGGCCTTGTGGAACCGATTGGCGGATTGATAGGCGCAACGGCCGTCGTGATAGCCCGCCCCGCTCTTCCGTTCTTTCTGGCGTTTGCCGCTGGAGCCATGTTATACGTCATAAGCGATGAGATAATCCCGGAAACCCACTCCCATGGATATGAGGCGGTCTCAACCTTTTCTTTGATCGCCGGCTTTCTGATCATGATGGTACTGGACAACATCTTCGGATAAAGGAGGTTTTAAGATGATAGGTCTTGATCAACTGCTCAATGTAGCTTTAAAGATCGAGTCGAAGGGATACTCTTATTACTCCGAACTCGCTCAAAGAACTGAAGGAGAGGTCTCCGACGTGTTTCAAAAACTCGCCGAGGAAGAGAGGAATCACGCTGAACGTTTCAAGAAGATCTTCGCCGATGTCTCCAGAGAAAGCGAAGGAGGTTGGCCTTCTGAAGAGATACTTGGATACCTCACAACATACGCTGAAGTCTCCATCTTCCCCAAACTGGAAGAAGATGTTCCTCAAAATCTAAAGGACGCGGTGGAACTCGCTCTGGACGTCGAGAAGGAAAGCATCATGTTCTACTTGGAAGTCGCCGATTACGTTAAATCCCCGGTAGTTACAGAAATCGTCAACGAAGAGCGAAAACACGTTCGAACGCTCCTCCAGTTGGTGAAAAGGCAGGTGATCTGATGAATCAAAACGAACTCTTACCCGAGTTCTCCTGCAAATCCTATCTTAACGAGGATTTCTCATCGGTGGAATTGAAAGGATACTACAGTGTGGTTTACTTTTTTCCCAGGGCGGGTACGCCTGGTTGTAACCGCGAAGCAAGGGAGTTCTCAGACGCATATGAGGACTTCCAGAAGATAGTTAAAACGAAGATAGTAGGTGTATCCCCTGATTCTGTGGAATCGCTCAAGAAATTCGTGGAAAAGCATGAGCTGAAGCCGCTTTACCTTTCAGACAGTGAAGGCAAGCTCGCTGAACTCTTCGGTGTGAAAAAGGGCGAAAGAAGCGTTGTAAGATCGACTTTTCTTTTCGACCGATGGGGAAGGCTCAGATGGTTCAAAAAGAACGTTAAAGTGGACGGTCATGTGGAAGAAGTCCTCGAAACTCTGAAGAGAATCGTTGAAGAGGATCTGAATCTCAACCCTCACATCGAATATAGACGTGCCAGAAGAGCGCTCCGGGAAGAACCCATCCCACGAGAGGAAATAACGAAGATCCTCCAGGCAGCGCATCTGGCTCCTTCCTGTTTCAACAACCAGCCATGGAGATTTGTGGTAATCGACAATCCTGAACTTCTCAAAACTATTCATGAGGCAATTCCTGGTGGTAACTACTGGATGAAAAGAGCTCCTGTGATCATCGCCGTGCATTCACACCCGGATTACGACTGCAGGCTTTCGGACAACAGGGATTACTACCTATTCGGAGTGGGTATGGCTGTTGGATTCCTGATGGTACAAGCTACACAGATGGGTATCATAGCTCATCCGGTTGCAGGGTACGATCCCGTGAAGATAAAAGAGATCCTGGGCATTCCTCCGGAAAACACACTGATCACACTGATCGCTCTTGGATACCAGGGAAGCGCCGAAGGCCTGAACGAAAAACACCTGGAACTTGAGTTCGGTCCCAGAATTCGAAAGCCTCTCGAAGAAGTGGTAAAGTGGAATCGAGAATGAATGGAGGTGGGACGATGTTCGCGGTCAACGAAATCCTGGAAATGGCTGTGAAGGTGGAAGAAAACGGAGAGAAGTTTTATAAATTTCTTTCAGAGAATTCCAGAGAACCAGAAAAGCGGGAATTCTTTAATTACATGGCTCTTCAAGAAAGAGATCACGCAAAGACCTTCAAAGAGATAGGCACCACCCTGCAAGTGGAGGAAGTTGACTACGTAGATGTGGACGAAGTGGACGCCTATCTGAAAAGCTACGTGGACGGGAAGATATTCCCTACCGTAGAAGAGATGCTGGAAAAAGTCAAGGGGAAAGATATAATAGATGTCATCGACTATGCCATAGGATTAGAAAAGGATTCAATAATCTTCTACTATCAGATAATGGAGATAATAAAGTCCGAAAACGCGAAAAAACTCGTGAAAGCCATAATTGAGCAAGAAAAACAGCATGTCCTCAAGCTCCTCGAAATAAAGGGAGTATAAAAAACACCGCACATCAAATTTGGAAAAACAGGGCTCGCCTCAATGTGAGGCGAGCTTTTTGTATAACGAACCTGAATATCAAAAAACTGCGAATAGACATGTGGGACTCAATCCTTTCAATTTTGCGGTTTTTCTGACGATTTTGTGCGCGTCCTCTCGTAGAGGATCTTCATAAACCACAAGAATATCAATATTGATATAAGCATTGAAGTTGCCCTTTTTTATATGAACCAAAAGATTATTAAAAGAACCACCGGAAGTTTTTCAAAAGTTGAGCAAGAGAATTTTCTATAATCTCCAAAATTTTTCTTTATTGCATTCTGGATAGTAGATCCTTGCAGAATCGTACGATTTTCTCGAGGCATTTTAACCGTTTTTTTCTCTCAACGGTAATTCAAAATTGCTATAATAGTTGCAAATAATCGTTCGTTCGAAAGGGAAGTGATCATCACGGCGTATATGAAGAACCTCCCCGTAGGTCTG
>DPRG01000047.1 GCA_003538775.1 Thermotogae bacterium
GCTCTATGCTGGAACAGGAGAAGATAAAGAGGCGAAATCTCGCCGCGTCCATGCAGCTCGGTAATCGTTTGCATAAGCGCTCGCTCGGCGCTTCGCAAGACTGTAAAAGCTCTATGCTGGAACAGTAAGAGGTAAAGAGGCAACGTTTCGCCACATCCATGCAGCTCGGTAATTGTTTGCATAAGCGCTCACTCGGCGCTTCGCAAGACTTAGAAACCGTGATGTGTGATAAGAAGAAAGACAAGAGATTCCAGGCCCGTCAATCAGATAGTTTTGATAGAAAATACCGAAACTGGGGAGTCTCCGAGTGAGCCGTTTTACGGATGTGGGAGGATACAAACGGGTGGAAAATATAAGATTGGATGGATAAGTTCTTGCATCCATCGTTGGAAAGATCGAATACGCTTTGCTTCTTGATTTTTTTCGGACAGACTCTCTCGATGTGATCGCCCTTAAACCTTTAAAAACCCACGATCAAAAGGACACATAAAACTCCTCTATTGTTTCACCCAGAGGCGTTTTCGCAGTCACTTTCATCCTATTCTCTGAAACCTCCACAACCACATAGTGAAGCTTAACAGCGTAAGCCAGAAGCCTCGCTTCCGAATCCGCGTTTGCATCTACTTCGTAAAGACCCGCTCCACCGCCTCCTGTGACAACATAGTGAACACCATCTTTGAACAGGTGCTGATAATTATGATCGTGAGCGGAAAAAACGAGCTTCACTCCGTACCTTTCAAAAAGTGGTGCGAGGCTTTTCTGCAGCTTCTTCACTATCGTGTCTTTTCTGTGAGGACCCTTCGTGTAGATGGGATGATGGGTGAAAACGACGACTCGCTCTTTCGATTCTCGCGCTTTCTCCAGTTCGTCCAGCAACCATATCCACTGGGACGAACCTTCATCGAACGAATGATTGGTATCCAGAACAAGAAAGAGCATGCCATCCCTTTTGAACGCATAGTACGGTGGATAGAGAAGCTCATCGTAGACATCGAAGGGGTATTCGTGGTTACCCCGGACGGTATAGATAACATGGGAGTACCAGTACTCGGACGTGATCTCAAAGAATACTCTCCACTGATCAAAAAGCAAACCGCTGTCCACAATATCTCCCAGGTGAACCACAAAATCCACATTTTCCTCAGAAAAGGCCTCAAACACCTTTCTGTGGCGCTCTTCGAAATGCCGCGAATCACCGTAAACAACAAAAGTGAACTCTTCTAATCCACCCAGGACTATCGAAGATGAATAAGCACTCTTACCATTGGCGCGGTAGCTGATTCTGTCCGAAGCCGGAAGGCTTATCACCCGCATTCCTTCGAACGTTAACACGGTGGCCGTATCTTCTTCTCCAATCGCACTCAACGTGGCAACACCACTAACCGGTTCCGGAAATTTCAATTCCACACGTCCATCATGGTGGATCCACAAAGGCGTTGAAAGAAGATTCCATACGTTCTCAGCAAGCGTTACAGTGAAAACGACTATCAAGGTGAGTATCAGAAATATCAGGGACGTTCTCCCCAAAACTCCACCTCCGTTTCAAGGTCCACTCCGTAGCTTTCTCTTACCTTCATCTTCACCAGACGCACAAGAGAAACGACATCACCGTAGGTAGCCCGACCAAGGTTGACGATGAATCCCGCATGTTTTTCGGAAATAGCCGCATCGCCTATTCTGTAACCTTTCAAGCCAAGAGCTTCTACCGCCTTGCCCACATAGAAATCTTTCACCGGTCTCTTAAAAACGCTTCCCGCGCTTGGAAGTTCGAGGGGTTGTGTGGCAAGACGCTTCTTCAGGTGGTTAACAACCTCTCTTCTCACAGCCTCAGAGTCAGCATTCACCAGTTTAAACCTTGCAGAGAGAACAGTCCAGTCCTTTTCAAAGAAGATGGACTTTCTATAACCAAAACCTGCCTCTTCGGCTCTCAACGTGAAGATCTCACCCGTATCCTCATCCAGAACTCGCACATCCTCAAGCACATCGGCAACAGACCTCTCAAAAGCACCCGCATTCATTCTAACGGCTCCGCCCACACTGCCTGGAATACCTGACAGAAACTCAAGCCCCGAAAGTCCCTCTTCAATACACAGGTTGAGAACTTTGAAAAGGGGAACACCTGCCTCCGCCACAAGATTGCCACCAGATGTGGACAATCCCGTAAAACCAGAAAGCGATATAACCGCCGTTTCCATATCCTCATCAGGGGCTATCGTGTTTGAACCCGCACCGAGTTTTCTATACGAAACATCTGCTGTTTTTAAAACCGTTAGAGCCTCTTTGAAACTTCCGACATTCGATGGAAAAATAAAGAGGGCGGCACGCCCTCCTATGCGTATAGTAGTGTGGAAGCTCAAAGGCTCCCACATTCTCACCCATATATTTTTTGAAAAGAGCTCTCTGAAGAGACGGTACCAACGTGCCTTCATTTTTTAAATCCTGTATTCCTTGGAAAGTTCGTCCAGCTTTCTGGCGAGTTCTGCCAGCTCTTCTGCGCTTCTGGAAAGATCCTCCATGGCCTTCGACGAATCCTGAACGGCTCTCTGCAGTGTCTCCACATCCTGTGACATAACGGAGAACTCCTCGCCGATTTTGCCGGCTTCTTTGGATACACTCCTGATCTCCCCGCTTTCCTGAAGCGCGAAGTCTGCAAAGGACTGGATAGTAGAAGCTGCCCGTGAAACGCGAGAGGCGATCTCTCTCATCCTCTGGCCTATCTCCTCCACGCTCTGCACGATTTTTTCCACATCTTCGAGATTCGCCGTGGTAGTCTCCACAACATCTCTGACACTCTCATCCACCCTCGAGATGGTATCCTGAACGTTGGCGGCTATACGGGCTGATTCTTCAGCAAGCTGTCTCACCTCTTCAGCTACCACAGCGAAGCCTTTGCCAGCCTCTCCCGCCCTCGCAGCTTCAATGGCCGCGTTGAGCGCGAGCAAATTGGTCTGCTCTGCGATGTCTCTTATGTTCTTCACAAAACTCGAAACAACTGTGGTGATTTCCTTCAGAGATTCCAGTTTCTGGGCTCCGAGCTTGACCTTATCGCCCACGGCTGAAGCGGTTCTTGCAACAGATTCAACCTGCTGACTGTCTTTCTGGATTACATCCGTGAGTTCGGTTATCTCTGAAATAGTTTCAGAAGCATTGTCACTTAGCTTCTGGGATGATTCCGCAAGTTCCTGAAGTCTCTGAACCACCAGATCAAGCCCTGAAACTGCACCATCCAGACGCTTGGTGAATTCGTTTACCGTCGCGGCGATCTCCTGAGATGTGGCGGAGTTCTCTTCTATGGACGCCGCTATATTTTGAGATTGATTCGACAAAACAGAGGCCGTTTTTACAAGATCCGAAAGCGTGGTCTTAAGGGATCGCGCCATCTCCACGAATGCGTTCTGGAGCTGACCGATCTCGTCCTTTCTTTGCGTCTCTTCGGGGATCTCGGTGAGATCACGTTCGCTGAAACGCTGCGTGTGCGTGATCAAGCGCTTAAGAGCCCCGGATATGTTAGAACTCAAACCAAAGGTGATGGCGAGCACCACAGCAATGAGCACGCCCGTCATGATGGCAGTGATATTGAAGATCCTGGATATGTTGTCCACAGTACTTTTAGCATTGTCTTTGACCTTTTCAAAAGAATCCCCTATCGAAGCCCTTATTTCTGCCGACTTTTCGTTCAGCAGCTTGGAGATACTATCAATCAGTGGCGCTATTTCATTCAGGAAAAAGGCGCTCACTTCCTCCCTCTTCGAGTTGAGCTGTTCCTGTGTCACAATGTAACTTTCCACCGTAACAGTGTACTGTTTTGAAATGTTTGCCTCCCTGGAGGATACCTCTGAGTAAGCCTTGAGCTTTTCCACATAGGTCTGGACACTCTTTTCCACTACAGCCGCGTCCACAGGATTGAGCGTGAAATATCCCATTTTAGTCAAAAACTCAACGTTTTCTATAACCGAGCTGGCCGCCTGCTCTATCTGGGAGAGTAAATCCTCACTCTCTTCAGGCCTGACTATGAGTTCACGCGCAAGCACCTTAAGAGCTGCAAGCTCGTTCCCGACGTTCAAAACGCTGGGAAGAATAGACGTATCCCACAACTTTTCTATCTGCCAGATACTGAACGGCTCCAGCGTTACGCTCGCCGCCGCTTCCTCTCTAAGCTTTTTCGCCTTTTCAGGGTCGAAGGACTCCATCCGGGCTCGCTCTTCAAGCAGCGATATCTTAGACACGAGATCCTCCCAGCCTGGAGCTTCCTGAAGGAGCTCCTTCTTTTGTTTTTCAAGGGAGCTCAGTTGCTGCTGGAACTCTTCTATACGACTCTTCACACCCGCCAGCGCTTCTTTTGTTCCTATAACAGACATAAGAAGGATGGAGATATCCTCGCTCTTCGAATCAATCTGATTTATAAGATCTGAAACCTGTTTGTAGAAGTCCGTGTTCGTCGCTTCTATCTCTGGCAACATCTCCTTCGATTTTGTAATCAAATCCAATGTTGTATTCTGGAGCTCAAACAGCTGATCGTATTTATCTATATGGCCGCTCGAATAGATCGCAGAGTTGAGTTCTCCAAGCATCTCAAGCTGGGCAGATATAGCCTGAAGCTTCCCGATGTTGTCTTCCGCCTCTGCCAGCAATGTAGAAGTTTGAACTCCTGCAACCTTCGCATCATCAACAACGTACTTTGTAACCAGAAGAAGCGCAACAAGTGCCAGTATAACCACCAGATACCCTATGAAGATCTTGGCTCCAACTTTCAAAAAAGTCACCTCCCCCTCAATCTAACCTCCTAACCTCATTCCTTGATATACGGTATACCATCAGCCGCTGGCGGTCTCGTGCGGCCGATGAAACCAGAGACCACGACCAGTGTTACTATGAATGGCAACATGTTGAAAAGAGGCTTCGTGGAAGCAGAAACGTGAAGTATAGGGCTACTCTGCAACTGATTGTTCATCGCCTCGGCAGCACCGAAGAGTAAGCTGGCAAGCATCGCACCCACCGGATTCCAGTTTCCAAGTATCATGGCCGCGAGTGCGATAAAGCCCCTACCACCTGTCATGAGCTCTTTGAACTGGCCCAGCTCTCCTACACTCAGAAAAGCACCGCCAAGACTGGCAAGAACGCCACTCATGAGAACTCCAAAGTAGCGTATTCCATAAACGTTCACTCCGAGTGTGTCAGCCGCTTCGGGATTCTCACCCACCGAGCGCATCCGTAATCCCAGCACTGTCTTGTATATCAAAAACCAGGAGAATACAACCGCACCAAAGGCGATGTACACGAGAGGATTGAGCTCACCTATAACCTTTCCTATGAAGGGAATTTCACTGATTCCCGGGACACGGATCTCCTCGATCTTACCTATGAGATCTGTCTGACCCGGTCGGCCAAAGATGGGCTCCATAAGAAATCCCGTCACGCCCTGAGCCAGCAGTATCAATGCCGTACCGGTAACTATCTGGTTACCGTACCATTTTATGCTCGCCCAGGCGTGAAGCCATGCCATCCCAAGCCCCACGATTATCGCCATAAGCACACCGAGCCACGGGGAACCGAAATAAAACGTGAACACGATCGAAGTGAAGGCACCCATTAGCATAATGCCTTCGAGCGCGATGTTCACAACGCCGGTGATCTCACTGAATACCCCTCCAAGGGACGCGAAGATGAAGGGAGTCGACGCTGTTAAGGTGATCTTGTAGAACTGGGGATTCGTGAGTATATCGAAGATGGCTTGAATCCATCTCAACTTTCCATCCCCGCCTCTCTCCTGCGAAATCTAAGATAGATCATGATCGTTCTGACGATCCTTTCGGCGGCCACAAGGAATATAACGATACCCTGAACTATCATAACCACATGTTTTGAAACACCGAGAAACTGCATCGCGTTCGACCCGGTTCTCAGGGAACCAATCAGAAACGCCGCAAAGATTATACCTATCGGATTGTTCTGCCCAATCAGAGAAACCGATATTCCGTCAAAACCCTTACCCGCCGTGAGGGCTCCAAGGTAACGATGGTGCACTCCCATGGCCTCTACTGCACCCGCAAGGCCTGCCAGTGCACCACTAATAGCCATCGAAAGGACTACGTTTTTCGCGATACTTATACCGCCATACTCCGCGGCATACGGGTTGAAGCCCACAGCCTTTACCTCATAACCAACACTCGTCTTTTCGAGGATAACGTACATGACGACTGCCGCGATAACCGCGATTATGATCCCGCTGGTAAGTTCTGTAGCGTGAACCGTTAGAAGAGGAGGAAGTTTGGCTGACGGTGCTATCTCCGGGCTCTTCGGCGTTCCGGATCCCACAGCCAGAGGAGCAGCCACCATGTAGTTTCCCAGATAGTAAGCTATCCAGTTCAACATGATGGTACTTATAACTTCGTGGGCGCCGGTGAAGGCCTTGAGAGCGCCGGCGATCGCCGCCCACCCGGCTCCAACCCCCATGCCCACAAGAAGCGTTATGGGGATCGCGAAAACCGAAGGCATACTTCCAAGATTCATCGCAACCATGGTAGAGAAGAGAGCTCCCATCGCCATCTGACCTTCCGCACCGATGTTAAAGACACCTGCTCTGAAGCCGAATCCAACAGCCAGACCAGTAAGTATAAGCGGGGTCGTCTTGACAACCGTGTTCGCGATCTCCTGAGCGCCTCCAAACGCCCCTTTTAACATCTCCCAGTAGGCTTTCAACGGATCGTTGCCCACCAGCACGATGACAACCGCAGCTATCAGAAGAGCGATAATAACTGACAAAAGAGGAACCAGTACCGCATAGATCCTCTGCTGGCTTTTGATCATCTGGTAGCCACCGTCCCTCTTACCTCTTCCCAGGTATGGCCCGCCATCATCAAACCCATCTCTTCCAGGGTGACTTCTTCGGGTCTCACCTCACCGGTGAATCTGCCCTCATACATCACGTATATTCTGTCAGAGAGAGACATAACTTCGTCCAGCTCCATGGAAACCAGCAAAACCGCAACGTTCTCATCACGAAGTCTCAGAATAGTTTTGTGGATGTACTCGATGGCACCTATGTCAAGACCTCTTGTTGGCTGACTGATAACTATGAATTTCGGTCTACTGCTCATCTCTCGCGCTACGACGAGTTTCTGCTGGTTTCCTCCCGAAAGGTTCGCGCTTGGCATCTCTGGAATCCTCGGACGAACATCGAATGTCTCAAACAGCTCTTTCGTGTATTTGAGAATCACGTCGTGATCGAGAAAGCTTGATCTGCAGAAAGGTTCCTGATCGTGTCTTCCCAAAATGGCATTGTAGTAGTTGGGAAAATCGAGTACCAGTCCGTACTTGTGGCGATCTTCAGGTATATGGGCAAGACCTCTAAGCCTGAGCTCTCTTGCACTGAGATTCGTGACATCCTGACCCAGTAGCATGTATTTTCCCTTATGAGCCTTTCTCAAACCAGTCAGCGCTTCTACAAGCTCGGTCTGGCCATTTCCAGCCACGCCGGCTATACCAACGATCTCACCGGCTCTCACGTAAAAGCTGACACCTTTAACCGCATCGAGATTACGGTTGTCTTTTACCCAGAGATCTTCGACCTCCACCACGACGTCATCAGGCTCATTGGGTTGTTTTTCAACCCTCAAAAGAACCTCTCTTCCAACCATCAAACGAGCTATCTCTCTTGGATTGGTTTCCTTCGTAATGAGATTCCCGGTGACTTTACCCTGCCTCATTACCGTAACACGGTCTGTCACCGCCATAACTTCGTTCAACTTGTGCGTGATGAAGATAATCGTCTTTCCCGCTTCTCTGAGTTTTCTCAGTATCTCAAAAAGTTCCTCCGTCTCCTGGGGAGTCAGAACGGCCGTGGGTTCATCAAGAATAAGGATTTCCGCACCGCGGTAAAGTGTTTTAAGGATCTCCACACGCTGCTGCATACCCACAGGTATATCTTCTATCTTCGCGTCAACATCGACCATCAACCCGTAGCTCTCTGAAAGCTCCTTTACCCTCATGCGCGCCTGCCTGAGATCGAAGATCACACCTCGCCTGGTTTCAGAGCCAAGCACAATGTTCTCAGCTACGGTCAGGTTGTCAACCAGCATAAAATGCTGGTGAACCATGCCTATACCCGCGTTTATGGCATCTCTTGGACCTTTGAGATTCAGCTCCCTGCCAAAAACGTATATCTTACCGCTGTCCGGTCTCAAGAGACCGTACAGCTGGTTCATAAGTGTGGTCTTTCCGGCGCCGTTTTCGCCAACGACAGCGTGAATCTCACCCTTTCTCACCAGCAAGGTCACGTTGTCGTTGGCCAAAACACCGGGAAACTGCTTCGTTATTCCCACCATCGCCACCGCGTAATCGCGGGGATCGAACTCTCTCTCCATCCGACGACCTCCTCAGAGTGTTAACAAGGGGGAGCCTGCGCTCCCCCAGCTCTTTCAAATCAGAACGGAAATTCGATAGGTGGTGTGGTGAACGCGTCGAGAGCTTCCTGAGTATCCGGTATCACGAGTTCTCCTTTTTTGACCAGCGTGGAAAGATATTCGAGCTCTGCGAGCACCCTGTTGGGAACAAGCCCTTTGGTGTACTTCATCGGGCTGAGGCCAACGCCATCCTCCTTGAGACCCAGGACCTTGAGTCCGGATTCAAACGTTCCCTCAAATGCCCATACAACGCCGTAGTAAGCAGCGTTGTCGATTCTCTTCATGGAACTGCAGAGAACCGCGCCAGGAGCCATGTAGTCCTGATCCACATCCACACCGATGGCGAAGAAAGCCTGTCCGGTTTTGTAGTAGTAATCGATCAAACCGGCGAGATCTGAAGTACCTGCCAGAGAGGTGAAGTACTCCTTAGCGGCTTCGATTACCCCGTTTCCACAGGCACCAGCGGCTGCAAAGATGATATCCGCGCCCTGTGCGAACTGACTCACCGCAAGGTCTTTACCCTTCTTGGGATCGTCGAAAACGTTGGTGTAGCCTCTGAGGATGGTTATGTTCTTCCCATGCAGATCCGCATAGAGCTTAACACCTGTTTCAAAGCCATAGCGGAACCTCTCAACTGGAGGAATGGGAATACCGCCCACGAATCCCACGATGTTGGTTTTTGTCATGGCCGCGGCGATGTAACCTACAGTGAAAGCGGATTCCTGTTCCTTGAAGACGAAAGTTATCACGTTGGGTGGATAGTTATCGAGGACGATATCGATACCAACGAAATACGTGTCGGGGAACTGAGGAGCCACCTTCGCCAGCGCGTCGGTCATCATGAAACCAACTGCGAAGACAACATCCGCCTCCTGAGCAGCCTTTGTGAGGTTGGGGATGTAATCAGCCTGCTCATAGCTCTGGATGAATTCTGATTCGATACCGAGCTCTTCAGCGGCGCGCTGGATACCAGCCCATGTTCCATCGTTGAAGGACTTGTCACCGAGTCCTCCCGTGTCGGTAACCATGATCACCTTGAAACCAAAAACCGGAAGTACCAGAAGCAATAGCACTGCAACCCACAGAAACCTTCTCATACTCACGCCTCCCTCCTGAGGTTTATGATAATGAAAAGAACCGAAATCGCCATCACGAATACGAAAAACCAGGGATGGAAACCCGACGAAGCCTTAACAATCAGATTCGGCACACCCTGCTGCACAAAGATCCTGAGATTACCCCAGTTAACCACCGCCATAAACGAGGAAATTCCTGCAAGTGCTCCCATAATCGCTGCGCTCTTACCTTTCCGTATTACCGTGATGATCGTAGCGATCGCCAGTGCCAGCACTGTTATGATACCATATCTGAACTGAAAAACTTTTATTGAAGCCGAAACAGAGGGCTCGGTCATCAAAGACTCCAGATCACTTTTCACCGAACTGTACACACTTGAAGAATAACGGTTTCTCGATAATTGGGAGTTTATACTGTCCATCAGCTCCTTTCGGAACGTCTCATCCCCATATGGAATAACATCCTGGAGCTCTTTTTCAAGCGTTTTAACAGCCCTGTTTATCTGTTTGTACCTTATCTTTGACTCCGCTGTGAAGTTATTGAGAATGGAGACGAGGTCTGAAAATTCCTCTCTGTAATGCGGACTGTTCTGGATCTCGAAAAAGGAGCTGTAGCTGGGAAAAGTGGGAAAGATGGTGAGTGGGGTCACGTTTATCTTGGAAAACGCTCCTTCTTTCCTCAGAGAATCGAGAAAATTCATGAGTTTTCTCATGGTATCCTGAGTCTGGTTGACCTCTTTGGACACAAGGCTGTTCAGCTCCACAACCGTCTGCTTAAGCGGTGAAACGTCTCCCGTATACACATCCTCCTTCAACATACCGTAGTACACAGAACCATGAAAACTCCCGAAATTTTCCATTCTTATCTCCGGAATATCACGGTATGCGGAAACCCCGAATCCCAACAAAACAGCGGCAATGCCAAGAAAAAGCGTCGTTTTCTCCAGCAAGCCCGGTACCTTTCCCTTCAACAACCTCACGATGAACAGCAAAGATGCGAAAACAAAGGTGGGTATGACTGTTATGGCGTAGATGTAGGAATCGATAACCGAACCCATCGGATTATAGAGAAACAGAATATAAAGCGCTTCTACGACTACGAAGAAAAACACCATCCACTTCGCAAAACGTCTAAAACGCTTTATGAAAACCATCAATACTATCGGTACTGAATAAGCTATAAAACGCAGCCATCCCAGATCCAACTTCTTCGGCGCCGCAGAAACAATGGAAGACGCCAGAACCTTCTGGTGGTACCCCGTTTCACGGTTTATCAACTCGAGTACGGCTCTTCGTGCCTCTGCAAGAATGCGTCGATCGCTCCATGAACTACCCTCACTCTCCAGGCGTCTTGCGAATTCCTTCGCAGAGTCTATAAGCCCCTCTAACAATCCGGCTCCCAGTATCTCTCTGTGCCCTTCGAGCCGCCCTGGATCAATGTTTAAGACTGGCCTGCTCGTTAGTGTGATCTCCGCAACCCTGCGTTCTGAAAGGGAAGAGATGACGGGTTTTTCCGCCAGACCCACGAGATACAGTAAATCGTTCGCAAGAAGATCACTAAGAGCGTTACGCACCTCTGTTCTGTATATGTTGAACGCCGTGGCAAAGGCCGGCATCTTCATCACGGTACTTTCATCGAGGGACTTACCCTGGAGATCGCTGACAAGGTATGCGAGGAAAGCCGCAAAGGCTATCTTTTCCTCTAACGAAGACGGCTGGTACCTGTCATACAGCTTTGTGAGAAAATCGCTGGACGTGAGAGAAAGCTCGCGCTTCTCAAGGCTACCAACCATCTGGATCTTGTACAACCTGTAAACGGCGAGATTCACCAGTTCTTCTTTCACAGTGGCTATAAGCTCGCTTTGAGGTTTATCACGTCTGTAATCATCGATATAGGTTTTGAACTGGTTCACAACGTCTGAAAACTCGAGAGCGAAAATGCGAATGCTGAACAGGATCAGAAAAAGTACAATACTAAGCTTCTTCATCCTCTCGCTCTTCCCTTCCCTGTGGTCTCACCAGTGGAAAGAGTATCACGTCGCGAATGCTCGGCACATCAGTCAAAAACATCACAAGCCGGTCTATTCCTATTCCCAACCCGCCAGTGGGGGGCATGCCATACTCCAGAGCGCGAACGAAGTCTTCATCCATCATCTGCGCTTCCTCGTCACCAGCGGCTCGAAGCTGCGCCTGTCTTCTGAACCTTTCAAGCTGATCCACCGGGTCGTTCAACTCACTGAAAGCGTTGGCGATCTCCCTACCGAAGATGATCAGCTCAAAGCGCTCTGTCAGTCGGGGATCCAGCCTGTGTCTTTTTGCAAGTGGCGATATCTCAACCGGATAATCGGTAACAAACGTGGGGTGTACTATACCATCTTCCACCAGATCCCACAGTTTTTCGATCAGATGGCCTCTCTCCTTCATAGAGACTTCCTGGCCGTGAGACTCCACAACTTCCAGCAATCTTTCATCGGGATCTTCGAGAATATCCACATCCAGGTGTTCTTTTATGTAATCACGCATGCTCACACGTTTCCATGGTCTTGTGAAATCTATCTCCACACCCTGGTAATTTATCTTCAAACCGCCGTTGATGAATCTCACCAGTTCGGTTATCATCTCTTCTGTGAGTTCCATCATATCCGAATAATCCGCATATGCCTGATAGACCTCAATGGAAGTGAACTCTGGGTTGTGCTTGTAAGAAATACCCTCGTTACGGAAGTTTTTCCCCAGTTCGTAAACCTTCTCGAACCCACCAACGATGAGCCTTTTCAGATGTAGCTCCGGTGCTATCCTCAGATACATATCTATATCGAGGGCATTTAGATGAGTAACGAATGGACGCGCATTCGCGCCGCCAGTTACATGGTGAAGGATCGGTGTTTCCACCTCCAGAAAACCCCTGGAGTTAAGAAAGTCACGAATGAAGCTGATCGCTCTGGAACGGATTACGAAGCGGTTCAAACTCTCCCTGTTGGCGATCAAATCCAGGTAACGCTGCCTGTATATTATCTCCTTGTCCTTCAATCCGTGCCATTTTTCGGGAAGTGTTCTAAGGGACTTGCTGAGGATTTCATACTCGAGAACAAAAACGGTCAATTCACCGGTCTTGCTCTTAAACGGAAAGCCTCTAATCCCAATGTGATCACCGATGTTTACAAAATCGTCAAATCGTTTGAAAACTTCATCCCCCGCCTCTTTTTTTCTTATGTAACCCTGAATCGTTCCGTGAAAATCCTGAAGCACAAAGAAAATGGACTTGCCGTGTTTCCTCAAAGCCATGACCCTTCCAGCAGTACTCACTCGCTCGCTTTCAAGGGTCTGTCCGGCTTCCAGCCTTTGATCAAACGCTTTACGAATCTCTTCGGTGTTATGTGTCCTTTCAAATCTATATGGATACGGCTCTATGCCAAGCCTACGCAGCTCTTCTATCTCCTGCAATCTCTGCTGGCGCGCTTCCAGAGACACTGGTAGAACCTCCCTTCGACCTGAGTGATGTTAACCGTTCACTGGTTCACACTAACTAAGAGATAGGTCTGCACACCTTTTGGTGTTCTCACTTTTACCGTCTCACCCGCACTTCTGCCGAGTATGGCCTTTCCTATAGGTGATTCCACGCTCACCTTCCCTTTGAAGATATCCGCCTCCGCAGGGTTCACCAGCCTTATCTCTTTCTCTTCGCCTGTGGTGAGATTTTTAAGAACTACTTTGGAACCAAGCGAGACGGTGTTCCCGGCGGCTTCGTTATCTATGAGCTCTGCGTTTTCGAGAATCATCTCAAGCTCCTTCACCCTCGCGCCGATCCTGCCCTGCTCGTTCTTCGCCTCGTCATACTCGCTGTTCTCAGAGAGATCTCCAAGCTCTCTCGCTTCTTTTATCCTTTGCGCGACATCATAAAGGAGCTTTCTTCGAAGCTCCTCGTACTCTTTTTTTAGAGTTTCATATCCATCCTTGGTAAGACGAATCTTTTCTTTTGCCAATTCCTTCACCTCCACACTATGGCAGCGTATCCAACGGTTCTGGTGAAATCCCCTCCTGTATCTCCACTGGTCGCATGCTTCAACACTTGAGGCTCACCAGTTGCGGTCAGCATGACCGCCGCTATAGCTCCATAACCACAAGCGGTTATATCATACTCCTTAATGACATTGTAGAGTTCCTCCACATTCTTTGAAATTATCGCATCGAGAACCTTCTGATCTTTAGCCAGCGTCTCTTCATGACTATCGTAATGGTTCAGATCCGAGGAGGCCAGAACCACAAACCGTATATGCGGATTCGAGTTTATCACATCTTTAAGGGCTTCTGCAAGCGCTCTCATCGTTTTCAATCTCTGGTCCATGCAGGTTATGGGAACTATTGTGAAGTCATTTCCATAAATGTACTGTAAAAACGGCAGCTGAACCTCCAGAGAGTGCTCGTAAAGATGAGCACGGGCGTCCAGTACGAAGATATTGCTTCTCACAAGCAGCTGATCGGCTATACTCTTATCCACCTTCACACTTCCCAGGGGTGTCCTCCATTCAGCATTTGGATAAATGGATACCGGCATGCCATGGCCCGTGTGATTTGGCCCGATGAGCACCACTACATCGGGTTTGCCCAGGCTCGCCAGATGATGGTAAACCCACGCGGCTATGGGACCGCTGTAAACGTACCCGGCATGTGGAACAACACCAAAGGCATTCTCAGAAAGCTTCTGCGAAACAGAAGCCGGAACATTCCCGGGTCCGACTTCATGAAGGAAGCAGTATTCAATAATTCTCAGAAGCTCCTCCTTGTTTCCAGGATAGAACATTCCCGCCACAGCGGGGTCACGAACCAGTTGAAACCACCTCCGCCGTTATGAAAATGATCAGATCGGATTTTTCTTTTCTTTTGGACTCGCTTTTGAACAGCTCTCCCAAAAATGGCAGGCTTCCAAGAAAGGGCAGCCGATTTTCTTGGACCGTTTCGAAGGTTCTCACAAGCCCGCCTATGACAACCGCCTGATTCTGTGTAACGATGACGCTTGTTTCAGCCTGTCTCGTCTTTTCTATAGGGTAAGTAAGGTCAGGAGTTGGGTTGTAGTAATCCACATCACTGACCTTCACGAATATCTTCAACGAGATCGTGCCATCACTTCGCACCTGCGGTGTTATATCCAGCTCAATACCGGGGTTGGAAAAGTCAACTATGGGTTTTCCGTTCTCGTCATAGCCCTGAACGTACGGTATTTGCTGTCCCACGAATATCCTCGCTTCTTCACCGCTGACCGTTGTTATCTGGGGTTCAGATAAGATATCGCCCTCGGAAAGCAAATACTTTAGATCAACGTTTGCATTCAACTGGAGTTTTTCCGTGAGCGCTTCCATCAACTTTCTGTAGTCAAAAAGATCTATCACGCTGCTGTTTATGCCTGCGTTCGCGCTTCCTCCAGCGGCATTCAACGATAATCCCGCGTGCCCAAGATCTAAGAGTGTGGAAAGCGAAACGTTAAAATCATCGAGAAGCGACTTATCGATGATCCTCGCCGATATCTTAACAACCGGTTTTGGGGAGGAAAGAGACTTCACCAGTTCCTGAAGCGATTCGTACATCTTTTCAGAAATGCCGGTAACGATCATCAGCTCGTTCTTATCGTCTGTGTACACCGTCCCCCCGTAAAATTCGACGAGTTTCGCAACCTCTTCTATATTGTGACTGATTCTGAGCACGTATTTCTCCGCCTCTGTTGTGGTAGCTTCACCGGTGGTGGGCTTCTTCTGTATTATCACCACACCGTTTCTTTCCAGAACGGTGTATGGATAAAACTCCTCGACGAGCTTTAAAAACTCTTCCCAGCTTATACGTTCACTCTTCAGATTTAGCTTCTCGAACGGGTAATCGATTATCATCAGGGACTTACCAAGCTTTTCTGCCAGCGTCTCCAGCACTAATCCAAGCTCCTGATCCTTCACATCTATGGCAAAACTCCCATCGGGCAGGATCTTAAACTCGAACGGCAGCACTTCTACAGTAGCCTCCACAACAGTGGTGGCTGACGTCACTGCCTCTTTCGGGATCGCCGATGTCGCCTCTTCGGACGGCTCTGTTTCTTCCGACGGCATCTTCTTCTGCTCCATCGCCATCGATTTCAGCACCGCCACCATGTCCACGGCCTTCGCGACTTCTTCTGCTTTTCCCATCAGAATGAGTATACCGAGTTTTTCAAAATGTACGGCCGTCACTTCCGGATAGAAAAGTTTAAGGGCACTGATCAACTCGACCGGATCCACCGATTCGAGTTTCACCATTTCAAAGCTCTTTTCCTCTACTGTTTTCGTGGCTTCCTCGGCTTCTTCAGAGGGTTGTTGTACTTCCTCCACCTGGATTTTCAACTCCTGAATTATCCTATCCGCAGCGTTCACCGATTCCTCCGCTCCGACGGCAATCCATTGCCTTCCTATCTGAACGAACTCCACCTCATAACCAAGCCTTGAAAGAAGCAGTTTCAAAGACTCCACATTCACCGAAGTATCCAGATTGAAAGACTTGAATATGACCTTCTCCGGTGGCTTTTCCTTCTCCACCGGAGAAGGAGTCGCCTCCTCAACCATTTCAAGACCGAGATCCTTTATGAGAACACTTGCTCTCCCGATATCCGATTCTTCACCGATGATAAGGGTTGTGTCTCCAACAGTCAGAAGATTCACCTTTATACCAAGCGAAGAAAAGAGCGTCATGAGTGAAGTCTTATCAACGTTCTCCTTCAAACGTGCCGAAGAATAAGCTCTTCTGGATAATCTTTCCCTCAACTCATGGATGACTCCAAGTGCAGCTTCGACATCGGACTCAGCACCCGCTACAATATACCCAAAAGGATCGATCAACTGTAACTCCACGGACAACCCCTTGGAATTGAGGATATTCTTCAGATTGTCCACTTCCACACCCGGTACAGACGGTACTATCTTCAACACCCTGGCAGACGGTGAAGCTTCCACAGTTTCTTTCTCTTGAGTCTTGAGAGCCTCCTCTTCACGTTTATGGGCATCTTCCGCAATAGAAAGTAACTCATCGTAGCGTTTCGAAAAGGTTTCCTCAAGAGACTTTTCAATCTCAACAAGCAACAACCCCAACCTGTCATAGTACTTCAAATTGGCCGATGGAAAGAGTGCCGTAAGTGCCTCCACAACTCCCATTTCAGCCGCCCAGATGGGTAGCTCGAAAAAGTCCTCCACACGTTCTTCAGGAGGTGTTTCCATTCCCTGGAGAAACTCTTCAGCTTCCTCCACGATCTGTCTCTGTCCACTTACAACCAGCACGTTTTTCCCCGCGGTTTCAACACTCAGAGACGGGAATGCCGTGCTCAAAGCTTGTTTAACGTTTTGAAGCTCTTCTTTGGCCACCGTGTAGAGCTTCCGAACCTCATCCTCACCGAGTACATCAAGAGACTTCTCAACTATTTCAATAGCCCGATCTATACTGTCCGATCTGCCAGTTACTTTAACCACGTTGGAAAGCTTTCTTCCTTCAAGAAGAACAAGCTCAAATCTTTCCACCCTTTGGGGTACAACCATATCCGCAAGGATCTTTGCCATATCCTCATCTATGTATCTCGAAAGTTTTCGGAGTTCGGTCACTGGCGGGCTGTAACGCGCCGAAAGCTCCTCCTTCAGCGATGAAAGCTGTTCGAATTGAGTCGATGTGACCTTGATGAGAAAACCGTTTGAAATATCCCTGTATTCCACTCCCAAAAGATCAAGCATCGCTTTCACATCGGCCTTTAAAGCTTCCCCTTCAACCGTGAAGGTTTTGAAAGAAGGAACTTCCATCTTTTCCTTTCCGTTCTCCTCCCGGCGTTTCTCCGCAAGCAAGTTTGCCTCGAACGCCTGCAAAAGCGATATCAGAAACTTCCTTTCTTCTTCCGGTACCCAGATGACGACCTTACCCGCTTCCGGAACATTCGAAAATTCAATATCAGGAAGTAGAGGTTTTTCCTCTTCGCTTCCAGACTTCAGCCTGATCAGAAAATCGGAAATCTTTCGTCCAATCTCCTCAAGCGCGTAATATTGAGAAAGTTTTGAATAACTGTACTCGACCTTCGCCGTGGGAGAAATCGAAGAAAGCAACTGAGCTATTTTCATATGCGATTCCAGATCTCCATAGACGAAAAGAATGCCCTTTCCCGGCACATATTCCACAAGCGTGTCCATTGGTAAACGCGTGCGAAGTTCCTCAAGACCAGATTCGCTGAGTTTAACACCCCCGTATGTCTGCCAGAAGGTGTCAACCCTCTGGCTTACTTCTTCAGGAGTGCCGATATAGAGAGTCCCATCAGGCAGGTAAGCGTAGGATATGGAACCACTCTTCGCGAGCAAAAGATCTCTAAAAACATCGTCCGCACCCATACCGGCAAGTCTCATTGTTAGCTTGATCTTTTCGGTCTCGAGCTTTTCAGAAATAACGTAGTTCAGATTGAGGTAATCCTCGCCCATGATGTACTTCAGTATCTCTCTCAGCGAAACCTCTTCCCCAGTGAAAACATACTCTTCCCTGGAAAAACGCTTAGCCCTCTTGAATCGGATGGTCAAAGAACCACCGGATGATTCCACCAAAGGCTCCTTCACGGGAATAAGATTGAAGAAATTAACATAGAGTGCCTCTCCAACCACCACAGATACCGCCTCAAGCGGTCCTACCTGGATGGGAAGTAGCATACCGTCTCCTTCCGCAGCTTTAATGCTCAGAGTATAAACAGTCCCAGCGGGATTAGAACTGATGTCGTAATCCTCAATATTTCCGTCAAACAGCAGCCTTACACCAACCGAATCCTGCTCTATCACCGGTTCGATGTTGACAAGTTTCATGGCATTGACGATGAAAGCCACAGAAAGAAGCAGAAAAACACAGATAAACCGCTTCATCTTATCACTTCCCTTTACACCTATAATTTTATTTTTTATCTTATCACCACTACCTTCTGTTGAGAGGTATCTAAAACCAGAAGTCCCAGCTCAGAGACATACAAAATCATGTACGATCCAAACATTTCGCCTGTTCGTACCTTTATAATTCTTTCTCCAGATTCGAGAAACACAACCATTCCGTCCTCAGATCGAGCATAACCGACGTATCTATAGGGAAACATTCGCTCATTTAAGCCCCTTGGGGTTTCAAAAATCAATCTGGTGAATTCCTGCTCTTCGTTTAACTCAAAAGGCTTCAGGTTTAAATTCAGCGAGACAGGTGTGGCCTCTTTGAGTTCAAGCACCGGAACCTTTAAAACGACTGAGCGAGAAGGCTGAACTTTTGAGGAGGTTTTCACTGATCCTCCTTGTCCGAATAGCATCGGCCATAGATAGAACACGAAAACAAAAGCCCATATTCCCGCGGCGACGATTACCAAAATCAACGTTCTTCTGCTCATGGCAGCTCCAGCTCCGAATAGTTCAATTGCAATCTCACCTTAACATCCATATCTCCAAAACTAAACGGTGTTGGCAGAAGATTCACCAGCTCCAGCTTGTCCAGCTTGTACCTTCTGCTGGTCACCATATCAGAAATAACATTCATTAAGACCGGATCATCCCCTCTCAGCTCCACTGAAATCTTGCCTTCATCAATGTTAACGCCTGGATATTCCAAAACAGGGTGGCGTCCAAGGAAAGTTTGAAGTCTTTCATATTCCAATTTCAATCGCTCGTTATCTCCAACAGCCTTCTGAAGTTCCGATGCCACTACCTTGAACTCTTTCAAAGCCCGAAGCTGTACGATAGCCTTAGGAACAAAGCCAAAACCCAGTATTATTCCCATAGCTACCAGAGATATTATCACACCAAGATTGCGCGGCACCAGCACCTTCGATAAAGGTCTGAACATCCCATCACCTCTTAAAAGACACCGAAAGCTCCACTATCTTCAATTTCCCAAGAGAATACTGATTGTAAACATTTCGGGTGAAAACGAAGCCATGTTCTTCGGCTAACTTTCTAAACAATTCTTCGGCTTGAGGTTGCGCTTCCGCTATCTCCCAGAGCGATACCACCAGCTCCGAAGGTGAATAATTCATCGTTTTCAGTACATAAAGGCTCCCGGCGAACCTGTTTCCGAATTCGCTCAACAAAGCGAAATAATCGTGTTCTGTCATCTCGGAATCCAGAAAACTCTTCGCATTTTTAAGAAGGTTCTGGAGTTTTTGATTTTCTTTATTTAACTGGAGGGTCTTTGTCTTCACCTGATTGGCAACCTTCGAGACATCACCCGAAATGGTGATCCCCAATCTCGTAACTACCGGGAAGTCCCTTTTAACCGTTGAGGAAAGTGTTAAATAAAGATAGGTTGAAAAAAGATAGTTCAGTGAGAACCCTGCAATAACCAGCGAAAGGAAGAGTATCAAGAACGTTTGAAGCTTTAGCTTCCTAACCTTCCGCTGGTAAAGGTTGACCTTTAACAAGATCCCTTCCTCCTCTCAACGCCAAAGGAAAGGCTCCCATATCCTGATGAGAAGGCTGGATCACAGAAGGTGCGACTTCTATTGAAACCCCCGGAAACGGGAACGATTCAGCAATCTTGAGGGATTCAGCAAGGGCTTTACTGCAAGCCAATGAAGGTGAAACTACATACGCAACAGGAATGATATCGCTGATGCGACCCGAAGGCAATTCAGGAGTGGAGCCTACCAGATAGCTGACATGCTTGGCGAGGTTGTACGGAAAAAGATTCACAAAAACATCTTGAAGGGTTTTAAATGTCTCCGGATCTTCCGAGCGAATCCTTTCAACTGTCCCCCATTCATCTGTACCCAGTACATCGGCCATCGCCCCAAGGGCGTTGATCAGATTATCTTCCAGCGATATATGAACGTTTAAAAGCCTCGCGTTGTGAAAGAGAAAAATGGCCGTGTAATCTATATCGAGTGTTATCACAAAACAGGACGATGAAATCGAAGGCCAATCTATCGTGTGAAGCCATTTCACAGGTGGTACTTCCAGCACATCCGGCTCAGGAAGGCCTGAAGTAGTCAAAAACGATACATGGTTAGCTATAGAAGCTGTCTTCGATAGAACCACTATTAAAGCGTTAACCTCTCCAGCAGGGATAACACTGACTACCTGAGCGGTG
This sequence comes from Thermotogae bacterium, assembly GCA_003538775.1. Lineage (GTDB taxonomy): Bacteria > Thermotogota > Thermotogae > UBA12178 > UBA12178 > UBA12178. Next base: position 20,567 of record DPRG01000047.1, read on the forward strand.
AAAGAAGAAGGATCAATACCCATCTCCGTGGCTATGTGAAGCTTCAAAGCCCCTTGTTCTTTGCCCGACAGCGATTTAAAGATTGCCTTAGGTATGGTTATACGCCGAAAAACTATTTCCTCAATGGGTAGCTCAGCTATAACATAATCTTCAGGATCAGGAGAGATCTTCGAACACACCTCCACAAACGGCTGAATATCATCTGGTTGCTGCCTCTTCGATTCAGCAAAGGAGATAGGAAAAATCCCTTTCTTTTTAACCTCACATCGCATACCCGAAACAACCATACTGTTTTGCGATAATGCCACCAGTATACGCCTGAAAAGGGCCATGCCTGTATTCAATCCTCCTTTACAAGGCCTGTCACAGGTAAAACAACAAGCACCTTTCCACCAACTCTCACTGTTCCTCCAAGGGTACAAAACCCATTGTTGAATCTCAATTCTTTTTCGAGCGAAAGAAACTCAAGATATTTCATCGGTACCACCTTCGAACGATCTATCCACAATCCCTCAGGAGCAACCGCCTTTTGAAGAACATGCGAACCGGGTATGTATCGCGAGATTACCTGAGACCTATCCACAGCTGAAACCACTACCGCTTCATCCATACGTATTTCCAGACCACCAATAACACCCAAGAAAGGAAGCACACAACCCATGGATAACGCAACGACAACGACTGAAAAAAGAACTTCAATGAGGCCACCCATCAACCAATCACCTGCTGCAAACTGAATATGGCGGTGTACATGGTGTACGCGAGAAAGGCTATGAACCCCCCAATCATAATTATCATCATCGGTTCCACCAGAGACACCACCCTCTTTATACCAGCTCTTACACGGTCTTCGTAAAACGCCGCAACCTTATGCATAACCTCGCTTATTCGACCTGTTTCTTCCCCCGTTTCGATCATGCTCACCACAAGCTGTGGAAATACGCCCTGTTTGGCCATCGCATTGCTTACACTATCTCCACCTCTCACATCCTCTATCACATTGGAAATGGCTTTAATGAGCTTCGGACTTTCCGAGACTTCAGCTGCCATGCTCAGTGCATCCTCCAAACCCACCCCACTTTCTATCAACGTCGCAAAAGTCTTACAAAACCTTTCTATGGCCATATCGTTGCGCAGTACCCTTATGGGAGGTATCAAAGATCCAAAAAAGTCCTTGAGCGATCTCCCAGCGCGAGTCTTCATGAACGTCTTATAGCCTATATACGCTCCTGCCAGAAGCGCCAGCAAAGCGGGCCATCGGGTCTTTATGAGTGCATTCAAAGCCATCAAAAAGTTTATGATACCTGTTTTGGGCATAGTGCCAAAGGCCGCTATCAGGTTGGGGAGAATGAACACCGTGATGACAAGAACCAATCCCACAGCGAACATGAAGATAAATTTTGGGTAAGACATGGCCGATTTAACTTCATTCTGAAGCGCAAGCGAACCCTCATAAAAACTCGCTATCCTTTGAAGAACTTCATCGAGGACTCCTCCCGACTCACCCGCCCTTGCCATGTTTATGAACAAAGGATCAAACACTTTCTGTTCTTCGAAAGCATCAGCGAGGCTTTTACCCTGCTCGAGTGAAATGGAAATATTTCTAATGTAGTTTCTAAATCTCTTAGAAAATACCGGTTGTTCTGAAAGTATTACCAGAGCATCACGAACGCGCACCCCCGCACCCACCATCGTTGCCAGCTGACGGGAGAAAGTCGCAATCTCAGCGGTGGAAATCGTAAAAAGGCTTGCGATATCCAGGAAAGGTTTTTTGTCTGTTCTCACCTCTGACAGATCAACGACGGTTATCCCTCGAGAAGTGAGCATCCTTATCGCTTCGAGGTTACTCGGTGCGGTTATTTTTCCACTAACGCGCTTCCCTTTCGAATCGATGGCGGTGTATTTAAAAGTAGCCATGCGACTCCCCCTATTGAATAGATTATAACACCAATGTTGACAAACACAAAAGGGCGGTGGCTCCGCCCTTTTGTCGTCAACCCAAAATGTAAGGTGTTATGATCTCACTTCAACTTCTTGTTGATGAAGTCAGTAAGCACGTCTTCGAGATCGGGTTTCCCAATCTCCTGGAGCTCATATCTCACCCTTACCGCAGGCTTCTCCAGCCGCGCAACCCTGCGCAGGTCTATAGGTGTTCCTATAACGACCACTTCGGCGCTGGAACGGTTGATGGTTTCTTCGAGCTCCTTTATCTGTTTCTCCCCATAGCCCATGGCGGGAAGAATAAAACTCAAATGAGAATACTTCCTGTAAGTTTCAACGATACTTCCCACCGCAAATGGACGTGGATCGATTATCTCCTTGGCGCCAAAGCGTTTGGCTGCAACGTATCCCGCTCCATATCCCATCTCACCATGCGTCAAAGTGGGACCGTCTTCCACAACGAGTACGGACTTTCCACGTATCATCGACGGATCTTCCACAAATATAGGCGAGCTCGCATCTATTACCACCGCATTTGGATTCCACTTCGCGATGTTTTGCCTTACGATTTCGATACCCTCAAGATCCGCCGTTTCTTCTTTGTTTATAACCACCACGTCGGCCATCAAAAGATTGGTCATACCCGGATAGTAACTCACCTCGTGGCCTGGCCTGTGAGGGTCAGCGACAACTATCTTCAAATCACTTTTGTAAAACGGGAAGTCGTTGTTTCCACCATCCCAGAGAATCACATCCGGATTCTCGCTTTCCGCCGCTCTCAGAATCGCCTCGTAGTCCACACCCGCATAAATCACAGACCCTCTGTCTATATGCGGTTCGTATTCCTCCCGTTCCTCTATAGTACATTCGTATCTGTCGAGATCCTCATAAGAGGCGAAGCGTTGAACTTTCTGCTTCACAAGGTCTCCATACGGCATGGGGTGTCTTATAGAAACCACCTTAAGACCCTTCGATCGCAGAATGTCGAGAACACGTCTGGTTGTCTGGCTCTTACCGCAACCCGTCCTCACTGCGCAGACACTTATCACGGGTTTGGAAGATTCGATCTGCGTATACTTAGGCCCCATAAGCCTGAAGTCGGCTCCGCAGGCGAGCACAATTGCCGCCCGCTCCATAACATACTGGTGAGAAAGGTCGCTGTAAGCCAGTATAACCTCATCCACATCGTATTCCCTGATCAAGCGGGGAAGATCCTTTTCATCCTCGATGGGTATCCCATCTGGATAGAGTTCTCCTGCGAGTTCCGCGGGATATTTCCTTCCCGCGATGTCTGGAATCTGAGTTGCGGTGAAGGCCACAACCTCATAATCTGGATTGTTCCGGAAATAGGTGTTGAAGTTGTGAAAATCTCTTCCCGCAGCACCCATGATGATGACTCTCTTTCTCTTTTTCATCCAGCAACACACCTCCTGTCCCGGTATAATTCTTTTAACCCAGAAGATGATACCATAACCAGATCCACATAATTTCAGCTTTAAAATACCGGCAGTTAAAAAGAATTTTCGCTCGAAATTTGTGGTATAATGAACGTGAAAATCATCACATACAACGTCCTTACACAAAGGGGGGGTTGATTTGAAAACATCGGCAGATCTGGACTCCAGCCTTTACCAGCGCCTTGATGACTACATCGAGAGCGTGAAAGAAAAACCCGGTATCCTCATCAACGTGCTTCACAAAGCGCAGGAGATCTTCGGCTATCTTCCAGATGAAGTGCTCGAGTATGTGGCTGAAAAGCTCGATGTACCTGTTAGTAAAGTTTTCGGAGTTGTAACCTTCTACAACTTCTTCTCGAGGAAACCGAAAGGCAAGTATCAGATCAAGATCTGCCTTGGTACCGCGTGCTATGTCAAAGGAGGAGACAAGGTCTTCGAAAGGTTTCTGGAGGAGCTCGAAGTTGAACCCGAAGAACCGACAAAGGATGGGCTTTTCTCAGTCCACCCGGTAAGATGTCTTGGCGCATGCAGTATGGCCCCTGTGGTGCTTGTGGGAGAAAAGGATTTCTACGGACGCCTCACTCCCAACGATGTTCCGTCTCTCATAAAAAAGTACAGGGAGGGTTAAAGAATGCCAAAGATCAAAACGCTTGAAGACCTGATGAAGATAAAAGAAGACGCCGTAAAAGAACTGAAACTGAGGGAAGCAGGAAAAAGAGGTAAGGTCACTGTTGCGATGGGAACCTGTGGAATAGCCGCGGGTGCGAAAGAAACACTCAAGGCGATTGTGGATGCGATGAACGAACTCGGAGTGGAAGATATCGCCGTGGTTCAGTCAGGATGTATGGGGCTTTGCGATGTGGAACCAACGGTAGAAGTTGCTCTTCAAGGAGAAGAACCCATAATCTACGGTCACGTGACCGCGGAACAGGCGAGAAGGATTGTGGAAAAACACCTGAAGAACGGTGAAATCGTCTCAGATCTTGTAGTAAAACGCGGACAGGTATAACGGGGTGATGTCAGTGGCTGTGGTTGCCAGCACCGTCCTGATATGCGCAGGAGGGGCGTGCATATCAGCCGGAGAGAAATCAGTGAAACAGGTTTTCGAAGAAAAACTCAGAGAATTCGCGCTCGACTCGGTGGTTCAGGTTGTAGAAACTGGCTGTATGGGAGCGTGTAATCTCGGACCTCTCGCGGTCATATACCCTGAGGGCATCTTCTATCAGAAGCTCACACCTCAGGCCGCGGAGGAGATCGTAGTTGAGCATCTATTGAAAGGCCGACCGGTGGAGAAATATCTCTACAAAGGGCCTGCGGGAGAAATCAAAGCCAAATCCCAGGAAGAACTTCCTTTCTTCAAAAGGCAGGTAAAGATAGCCACGCGCAACCTCGGAGTGATCGACCCAACGGATATAGATGAATACATAGGCAGAGATGGCTACTTCGCTCTTATGAAAGTCCTGAAGGAAATGACACCGGAAGAAGTAATCGCCGAGATCAAATCAAGCGGGCTCAGAGGACGTGGAGGCGCGGGGTTCCCAACAGGTTTGAAGTGGGAGCTCTGCCGAAAGAACGAAGCCGATCAGAAGTTCATCATCTGCAATGCAGATGAAGGAGACCCCGGGGCATTCATGGATCGCTCAATCCTCGAAGGTGACCCACACAGTGTGCTCGAAGGTATGGCAATAGGAGCGTATGCGATAGGCGCTTCAAGGGGCTTTATCTATGTCAGGGCCGAGTATCCCCTCGCCATCGAAAGGTTGAACATAGCCATAGAACAGGCTCGAGAGTATGGTTTTCTTGGTGAAAACATCCTGGGTACCGACTTCTCCTTCGACATCGAAATAAGAATCGGAGCTGGTGCTTTCGTCTGCGGCGAAGAAACGGCGCTCATGGCTTCGATCGAAGGAGAACGAGGCCAACCTCGAGTGAAACCACCTTATCCCGTGCAGTCAGGGCTCTGGGGAAAACCCACTGTGATAAACAACGTGGAAACCCTCGCCAACGTACCGCCTATCATTCTGAAAGGCGCGCAGTGGTTCGCCAGCATCGGAACAGAGACGAGCAAAGGCACGAAGGTTTTCGCACTCGCCGGCAAGATCAGAAACACGGGACTTGTGGAAGTTCCCATGGGTATCACCCTGCGTGAACTCATCTATGAGATAGGTGGAGGCATACCCAGTGGCAAGAAACTCAAAGCCGTCCAGACAGGCGGTCCCAGCGGTGGATGTATACCCGCAGAACATCTCGATGTGAGGGTAGACTACGAGTCTCTAAAAGAACTGGGCACGATAATGGGATCGGGCGGTATGGTTGTCATGGACGAAGACGATTGTATGGTCGATGTGGCAAAATTCTTCCTTGGCTTCACCGTGGAAGAGTCCTGCGGTAAGTGCACACCCTGCCGTGAAGGCACAAAGGTGATGCTGGACCTCCTCGAAAAGATCACATCAGGCGAAGGAACCCACGAAGACCTTGAAAAACTAAAAGAACTCGCCCAGTTCATATCCGAGGCATCCCTTTGCGGACTGGGACAGACGGCTCCCAACCCCGTGCTATCAACAATGAGGTACTTCTGGGACGAATACATCGCCCATGTGGAGGAAAAACGCTGTCCAGCAAAGCGCTGTAAAGCTTTGATCAGGTACGTCATCGATCCTCAAAAGTGTGTTGGCTGTACAGCCTGTGCGAGAGTCTGTCCCGTTGCAGCCATCACAGGTGAAATCCGAAAGCCTCATGAAATCGATCCTGAAATCTGCACTCGCTGCGGTAGCTGTATGGAAGTGTGCAGATTCGACGCTATAAGCAAAGTTTCGCCGTAGGGGGGAAGAGCATGGACGTGGCGCAGATTGAAAAAACCGTAAAGGAGATCTACGAACAGGTCAAGTCTGAAAGCCTCGAAGAAGGCGATGTACTCATCAACACCCTGCACAGGATACAGGATCACTTCGGTAATTTCATCCCACCAGAAGCCGCCGAAACACTCGCGGAATTGATGGATCTCCCTCTCTCGAAGATCTACGAGGTCCTCACCTTTTACACCATGTTCTCCACCAGACCACGCGGAAAATACGTCATTCGTGTGTGCGAAAGTACGCCCTGCCATGTCACCGGCGGCAAGGCAGTCGTGGAAGCCTTAAAAGAAACGCTCGGAATAGACTTCAACCAGACCACAGAAGACGGCCTCTTCACGCTCGAATTCTCGAGCTGCCTTGGGCTCTGCGGAGTAGCACCTGTCATGATGATAAACGACATGGCTTATGGGAACCTCACTCCCGAGCGCGTAAAGGCAATAATAGAAGAACTAAGAGGGGGTGAGGCGGAATGAAGCCGGTTGTGGTTCTCGTATCTGTGGATTCCAACAGCGTGCTCAAAGGGGCCCGAGAATACAAAAATCTTCTGATAGATCTCGTGGAAGAGTACAACCTTTCGAGCGTCGTCGATGTTCTCGAGACAGGTAGCTTCGGTGTGTATCTGGACGGTGTGCTTTTAGAGGTCCTTCCGGACGGCATCTATTACCTTGTAAAAAGCTCCTCCGATGTCCGCGAGATAGTGGAGGAACATCTCTTAAAGGGAAGAAGGGTTTTCAAGCTCGAAGTACCACCTGAAAAGGTTCGGGCCGGTGTTGTGGAAAAGATCGAAGTGCCCCAGGAAACAAGGGTCGTGTTGAGAAATGCGGGTGTCATAGATCCCACCAATATAAAAGAATACATCGCCCGCGACGGCTACGCTGCCCTCGCTAAAGCCCTCACCGAGATGAAACCCGTCGATGTAATAGAAGAGATGAAAAAAAGCGGTCTCAGAGGGCGTGGTGGAGCAGGCTTTCCAACCGGCTTGAAATGGGAGTTTACCTTCAAAGTGGACGCCGATCAGAAGTACGTTCTCTGCAACGCCGATGAAGGTGAACCCGGTACCTTCAAAGACCGCCTGATCATGGAAGGCGATCCTCACAGTGTCCTCGAAGGCATGGCCATAGCAGCATACGCCGTGGGGGCGAACAAGGGCTACATATACATAAGAGGAGAGTACTACGAATCCGTAAGAAACATAAGGAAAGCCATAGAAGACGCCTACGAATACGGCCTGCTGGGAGACAACATAATGGGAACCGACTTTTCCTTCCACGTATCAGTAAGACTCGGCGCGGGGGCCTATATCTGCGGCGAAGAAACCGCATTGATGGAATCCATCGAAGGCAAGGCGGGCAGACCCCGTTTGAAACCACCGTATCCTCCTGTATCAGGACTTTTCGGTAAACCCACCGTGATAAACAACGTCGAAACTTTCGCAAACGTAGCTCCCATAATCCTTAACGGTGCGGACTGGTTCCGATCGATGGGTACAGAAAGCTCCCCGGGGACGAAGGTCTTCACTCTGGTTGGTAACGTGGTAAACAGAGGACTTGTGGAAGTTCCTATGGGAACCACCGTGAGAGAACTGATCTACGTCTTCGGAGGCGGCGTGGAAGGCGGCAGAAAACTCAAGATGGTGCAAACCGGCGGTACTGCCGGAACATTCATAGGAACCGATAAGCTCGACACCCCCCTTGATTACGATTCATTCACAAAGTATGGTGTTTCAATCGGATCGGGTGTGATACTCGTAATCGATGAGAGGCACTGCGCAGTTGACATAGCCAAAAACGTCCTCGGCTTCTTCGCCCATGAATCCTGTGGAAAATGCTCCCCCTGTAGAGAAGGCACGAGAGTCGCTCTCCAGACCTTCGATCGACTGAGCAAAGGACTCGCCAAAAAAGAAGATATCGAATACCTCTGGACACTGGCCGACGTGATGCAGCAGGCGTCTCTGTGTGGTCTGGGACAATCCGTACCGGTGCCCATGAAATCACTCCTTCAAAACTTCGCCGATGAAATGGAAGCCCATCTGAAAAAAGAATGTCCCACAGGCGTGTGTAAGTTTGTTAAAGAAAAACCCAGACGTCCCGTACTGCGTTGAATCGTCCCAAAATCTAAAAAAGGCGGGGTATACCCCGCCTTTTATTTTTTAGAATTCGCGAAAAATTTTTCACTAAAAATAACAAAACACACAGTTGTCGAAACAGTTGGTTATTTAACTCTTTGCATAACCTCTTCGAAAAATGTCAACAGAGTGTGAGTATGTTCGAAAAATCAAGGAGCAGGAGCATGTTCGATCTTTCGAACGATGGATGCAAAAATTCATCCAATCTTATATCTCGCACCCGCTTGTATCCTCTCGCATCCGCAAAACAATCCACGCAGAAATTCAACCTCCTGTTTCAGCACCTTAATGAAACGATCTGATTAAAGGCCATGGAATCTCTTGCCTTTCTTCTCATCACACATCTCGGTTTCTAAGTCTTGCGAGGCGCCGAGCGAGCGCTTACGCAAACAATTACCGAGCCACACGGATGTGGCGAAATATTGCCTCTTTATCTTCTCCAGTTCCAGCATAGAGCTTTTACAGTCTTGTGGAGCGCCGAAGCAAGCACTCGTACAAACGATCGCCGACCGTAAGTTTTCCCTCTTCTTTCCAA
>DPRG01000035.1:0-5481 GCA_003538775.1 Thermotogae bacterium
AACAACCGCTCCCGCACCTACAATCGAAAACTCTCCTATCCGAACTCCTTGAATAATATTAGCTCCTGTTCCTACATGCACGCCTCTGCTTACGTAAACTCCTCCACTTAGAGTCGCTCCGGGAGCTATATGTACATGATCTTCGATTACGCAGTCGTGGTCTATTACGCTTCCAGTATTTATTATACAATTCTTACCTATATGGGTACCTGGGTTCACAATCGCTCCCGGCATGATGACCGTTCCTTCGTCGATAGTAACATCGTCCGATACAACGGCCTGAGGGGATACTAAGATCGGGACAGTAAAGCCAAGTTTTTTTATCTCTTCGAAAATTCGGATTCTTAATGAAGGATCACCCACACTCCCGATTCCCACAAAGGCGCTATCAGCTATCTGGCGGATCTCAGGAAGATCTGTTGTTCTCCATTTTACTGGCACTCCAAGAACTTCTAATCCCAGCTTCGTGGGGTCATCATCGCAAGTGCCAACTATTTCAAAATCTTTCAACTGCTTGACTATGGATATTATTACCTTCGCATGTCCTCCAGCCCCGAGAATCACAAGGCGTTTCTTCAAACTTTTTCAACCCCCTAAAAGTACGTCTCCACGAATCACCCGCGAATGAAAATCAAAGCTCCACGTCACACTTAAAATCCCCCTCTATTTAAAAACTCGAGTCTCTTAATCAGCAAGAATTAGGTTCGACCTAAGTCTTTCTCTAAGGTTTCGAAAAGTTTTAGAAAGTCTGCGTCCAACAACTTCCCAAAATCTTCAAGCCAGTGTTTTATGTATTCTCTATCATAATCCTGATTTTTCAAAAGGATGCTCTTTGCATCATCGATATCCCGCGGCCTGCCCGCGATGATCTTGTGGATGATTACATCTTCAAGCGACGCGAAAGCCACTCTCGTCCCTTCAAAGTCTACCGAGCGCACCCGTTTTAAAGCCTGCCTTTCGTATGGAGAAAAGGAAAAAATGAAATCCACCCTTATACCTGACTCTTCGTCGATTGTTGGCAATACCATGGTTTTTTCAACAAACTCCTTTGGATTTTTTACCAGAGGAACCAGAGATAAATCGGGTAAAATCGACAGGATATTCTCCACCCCATCAGCATCAAGTCCTAAGGTGATATCGATGTCCCTTGTAAGCCTTGGTTCGCCATACAAAAGCACGGCCTGTCCACCTATAACCATGTAAGGAATATCACTTTCTTGTAGCTTCTCAGCGATCTTTCTCAGCAGACTCTCGAACAGCGTTTATCACCTTCGCAACTCGAATGTCAACCTCTATCCCTTCTAAAGGATCTTTTAAAGGAAACACACCGAGATGTACGGCCTCCCGATAAAGCGCGTCAAGGATTTTGTATTTCGTCTCCAGATCGATGCGATCTTCCGCCTGGAACTTTCTTTCGAATGCTTCTAAGAGTTTTCGATCTTTGATCATTCCTACACCTTTGAAAATGGATTAAGCTCTTTTATGATTTTTTCGATCCACATTTGAAAGCTTTGGATATCTTTCAAAATAGCGGGCATGGAATCTTTCAAAGTCTTGACTATAAGAGATAATTCATCGGTGTCAAGTTCGTAATTGTAAGCGTGGCGAATGAAGTGACGAAACCTCCTCAATCTGTCCAATGCTCTGAAAGACTGCGTGGAAAGAAGCGCCGGTCTTATTGAAGGCACTTCAATTGTCATCTTTTTTAGAAGTTCTCGATGGCACTTAGACGAATCTTCCACACTATTTTCAAAAGTGCATGCCACTTCCTGGAAGAGGTCTTCGAAAGCGTTGTAAAAGTTGTGAAGGAGAAGCGCCACATAATAGGCGTCTTTTTCAGAAGAAAGCTCGTTAGAAGAAAGAAACAACTTTTCGAATAAATCCTTGATTATCTTGATCTGCTGCTTGATGTACCCGACAAGTGTCAAGAGTACAGAAACATCTGGCCTCACAAGATCTTCAGCCCCTTTTCTTTGATCTTTTGAGCGAAGCGGCACTTTTCCAAAATGATCAGATCGATCTCTCGCTGCAACAGTTCTTCCAACACGCTTTCTAACTCCCATCTGTCCATATCGCGCGGCAGATGATCGACAGCGACATCAACATCTGAGTGATCGTAGAATCTGCCTTCTATCGTTATAGATCCAAACAGATAGACACTTCCTACATCCTTATCTTTGAAAAAGTTCTTAAGCAACCTTCTCACTCTTTTAAGGGTTTCTTGTCTTTTTCGTTCCCTTTCTCTGTATCTTTCTCTTACAATCTTTATCCAAAGAGTGGGTTTCATATCCGACACGCTCATTTTCGTTTCATCTTCTCGAGGTTGACGATCTCAAGGATATCTCCTTTCACCACCATCGCTAGATGCCCCTTCTTGTGAGCTTGTCAACGGTCTCCTGTTTCATCGATATGGCCGCATAGATAGGATATACCTTGTAGCCTTCCAACTGCGGTAAAAATTGTATAAGCTCTTCGAGCTTTTTCTCAAACTTGTCTATGTAGTCCTCCCTGTCGGGATTGGCTCTGACTTCCACCACGAAGGCCTTCTTTTCTTTGTGACTCAACACGAGTATATCCGGCTCAAGGCTGTGCCCGTTCTTCCTCACATAGCGCCTTGGAGAAACGTCATCTACCGTTACACCGAACGCCTTCTCTATCGCCAGGTCTATTGAAGGCAAGAAGAAGTCTTCAACGATCATGCCGAGTTTGTTCAACAAATGTCCCCACTGTTTTCTGAGCTCGGATACAGTTTTGTCAAGGTTTTCGCGATATCGCTTTGTATCTTCTTTGAACTCGCGCATCTCTTCTTTCAACGCTTGAATCTCCATTTCGGTCTTTTGCTGGACGTAAAGGAGCCTCATGATAGCCTGCTCCAGCTGATCCACCCGCTCGCTAAGGGTCGTTTTGGACATTCCTCCACCTCCAGTCGCAGTATATCACGGTGGAGTACTGCTCACTTTTTCCCACTCTGCGTAGACTACTCCACGCAACGATTTGCTCACTTCTACGCCTATGAGGTATACATCTTCTCCCGCGTATTTTTCGTGGTATCTTTTCTCTTTGATCTGCTTCAGAGCCTTCCCTTCCGGTTCGCTTTCCACAACTTTCAGCTCTATCACGTACACCGGCCCTTTGACCTTTGCTATCTTCGGGAGCTTAACTGTTAGATCCACCCTGCCTCTGCTGGTGTAGTCTTCTGCAATGACCTCGAACCCCGCACCGTTCATATATGCATAAAGCACTGACTGGTAATAACCTTCGTACTTTACAAGCGGATGGGTTTGGTACGGTAATCCTCCAAAAAGTGCCCTTAAGCTTTCGATGAACTTTTCCACGTTCCCTTCTATCATCGCTTTCTTTGTGAGATTGCTGAGTTCTTCCTCCTCAAATGGGGTTATAGCTTTTAAATAGCTAAAGAGAAGTTCTTTGTTCAAACTCTTTCTCACCTCGTAGTTCGGTACCCTGAGCTTGTAGCGCGTTCCTTCAAAATCAGATATTTCTTCTTCTATAGTTAGGTAGCCGGTTTGGAAGAGCAGAGGTTCAATTCTCAAAACGTGAACATCAAAAGCATCCAGCATGCTGCTTGTTATTGTTGCGTTCTCCAACCTTGCGAGGTTTGGCTCTTCTTGCCTTTCCTCAAGTACTTTCACCAGAAAACTCGGTGTACCAGTTTCAAACCAATAATTGTCAAATTTCCTGCTTTTCAAAAACAAGAGCACATCGTAAGGGTTGTAAACGCTTTCACTTCCCAGAAAGTTGTAACCATTGTACCAATATCTCATCTGCTCTATATCAACACCTTCGAGATAATCTTTGAAATACTCGATTATCTCGTTTTCAGTGTATCCCACAAGCGCGGCGAATCGAGGGTAGAGTGACACGTCTTCCAAGTTGTTTAGTCCTGAAAAGAGGCTCACTCGCGAGAATTTGGTCACACCTGTGATGAAGAGAAACTTTATGTGTTCATCCAGGCTTTTGAAGATTTCGTAAAAGCCGCGCAGATAATCTCTCATCTTCGCTGCACGTTCTCTATTTTCGACGTTGTCCAGTATCGGTTTGTCGTATTCATCTACGAGGACCACTACCTTTTCTTTCAAGCTTTCTATGAGATTTTGAATCAGCTTCTTTGGGCTCACTTTGGGGTTGCCAACTGGCACACCGAAGTTTTCATAGAGCTTGAATATACTGTCTTTCAGATCCGTTTCGAAAGAGGAAACGGTGCTGTTGGTGAAGGTGCTCATATCCAGTTTCACCACAGGATACTTTTCGTCCCAATCCCATTTGTCGTAGATCCACAGCCCCTCGAAAAGTTCTTTTCTCCCTTCGAAGAGACACTTCAAGGTGTTCACAAGCAACGATTTTCCAAACCGTCTCGGTCGCGAAAAAAAGAAGACCTTTCCCGAGTTTATGAGCTCGTACACGTATTTGGTTTTGTCAACGTATATGTACTCACTTCTTATCTCTTCAAACGATTGTATGCCCACAGGTAGTTTTCGCAGGATTCATCACCTCATCGAATTGATCACAGCCCCGCGATCTTGTTAACTTCCTCCAGGATCTGTTCCATGGTGAAGGAAGCCTCTATTGTTTCATTTCTTTCTCAATCACCTTTAAAACTTCCTCTAAGCCTATTTCCTGGCTTTCTTCTACTATATTAGGTTTGTGTTTATGATGAGGGAAGCTTTTCAGCCCTTTGTGATGAGGTGCATTGTCCCATCGAGCTCTTAACGTTCCATCTTTGTCCTGCCAATGATACGAATAGAGATATTCTTTTTTAGAGACGTATTCTCTAATATACAACTCGCTGCCATCTTTGAGCAACAATTTAAGCTTTATATAGTAAAAGCTTTCTCCACGTTTGAAGTCCAAGATCTCATGACGGACAACAAACTCACTTTGCTCAACTAATTTCAACGTCTTCAGCATTTTCAACTTCTCTGAGTTTGGCCTCTAAGGCTCTCAATTTTTCGACGTAGGCCTTCCATTCGATATAGTCATCCCATTTTTGGAAGTCTTCTTCTTTTTCCTTCGCGATTCTTCTTTCAAAGGTTTCAAAATCACTCTCGTATTTCTGCTCAAAGTATCTTAACTTTTCTTTAACAAGTACGTATTGGGATATTATATCGAGCATCTCAAACTTCTTTATTTCTTCCTTGGTAATCTTTATAACCGTGATCATCACCCCCGTTTCGACTGTTTTCAACTTATACATCGGCAAACTACAGCCCCGCGATCTTGTTAACTTCCTCCAAGATCTGTTCCATGGTGAGGGAAGCCTCTTCACCAGTGAGGATGTTTTTCTTCCAGTCGTCTTCGTAAAGCTTGCGGGCGCTTTCATCGTTGAGTTTTATGACGTTTTGAAACACCTGTCTGAGCTGGAGTATGAACTGGGCCCTCGTGTTTTCGAAGTCTTCGAAACGCTTCGTGAATTGCTGGACGCGGTCTTTTACATCAGCCCGTACCCTGCCCTGCTCCAAAAGC
>DPRG01000035.1:5745-6087 GCA_003538775.1 Thermotogae bacterium
TGGTACATCTTGTTGTTTATAAAGGTCTGGGCCAAGGCCTTCATCCGCTCGAAGGTCCTGTCCGGGATACCCCAGCCGGTCTTTTGAGCCATGTATTTGGAAACCCAGATCTCTCTCGAAACGACCTCCTTGATCTTGGAGTAGGTTTGGGAGTTCATGACCTCGAGAGAGATGAGATAGCTCAGATATTCGTCGTATATGCCCTCCCAGTCACGGAAACGGTTCCAAGTGCCGGGCAGGATGTATATAGCCTTGTCGTACCAGTGCTTGTAAGCGGTGAGGTATTTCTGCTTGTAGGATTGGAGTGTTCGGACAGCTTTGTCGATATTTTCAGAAAGGGAA
>DPRG01000143.1 GCA_003538775.1 Thermotogae bacterium
AACGCTTACCAGCGCGCGGGGAAGACGGTATATGTTGACATGGATTTTGTTGACGGTCTTTCGGACGGAGAGGCGGCGGTCGCGTTTCTGAAAGGTCTGGGAGTGGATGGCCTGATCAGCGTTAAAATCAAGAACTTTCACGCCTGTCGGAAACTGGGGTTACCCTTTGTGCTCAGGGTATTCGCGCTCGATTCGAGAGCGGTCGAAAAGGCTTTCGAGCAGGTTATAAGCAACGATGTGGACATGGTGGAGATTCTTCCCGGGTGCGCGGCATTGAAGATAGGGAGCAGGTTCAAAAGCGCGGGTATACGTGTCGTTGCGGCAGGACTTGTCAGCTCCCAGAACGAACTCAGGGAACTTCTGAGCGTAGTTGATGGGGTGTCAACGAGCAGCAGAGAGCTCTGGAGGGTGAAACTTTGATGCAGGAACTTGGAAGACTGCTTCTTATCATCGGAGTGATCGTTACAGTCATAGGTCTTGTGCTTCTGTTTGCTGACAGAATCCCCTTTATCGGCAGGCTCCCCGGCGATATAGTGATAAAACGCAAAAACTTCGTATTCTACTTCCCTCTAATGACGTCGATAATCATAAGTGTTTTGCTCACTGTTGTGCTTTCGCTGATATCGAGGTTCTTCAAATGAGTGGTGAAGTTCACACTTATTCTATAAAGGTCAAGGATTTTGATCTGGATAAAACGCTCGACTGCGGTCAAACCTTCCGATGGTACAAAAGCGATGAAGGCTGGCACGGTGTCATCCGGAACAGGGTGGTTTTTGCAAGACAGCGTAACGGAACGCTGGAAATTTTTACAAACAGGCCTTGGTCGATAGGCGAAATAGTTGAGTATTTTGGCTTGAGAGATGATCTGAAAGCGATAAAAGAGACGTTACTTGAGAGAGCAGAGAGTTTTCCCAAACAGGTGCGTGGGCCTTTCGAAAAGGCTTTTAACCACTCCTGGGGTTTGAGGATACTCCGCCAGGACCCTTATGAGATGACCGTTTCCTACCTTTTTTCGGTGCAGACGAGCATTCCTTTGATTCAGCGAAGACTCGAAGCCCTGGCGCGGTTTTTCCCGGAAAATCGTATAGAATTCCTTGGGAAAGAGTTCTATCTTTTCCCCACGCTCGATCAGCTCAAGCGCCTGACCATGGAAAAATGGCTTTCCCTCGGCCTTGGGTTTAGAGCAAAATGGCTGTACCATTTTGCTCGAAAAATGCGGGACTCCTTTTTCGCCCGGTTAAGAGATCTGTCTCTTTCGGAAAAACTCGAGGAACTCACCCGGATAGATGGAATTGGATACAAGGTGGCAAGTTGTGTTACACTCTTTGGGTACGGGGAATTAAACAGCTTTCCTGTGGATGTGTGGATCAGAAAGGCTTTAAAAGACCTGTTCGGTGTGGAAGGTTCTACAAAGAGGTTGATGGAGAAAGGCATGGAGCTTTTCGAACCTTTTGCGGGGTATGCACAGGAGTATCTTTTCAGAGAATATAGAACGGTCAGGAGGTTGGATAAATCTTGAACTGGAACAAAGTGCTTTTGATAACGGTAGTGATCATGGCGGTGTTCATGGTGGTCAACATCTTCTTCGCTTTTAGAAACAGAACAAACTACAGTCAGGTTTATTACAGAGCCACGTACAGCTATGATTATGAAGGAACGGTTCGCACGAACACAACGGCGCGTCTGGCGTTTGAAAAGTACGATGAACTGTTGAAGGCAAAGGACAGCATAAACAACGAAGATCCGCAGAAGAAGGTGGAATACTATCAGCAGGCTATCGACAGACTTTCTCAAGATCTGGACAGAACCATGAAGGTGGTCTCGTTCAATTCGAGTGCCACTGTGGTTGATGGTCTTCTTCAGATAGTGGAAAGTTCGGTGATAACGGGCTTCGCAACGCTGACTGCTGATGGAATCGTCGACACCAACCTTGGTCCCAACAAACTACAGCTGACGGGGGACTCGAAGCTGATCATAGAGGTTCCTGAAGATGCGGTGGTTTTGAGCGTTTCACCCACACCCACTGAGGAACTCGATGGAGGGTTTGTCTGGCAAAATGTGGGAACGATCCCCTTCCCAACCGTTCGATTCAGAAAACCCGATTGATTTTGAGAATGAAGCAAGGGAATTTCTGGAGCTGCTCCAAACATCCAGAGAAGCAGTGGTGCTCACCGGTGCCGGAGTGAGTACCGACAGCGGTATACCGGATTTTCGTAGTCCTGACGGTCTGTACTCAAAGGTACCCTCTTACATATTCGATCTGGACTTCTTCTTCAACTCTCCCGAAGAGTTTTACCGTCTTGCAAAAAATCATCTATATCCCATGCTCAACGCACAGCCGAACCTCACACATATAATGCTGGCGAAACTCGAAGAGTATGGACTTTTGAAGGCTGTTATCACCCAGAATATAGACGGGCTCCATCAAAAAGCCGGTTCCGAAACGGTTGTGGAACTTCACGGGAATCTTTCGAACGCTGTCTGCACCGAGTGTGGTGCCCGCTACGATGTTAGCTATGTCCTTAAAAGACTGCAAAACAGCCCTCTCCCTCTATGTATGGAATGCGGAGGGCTCATAAAACCCGATATAGTCTTTTTCAACGAAACCCTTCCCGAAGAGGCCTTAGATAAAGCGATGGAATTCGCAGAAAAGGCTGATCTTTTCATAGCGATGGGCACTTCTCTCGTGGTCTATCCCGCTGCATCCTTTCCACTGACCGCAAAATCTTCGGGAGCTCTCTTGATCATAGTAAATCGTGATTCCACGCCCTACGACGAACTTGCCGACAGGGTTTGGAAGATGGAACTTTTGAAATTCTCAAGAAGTGTCCTGAAATTGATGAAGGCGGTGACATGAAGATGCTGTGGCTGCTGGCGGCAATTGTAGTCGTGGAAGGGATTGTGCTGGTATTCGTTGTGCTCGGTTTGAGAAGGCTCTGGCTGCAGCGCATTCGCGGAGATGAGATAATCGCTATCGAAGAGCGTGTTCTCGAACTCATGGGTCGATTCAAACAGCTTGCGGATACGAAAATAAAAACCCTTGAAACGAAGATTGAGCAACTGAAATCTCTCATACAGCAAGCCAACAACATTCTTTCAGCTTTAAACGTGCTGGTTTCAGAAGCTGAGCAGGATTTTATGCGACTTGAAGAAGCTTTGGAGAAAGTTAAAGCCGATAGAAACGATTTGCAGGTTATGGAAGAGAAGACTCCACGTGAGTTTTCCCCTGACAGCACCGCTGTCGAGGATGTAGCGTTAACGTCCGTGGATTCGCAGAAGAAAACCGAAGAGGAGATGGGTATAGAGCAGCGCATCCTGTTGCTCAACTCACAGGGATTTGACGAGATAGCGATAGCCCGAAAACTCGGTATTGGAGTGGGTGAAGTAAGACTGATCCTCTCACTTTTCAGCCGAAGATTTACCAGGGATTAAACGTGGTGCCCGTAATAGCAGAAAGATGTTAAAATCGTTAAGGATATGGATAAACTCAGTGAGTACCTTTCCAACCTTCGCTGGGAGAAAAAACCTGATCAAAGAGAGAGCTGGGACGACTACTTCATGAGAATAGCCTACCTTGTGAGGGGTCGTTCCACGTGTTTTCACAGGAAAGTAGGAGCGCTCATAGTAAAGTCAAACAGAATAATCGCAACGGGATACAATCAACCTCCCTCGGGTTTCCCACACTGTGACGAAATCGGCTGCATAAGGGACGATCTTCAGATCAAAAGCGGCGAGCGTCAAGAGGTTTGCTACGCGCTTCACGCCGAGCAAAACGCGATAACCCAGGCGGCTAAGTTTGGTATCGCTACAGAAGGTGGAACAATGTACGTTACACACAAACCTTGTTCTGTCTGCGCCCGATTGATCATAAACGCAGGGATAGTGAGAGTGGTGTACAGCGAAGGATACCCGGATCCTCTGAGCGATTTTCTCTTTGAAATGGCGGGGGTCAGGATCGAACAGCATCACAGGGAGGGGGAAGAAGATTGAAAAGGGAAAAACTTCTGGATTATCTGAGAATAGATCGTATTCCAACCGTGTGGTGTCCGGGTTGCGGTAACGGCATCATAATGAAGGCATTTGTGGAAGCCGTGGATCGGCTGGGCCTTGAAAAATCTCAGGTGGCTGTAGTTTCAGGTATCGGATGCTCTTCGAGAGTAACAGGATATCTCGATTTCAACACCCTCCATACCCTGCATGGTAGAGCGCTGGCATTTGCCACAGGAGTGAAGCTCGCGCGACCTGATCTCAACGTGGTCGTTATGGGTGGAGACGGTGACATGCTGGCGATAGGCGGCAATCACTTCATACATGCTTGCCGCAGGAATCTGGACATCACGGTTATCGTTTTCAACAACGCCATATACGGAATGACAGGTGGACAGGTTGCACCCACCACCCCCATGGGAAGCAAAGCCTCGAGCGCACCTTACGGGAACCTCGAAAAACCCTTCGATGTGGTGGACCTCGCCATGTCAGCTGGTGCAACCTATGTTGCGAGAAGCACGGTTTTCCACTACGAACTCACAGTGCAGTATATAAAATCAGCGATCGAGCACAGGGGGTTTTCCGTTGTTGATGTCATTACCAATTGCCACACGTACTTTGGAAGGTACAACGATATGCCTTATGCCCCGCAGATGCTGGAATACTTCAAGAAGAACAGCTTGCTCTTGAAAAAGGCTCAGACAATGTCTGCAAAGGACCTCGAAGGTAAGATTATCGTGGGTGAGTTCAGAAAAGAGGAAAAACCCGAATATCTGGAAACCTATAGAGTCCTTCAGGAATCGCTAAAAGATAAGGGTTGAAAAGAGTGATAGAATTTGTCGGCGAAACTTTCCGTTGTTTCGCTTTAGGGAGTGAGGACAGGTGAAGCTGGATATACCCATACCGCAGTCAGTACGTATTGCTGGTATTGGTGGACAGGGTAACATCCTCGCAGCGCTTATACTCGCCGAGGCTCTTATGAAACAAGGATACTGGGTGGTGCAGTCTCAGTCCTTTGGTGCTCAGGTGAGAGGCGGCACGAGCTACGCGGACGTGCTCTACTGCAACCGTCCCATTGACTATCCGGCAACAGAGCTTTTTGACGTGCTTTACTGCATGCACGAATCGGTACTGGGTGTCTTTCTTAATCGCCTGGCAAAAAACGGCGTGCTTCTGATCGATTCGGACCAGGTGAAACGCATTCCCAGAATGGTGAACCACATCACCAAAAAGATCGTTTCCGTTCCCATGACGAAGATCGCACGCGAAAAGGCCGGAAACGCTCGATACGCCAACATGGTTGGCCTGGGTGTGCTTGCAAAATCCACTGATGTGGTGAAAAAGGAATTTCTTTTAAAGGCCATAGAAGAACATGTCCCGGAGCAGCATATCGAAGCAAACAAGAGAGCAGTTGAAGAAGGATACAATTCTGTGGAAAAAACCTACAGACTGCGTCGCGAGGAGAGGTACGGCTTTCTCGGCCGTGGATTCGAATGAAGCGAAGCTTCTGGCAGAGCTTGAGGTTCGCCATCGATGGAATCAGATTCGTCGTGGCGCACCAGAAGAATTTTCGTATCCAGCTCGCTTTTGGAACGGCTGTGTTGGTTCTATGTTTTTTCGTGGATTTTTCACCGGTGGAAGTGCTCTGGCTCGTCTTCGCTGTTTTCTTTGTGCTTTTAGGCGAGGCGCTGAACACGGTCATAGAGGAAATGATGAACGTGATCCATCCGGATAAAAACGAGCACGTCAGGCACGTGAAGGACGCTTCGGCTGGAATGGTATTGATAAGCTCTATCTTCGCCGTTTCCGTAGGAGCTGTGGTTCTGGGACGTCACTTTTTTGGCTGGCATCCACAAGCAGGTGCCATCGTGGCGCTGGTGTTTGTGGCGTTTTCGGTCATACTCGGAATTCTTGGAGAGGTGAAAGAAGTTGTCAGGAAGAAAGATACGCGTTCTGATAGCAGATGATTCGGCTCTGATGAAGATCATCCTTCGTGACATCATAAATTCTCAACCTGATATGGAGGTTGTGGGTTTAGCAAGCAACGGCCTTGAAGCCGTTGAAAGATGCAAAGCTTTGAAACCCGATGTGATAACCCTCGACATAGAAATGCCCAAGATGAACGGAATCGAGGCGTTGAAGCGCATAATGGCCGAAAATCCCACCCCGGTTATCATGGTAAACAGTCTCACCGAGGAGGGGGCCGCGATCACTACTGAGGCTCTTGAAATAGGCGCGGTTGACTTTGTGACAAAGCCCGGTGGATCGGTTTCAGGCAATTTCCGTAAGGTCGCGGACGAACTACTGGAAAAGATCAGAAGCGCCTCCCGTGTGGATGTGACCAAACTAAAATCCATGCCCGGAAGGATTTCTATCAGAAAACCTCTGAAATCACCGGGCCTGGGATTGACAAAGAAAGCCGTTGCCATCGCTTCTTCGACAGGTGGCCCCAGATCTCTTCAGTACGTTATTCCGGCTCTGCCGAAAGGATTCCCTGCCCCGATTTTTCTTGTGCAACATATGCCTCCCACATTCACAAAATCTCTTGCAATGCGACTTGATAGGGATTCTGAGCTGACAGTTGTGGAGGCGGGTAATGGTGATAAAGTGGAACCTGGGGTTGTATATGTAGCTCCGGGAGATTATCACATGGGGCTGAAGATGGAAAGTAGTGTTGTTAAGATCTATCTTGACAAATCTGAAAAGATAAACAACGTTCGTCCCGCGGCAGATTACACCTTCGACAAGATGGCGGAGATTTACGGTGGTCAGTCTATAGGAGTTATCCTGACTGGTATGGGAAGAGACGGCACTCTGGGAGCTTTCAAGATAAAACACTATGGCGGAAAGGTGATAGCGGAGTCAAAGGAGACATGCATCGTCTACGGCATGCCAAAGGCGGTTGTGGACGAAGGGTACGCGGATTATGTTCTGCCAGTGCACAAAATCCCTGAAAAACTCGTCGAACTCGTGGGGGGTTAGAGAATGAAGCGTGTAAAGCTTGCTCAGCTGCCAACACCGGTTGAATACAGTGAGAGCCTTTCAAAGCATTACGGCCTGGAGATATACATAAAAAGGGACGATCTTACGGAGTTTGTGGGAAGTGGTAACAAGATCAGAAAGCTCGAATACCTTATGGGACAGGCACTTTCGTTGAAGGCTACAACAGTTTTCACGTGCGGTGGTGTTCAATCAAACCATGCCCGTGCCACCGCCTATGTTTCAAGGCGTCTGGGACTTCATCCCGTGCTTTTCCTTCGAAGAACTGCCGGAGACACACTGCAGGGTAACCGTCTTTTAGACGAAATCCTCGGGGCTGAGGTCGTAGAGGTCACGGAAGAAGAGTACGAAAATATCGAAGAGCTTTATGAAAGAGAAAAGGAAAAGCGAGAGGCTCGTGGAGAGAGAGTTTATACGATTCCGGAAGGTGGAACGAACGAGCTCGGGATCATGGGATATGCGAGACTCATCGACGAAATGGAAGGGCAGATGGACCTCGATAGAATCACCCACATTTACTGTGCTGTGGGATCTGGAGGAACCGCTCTGGGATTAGCGCTTGGAGTGAAGATGAAAGGCTACAATATACATGTAGTTGGAATAAACGTGACAAAAAGACCAAAAGAGTTCTTTTTCGAACGCGCAAAAAACATACTGGAAAAGCTTGGAAAATCAGGGTTTGGGATATCCGGTGTTCTGGAAAAACTCTCCATACTGGACGAATTCTCTGGACCAGACTACGCCGTGCCGTCTCACGAAGATCTCAAGATCATCAAAGAAGCGGCCCGTGTTGGAGCGCTCGCGTTAGATCCGGTTTACACCGCCAAGGCTTTCAGGGGTATGGTTGAAAGCGCCCCACGAACTTCACGGGTGCTTTTCATACACACAGGTGGAACATTCGGTCTATTCCCATTTGCTGAGCTTTTCGAGTGATGAAGATAGAGAAATGAAATAACATCACACATCTCGGTTTCTAAGTTGTACTCAGTATGGAAGAAAATGCTCCAGCATAGAGCTTTTACAGTTGCGCTCCGCTTTTCTCCTCGAAAACACTCACAAACGATCGCTTC
>DPRG01000032.1 GCA_003538775.1 Thermotogae bacterium
GAAACCGAGATGTGTGATATTTCCTTTCTTCTTTGTTAATGCGAGCGAAGAGAAAAGTGGAGCACCACAACGAAACCTGAAGCCCGTAAAAACCTTTTTAGCTTTCCGACTATTTTTCGAACCACTCAGCGATAAAAAGAAGGGGACTTTTGTCCCCTTCTTCATGTATGAATTTTATAGCGAGATCTCTGTCTCAGCAATATCCTGTACAAAATATTCATCATAATATATTCAAAAGCCCGAACCGACACTTGCCACTGCCTGTGTGAAAATCTCGAAAAACACAGAAAGGAATCCTGGATGTACAGAAAAGCTAACAAAAACTACATGATTTTTTTCTGTTAGTATATTACCTTTAAAGCTGTTTAAGGCCTTACCGTGAACGATGCCACGGTACTCTCGTATTTGTATGAGTATGCGTCGTTGATACGGTCGGTGGTGACAACCTTCCAGTATAGGGTTTTACCAGCATAGCTGGAAAGATCTATTGTTGTTGAGTAGCTCAACTGACCCGCAACATTGTCGATGAGCTTCATTCTACTCATGGCAGTCGTGTTTTCTCCAAGATAAAGTTCGTGCCAGCCATCACCTATGTCTCTGCTCAGATGCCACTGGAATTCGATCTCTGTGGCATCTACACTTATCCCCACAGGGCTTACCAAGTCCACAAAGGGTTCTGGGGGAGTGTAGAACGACCAGGGCCCTCCAAAATAGGTTTTAACAACGTTTCCTCTTTCATCGAGGCGATCGAGGGCCACCTTCCAGTAATAAAACACATTCCATCTGAGCGGAGCTTCGTTATCGCCGAGCTTGGCGGACTCGCCGTCGCTTTCAAGAATCCAGGCAGCTTCTGGCCCAAGATCACTGAGATCTTCATCCACATAGACACGAACAGTGTAGTTTGCCGGTTTTCGGTTTATCCTCCAGGTCAGCTCAGGATCAACTTCCGAAGCCATTCCGCCGTCTTCCGGATAAAGCGGTACAAGCCCCACATCTCCAAAAGTATCCACGTCAACGTTTACAACTTCGGATATTTGAGTGAGAATGTCCCCATTGGGGAAAAATTCTTTGAGTCTGACAGCCATGTATATATTCTCCCCATCGTATTCGGAAAGATCCACTTCTTCTTGACGACTTATGTCTGAAGTGTATTCGACAATTTGCAAGGTTTCAAGAGAGTCTTCGGATTTTCCCACAAGTATTTCAAAGGTTTTGGTGGCACTTTCTGGCAGCGTACCGTCTACACTCCATCGAACTTCAACGGTACCACCAACCGTGTCTCCAGTATGTGGATTGGAGAGGATTATCTGAGGTTCAGGTTGTGTTGTGAATTGTCCGATACTACTTTTCACTTCTTTTAAAACCGCTCCTTTCAAATCCTTCTCGACCGCTTCAACCATCCAGTAATAGGTGCTGTTCCATTCGAGCGGTGGTATATCCGTTCCCACACGTATTGAATCGCGCGAAACCTCCAGAATCACCGGGGTCACGATCTTGTTTTCAACATCAGTTCTCCATTTGCTCAGATAAACACGGATCTCTCCAGCGGCGAAGGCTTTGGAAAGCGACCAGGATAAGACAGTATCAATTGGCACAGTTCCCCCAGCCGGATTTGGCGAGATGAGTTCTACTTGAGGTATGGAAACGCACCCCGCCAGAACAAGAAGCACCAGTGAAGCCATTGTAATAAGCAACTTAGAAATCTTCCTACTCATTTACATCACTCCCCTTCAAGGGCTTCGAAAATACCAGGAGGAGTCACCACGGAGACTCCAAGGAACTTGTCCAGGTCTCTTTTATACACTCTGACCACCGCCACAACCATGAGTCTTTCCCTGTCCTCACGCCATTCTACAACCTGAAAACCTCTTACAAAATGAGAGAAAGTTTCAATGGAAATCTTCTTCTGCAGCATGTAATCTTCCACTTTTGTACCACCGGCGATGGTAAAACCCATGAGTGTTTTGACGGCAAGCGTGTAAGCTTCGTTGATAGCTACATCCTTGGCTTTTAAAACAGCTAAAGTGTAGTTATCCCCTGGTTTATAAATTATAGGAGCATATCCCACGAAATCCCAGTAATGTCCCGTCTCCTTGGAAACACTCACACCTGTACTTTGTTGTTCACGTCCTCCGCAACTGGTTAACAGGAATAACATTAACGTGAGAAAAATAATAAAAAGCCTTTTTTTCATTTTACCATCCCCTTTCCACTTCAGCCACCACTTTGGTAAGGGTAATCTCTTTCACATTAAATTCTATTCCCATGCTAACCTCGAGATTCTTGATCACCCACTCAGGGTTTCCCATAAGTTCCACATCAAGTACAGCTCGCCTGGAATTCGCTTCGTAGGTTCTTGGATATACGCCTGCAACAAACTGGATGTAAGATAGGCGGTCCTTCAATTCCTGGTATTCTTGGTAATCCAGCCCCGTCAACTCGAATCTCACGGTGATACCATTTCCGCTCATTTCAATCCATTTACCAATGATCTCATCCACGAATTCCGTGGCGATTTTTTCTGCAACCTGTTGTATGGACTTTTCCCTCGCCGCTGTCTGGGATACATCGGAAGCTCCGACCTCTCCGGAAAGGCTCGTCAGCATCTGCTGTGATCCGATCCAGTACGCCTGCAAAGTAAGGACGCTTCTTGAGGATTTAAGACCGTAACCAAGAACATCTCCAAGATCGCTCGTTTTGAGTATGCCGTAAACAAGCATATCCACATCCAGTTTCTCACCCAGCGATAATACCCTATCAGGGGTGAGAAAATCCAGGGAAGGGGATACCCATTTATCCGGAAATTTTGGAGCAACTACATAAAACCCTCTGTCAGTGAATGTCTTCGAAACGGTGTTTACAGCAAGGTCGTTTGGTATGCCATTTACATCAAAGATCACGATCCCAATCCTTGGTTTGTTGAGCATACGCACCAGCTCAGAGATGTCCTCTTCTATACTCTGACTTACCCACGCCTTTACTTCAACCTCGTATATTCCAGCCTGAACAATTGATTCTCCCAAGAGTTCATATCTTCTGACATAACCTTTTACTCTGGAAAAACTCGTTTTATCAAGTAAAAGATAATTGGAAACCACCGTTCTACCGGTAAGGGTGAAACCCACTGCCTCCTGTATTGCCTTGAGTAATGCATCCCTTAAGGCTTCTTCACGCGTTAGGCCGTAACCTTTAGCGGTGACCTCGAATTCCTCCCCACCCTGCTGGTCGTGCGATTCTATCGGGGGAATATCCACCTTCGCCTGCGGTCTGGAAGGACCAGAACAGGAATTGATAAAGAACAGCCCCACCAGGATCAAAAATAAGAGGCTACCCTTCAAAGTTTCATCCCCTCTGAATCAACTCTTTTAAGAGCTTCACCGCCTCGGGGATCTTTTCTGGAAATTTCCCGCCAGCCTGAGCGAAGTCCGCGCGACCTCCTCCTCCACCGCCAAGCACCCGGGCCATCGCCTTGGCGAGTTGACCAGCGTTCAAAGTGCCTTTCAGATCACCGCTGAGTTTCATCACAAAACTCACCTTACCGTCTACCCTGTTGAATACAATACCTATACCTTTTCTCAACATACTCGAAAGAGTATCCACGGCGTTCCTATGAACGTCCTGAGGCATATCGTCGAAAACAGCGTAAGCAATCTTCACACCATTTACCTCTTCGGCTTCTTCTACTGCCTTTCTTAAAAGATCACTTAGAGAAGAAGATTCAAGGCGCCTGAGCTGTTTTTCCAGCTGTTTCTTTTCTTCCAGCAGTTTTGAAAGTCTTTCCCTTAACTCCCACATGCCGCACTCAAGAAGTTGTGCAGAGTTTTTCAGCTCGCTTTCGAGTTTTTCGAGATATTCCAAACTTCCAAAACCCGTAATCGCTTCTATACGCCTCACTCCTGCAGATACGGCGGACTCTGAAGTGATCTTGAATAACCCTATCTCTCCGGTGCGGTTCACATGCGTTCCACCGCAGAGCTCAGCGCTTACACCCTTAACTTTCACCACACGCACACGGTCACCATATTTCTCTTCGAAAAGAGCTACCACGTTTTCGGCGAGTGCGTCGTCCAGACTCTTCCATTCTATTTCAACAGGAAGATCTTTCAATATCGCCTCGTTTACCAATCTTTCGACTCTCAATATCCCCTCTTTGTTCAAAGCGGTGTAATGCGTGAAATCAAATCTCAATCTGTCCGGCGCAACTAGTGAACCAGCCTGTTTCACGTGCTCGCCCAGCACCTTTTTCAGTGCGGCATGAAGAAGATGCGTGGCAGTGTGATTGCGCGCAGTTGCAAGGCGCTTTTCTTTATCAACAAGCAGTTGAGCTTTCTGTCCTTTATACAATTGACCCTCTTCCACCTTCACTCTGTGGACAATCAATCCTTTGTAAGGGTTTTCCACCATCAGAACTGTTGCTTTGCCCGTGTCCGTGAGAATCATGCCAGTGTCCGATACCTGTCCACCTTTTTCAGCATAAAAGGGGGTTTTTGAAAACACAAGTTCTACTTCTTCACCGGTGGAAGCGTTATCAACGTCTTCTTCGTTCCTTATTATGTGAAGGATCTCAGATTCGGCTTCGAGAGACTCGTAGCCCACAAATTCCGTTTCTATACGATCACCTAACTCGGTGTATATCTTTCTAACCTGAGCGTATTCCTTTTCCCCTCTTGCGGCCCTCGCACGCTCGCGCTGCCTGTTCATGAACTCCTCGAAACCATCAGTGTCCACTTCTATCCCGGCTTCCTGGGCGATTTCAACGGTGAGATCAAGCGGGAACCCGTAAGTATCATAAAGCATGAAAGCTGTTTCAGCATCAACACGTCCTTTCTCCAGCGCCTTTTGAAGATACTCCATGCCCCGTTCTATGGTGGCAAAGAACCTTTCCTCCTCAGATTGAACAACCTGAATGATAAGATTCCTTTTTTCCTTCAGCTCGGGATACACCGGCGACATTTTCTCGACAACCGCATCGATCATGTTGTGGAGAAAGCTATTTCTCAGGCCAAGTAGATAGCCGTGTCTCACAGCCCGCCTGATGATCCTTCTCAGCACGTAGCCCCGACCCTCGTTGGATGGATACACGCCGTCGGCTATGGCAAAGGTCATGGCGCGCGTGTGATCCGCAAGAACACGAATAGAAACGTCGGACCTGGGCGATTGGCCGTAGCCAGCGCCCGTTAGCTCTTCTATGCGGGTTATTATGGGTCTGAAGAGATCGGTTTCAAATGCACTTTTAACACCCTGCATGACCCACGTCATCCGCTCCAGTCCGGCACCCGTGTCGATGTTCTTTTTGGGCAAAGGATGGTACTCACCATGTTCGTCGAGGTAAAGTTCTGTGAAGACGAGGTTCCAGATTTCCAGAAACCGCCCGCAGTCACAGGCAGGTGTGCAGTTTTCCGGATCAGGACAATTTTCACCTTCGCCAAGATCGAAGAAGATCTCAGAATCCGGTCCGCACGGACCGGTGGGACCAGCTGGCCCCCAGAAATTGTCTTCCTTGCCCATTCTTACGATCTTGTGAGAAGGTATACCTACCTTCTCCTTCCATATCCGGTAGGATTCTTCGTCTTCTTCGTATACGGAAACCCATAACTTTTCAGGAGGTATTTTCAAAACCTCCGTCACGTACTCCCATGCCCAGAGTATGGCTTCTTCTTTAAAGTAGTCACCGAAAGAGAAATTGCCAAGCATTTCGAAGAATGTGTTATGCCTTGGAGTTTTTCCAACGTTTTCAATATCCACTGTTCTGAGGCACTTTTGACATGTGGCGACACGTGGATACGTGGGTTCCACAAGTCCCCAGAATATGGGTTTGAACGGCACCATACCGGCCACCGTAAAAAGCAGCTGGGGATCACTGGGTATAAGAGAAGCGCTCGGGAGTATCTTGTGGCCTTTCGATTCGAAGAATCTCAAAAAGCTCTCTCTGATCTCTTCAGAGCTCATGTATTTCAAATGCTATACCTCCTCTTTCTGAAGAATCTCGGATTTTTCCAGGAAAATCTCACAGGTTTCGCTGTCGATGTTACAGAGCCTTATTTCCTTCAGGCTCGTTTCTTTGTGTTCCTTCAGAAAGCGTGCGATCGTCTCGAAAAAGATCTCGGCACATCTTTCCTTTGGAAACCCAAATATACCACTGCTTATAGCCGGCATGGATATTGAACACAATCCAAGCTCGTGCGCTTTTTTAAGACTGTTATACACCGCTTCCGAAAGCTTCTTTTCTTCATCCGCTTTTCCACCTTTCCAGACCGGTCCAACGGCGTGAATCACATATTTCGCTTTCAGGTTTCCGGCACCCGTTACCGCCACTCCACCTGTTGGAACAGGCCCGTTTTCCTTAACGTATTCATCACTTTCACGCTGTATCGACTCACCACCGGCTCTCACTATGGCACCAGCCACTCCTCCGCCGTGCTGAAGATGAGAGTTGGCAGCGTTAACTATGGCGTCCACCTTTTCGGTGGTTATATCACCCTTGACAATGACAATATCAATCCCGGCTTTTTTGAATCTTTTCAGTTCTTTCGTAGACATCACACCACCTCCGCCTCTCTCTGGGTTATGAGGCTAAGTAAATACTCAGGAATTATCGGCAAGCGCTTAACTCGTTTGCCGATAGCATGAGAGACGGCGTTCGCTACCGCAGCCGGTGTTGGTATCAGTGAGGGTTCTCCTATACCCTTCGCCCCATACGGACCGAGTTCGAAGGGTTTTTCTACCAGCCCGATTCTGAATCTGGGAGTTTCGTGAATTGTAGGGATAATGTACGTGTTGAAGTTTTCAGTCATCATCCTTCCATGTTCATCGTATTTTATGAATTCCATCAACGCGTAACCCATTCCCTGGACGAATCCACCCTGTATCTGACCTATAACCGCGTCACGATTTATAGCACGCCCCACGTCGTGAGATGTGTAAACCTCTTCCACTTTGACCGCTCCAGTTATCAGATCAACCTCCACCACAACGATCTGCGTCGCAAAGGCATAAGTGAGATAAGCATCCCCGTAGCCCTTACCAGGATCCCATGAAAGCCTGGGAGAGGCAAACCATCCAGTTTCCGAAAGAGGCACGTTGTTTCTGTCACACATCGCGGCAACCTCTCCAAATGTCATCTCACCAACAGGACAGCTGAATTTCCCGTTTGTGACTTTCACCTTCGAAGGTTCCACCTTCATGAAATCAGCAAAGGTCTCCACCATACGTTTCCTCAGCACTTCACACGCTTTCCGCACTGCGTTGCCGCTGAAGAGCGTTGTTCTCGATGCCACCGTGGGACCTGAATCGGGCACGTATGAAGTATCAGGCTGATAGACCTTTATCATCTCTATCTTCTGACCAAGCGTTTCAGCCGCTATCGCCGCCATCGCTGTCTTCATACCCTGCCCTATTTCGGTTCCACCTATGTGAACCCCCACTCGTCCGTCTTTGTGGATCTGGACGAACGCTCCAGATGCATCAAGAGGATTCCCCATGGCTCCGAGCGAGACACCGTAATGGATATGAGCGATTCCCACGCCCTTTTTCCTAAGACGGTTTTTCTGATTGAAATCTTCAACACGTTTAAGTAGATTACTCCAATCACTCAACTTCTCCGCTTGTTCGAGGGTCTCTATAGCACCTGTGCTTTCGTCAAGAATCTGTCCCGTTACAGTCGCATCTCCGGGAGATAGGGCGTTCTTTCTTCGAAATTCCAGCCTGTCTACTCCAAGTTTTGAGGCTATTTCGTCCATCATCGATTCAAACGCGAAAAACACCTGCGGACTCCCAAATCCTCTGAACGCACCGGTAGGGACCTTGTTGGTATATACTCCCCACACGTCCACCTTAACGTTGTCAACCCTGTAAGAGCCAGCCGCGTGGATGTTGCTCCGCCACAAAACGATAGGGCTTAGGGTGCCGTGAGCGCCCATATCCCCCCAAACCTTCGCTTCAACAGCCATTAACGTTCCATCCTTCTTCACACCAACCTTCAACCACACACGAATGGGATGGCGTTTGCTTGTCATTCGAAGATCTTCTTCACGTGAGAGTACCAGCTTTACAGGCTTACCTGTGAGATACGCGCAGAGCGCCGCGGGAGCTGCGATGTAAGAAGGTACATCTTCCTTCCCCCCAAAACCGCCACCCGTTTCCGTCTGTATGATCCTCACACGGGAAAGCTCAAAACCAAGAACGCGCGCAACCGCACTCTGCACGTAGTAAGGGCATTGCATGGAACCGTACACCGTGATACCGCCATCTATATCTGGAACCGCCACCATTCCCTGAGGTTCAAGGTATGCGTGCTCCTGATATCCCACTTCGAAGGTGTTTTCGAATATGTAATCGCTCTGAGCAAATCCAGCGGCTATATCTCCTTTGCGAACTCTGTGAAAATGTTTCACATTTGAAGGTTCGTGAACGTGAACATCGTCTTTCAGAGCTTCGTCTATACTCAACACTGGTTTTAGAACTTCGTAGTCGACCCTGACAAGCTCCGCTCCTTTTTTAGCCGCCTCAAGGGTCCTTGCAACGACAATCGCTACCATATCACCTTCGAATCTGGTCTTATCTCCAGGTGCAACAAGCATTGGATAATCGTGAACTACTTCTCCTAGCTCGTTTTCACCGGGAATGTCCTTAGAGGTTACTATGCACACTATCCCGGGATAATTCTCCGCTTCGGAGGTATCGATACTTTTCACTATCGCATGGGCGTGCCTGGAAAACACGGGTTTCGCATACAGCATTCCTTCCATCTTGAGATCATCCACATACTTCGCCTTTCCCATAGCCTTTTCAAGACCCTCTACGCGTCTCAAAGGCTTACCTATGTAATTCATTTGAAAGGTTTCAGGTTCTCTTGTAATTGTTTTGACTTCTTTCTCAGCGTCCATACACGCCCTCCTCCTACCAATTCTTTCTTCCTGTGGCGGGTTCTTTTCTTTTCAATACCGCCTTAGCCAATTCTACCAGCCAGGGGTCACCAGCGAAAATCACCACAGCCCCATCTGAAGGTATCCTTTCGGGTAATTCTCTTATAAAAATCTTGCCTTTTCCCTCAAATGTTTCAGGTTTCAAAAGAACTATGGACTTCCTCAATATCTCTCTCCTTATGCCTTCAAGATCGAAAGGTGCCAGATCTTCCCAGCTGTATTCGAGATAAGAAGCATTCCCCTCGCTGAGAAGCCAGATGTTACCCATATCCACGAAGTACGGTCTAAAAAACCCTTGTTCTTTTATGCTCTTTGCGACGTCAGTGTCGTTCACAACAAAAGGATAAATCGCCCTTCGGGAGATCAAAGCCTGGATCACGTCGATATCGTACCCTTTTCTGAAGTCAAAAACCGGAACTACTCCAGCTATTTGAAGTCCCCGTGAAAGAGACGCAATTGTATGAGCCGTGAGATAAGGTGACTTCGATATTCTATCAAAAGGCACTGTTTTTTCATCTGCAATCACCTTAAACGATCCAAATACCCAGAAATCAACCCCAAGGGATTTCAGATATCTTCCAATCTGCCTTCCAAGAGCTTCTATCACTGAAAAGTCAGAACAAGCACCTAAAACCAGATAATCGATATCCCTGAGCAAAACATCCAGCGGGATATCCGCCCCGACAACATCCGACGCAGGAAGTATACTGGATGGCACACTGGTGAGCACGGTATTACCCGTATCCGCGTTCACCAGAAAGATCTCACCTGATAGAAGAAGCCCCAAAGCGCTTACCAGGTACAACAACACCACTGAGAACCGCTTCAACACCCTCCACAACCCCTTCGGAAAAAAGGCCCTTTGTGACGTAATCAGCCCTCGACTTCAATATTTCGGTTGCGTTGCCCACTGCTATCCCAATGGCGGCAGTTTCCAAAAGTCCCAGGTCGTTATCGCTATCGCCAAAAGCGACGGTCTCCTCAAGTGAGAACCCCTTTATCCTCGCCAGGATCTCCAGCGCCTTACCTTTGCTCACGTCTGGAGGTACAATCTCAAGATACGTTGGGAAGGAACCGTAGGCATCGACCGGGAAGGATTTTTTAAGTTCCTGAGCCAGTGTGCGGAGTTTATCGCGGTTTTCATCGATGACAAGTAGCTTCAAAGGCGGCTTCTGCCTGCAGAGCTTTGCCAGATCGTCTACCACAACATATTCCACATTCGAATGAAGAGAGTAATCTTTTGCCTTTTCGTTATCCTCTTCAACAAAAAGTATGTCACAAACGTACGCCTGTCTGTGGAAACCCTTACTTCGTAAAAATACTATAACATTTTCGGCAATCTCGGAATCAAGAGTCGCTTCGTAAAGGATTTTACCGGATTCGTCCACGATCAGAGCGCCGTTGTAAGCGATAATGGGAAAGATTTTCCCAAGCTCTCTCTCGAGCAGTTTCTTCACCGATCTGTACATCCTTCCGCTCGCGAAAACAAGTGTATGATCCTGCGAGAGTCTCAGCAAAAAATCTCTCGTTTTCGAATCCAGCTCACTTCCTTTTTCCAGCAAGGTGCCGTCTATATCAAAGACGAATACCATCCAGATCATTCCCTTCCATTAGCAGCTGTGCGATCTCGTGCCTGAACCCCTTCGCACTGACGACGATGCTCGAAACTCCTGTTGTTTCCATGATCGCTTTTAAGATTACCATCCCGGCCGGGAAGAGATCGCCTCTTCCAAGGAAAAGAACCCCTCTGCTTTCAATCTGCTCAGGAGTGGACTCCGAAATCTCCTCAATGGCGGCATCGAGAGCAGCCTTTTCGATCTCATAGCCGTGCAGATCCCAGCTGAATGTATCGGTTTTTGTAAGAAACGCCGCCGTGAGCACACCCGTACTTCCTATCACTACAATGCGTTCCGATACAACAGAAGCTCTTAATTCTTTTATTAAAAGTTCAAGAGCACTTTCCACTTGCTGGTACTTAAATGGGGGTGTAAGGTTGAAACGCTCCTTAATTACAGCTGCACCGAGTGTTTTCGACCATCTTTCTTTTTTGCCACCTTTCATCGAAAAATACTCCACGGAGAATCCCCCTATATCAAAGATCGCGAGGTCCCATCCAAAATCCCGTGCAGCCGATCTGAAGGAGAGCTCCGCCTCTTCAAGCGGAGAGATAATCCTCCCTTCACATCCTGTATATGAAAGCAGATACTCCAGCGCTTCACGACCGTTAAAAGCCTCTCTGAAAACGCCAGTAGCGAACACGTATGGACCCCTTAACCCGGCTTCAACAGAGAGCTCTTTGAATCCGTTCAAAACACGAACAGCTTCAATCAGAACTTCTTTAGGGATTCTTCCGTACATGAGTTTAGATCCAAGCCTGAGAGGCACCACCTTTTCTTTAACGGTGCGCCTGTCGTAAAACATCGAAAGAATGAAGGAAGAGCTTCCGGCGTCTACAATTGCGACTCCACTCACGACAGCTGTTCGAGCATTCCTCCTATATCGACCTTTTCCTGAGTTGTGAGAAGCTTTTCAAGATCCAGAAGGATAATGAAGCGATCGTTCTCTTTTATGATGCCGGCAAGATAATTCGCCTTATCTGAAGCCAGAGACTCTGGAACCGAATCGAGATTTGTTTCCTGAAATCTGGAAACCGATTCGACTTCATCGATGACAAGTCCGTACTTTCTTTCTCCTATGTGTGCCACCATTACCTTTTCACCTGGGTTTTCAACATCCTGAAGCTCCAGGTTTAGCTTTTTTTTGAGGTTTATCAACGGCAATACTTCTCCACGAAGGTTCATGACACCCTCCACATAGTCTGGCATTTGAGGCAACCTGGTAACCTTTCCTTTTGTGACTATTCCTTCTACGTTTGCTATATCAGCGGCGAACGCTGAACTTCCAACCTTGAATACGACCACCGATATCTCAGCCATTACGTCTTCCCTCCTTTTCTCATGTACCACAACTCGAACAGTTCCGAGATGAGCAGGAGCCACACGAACTCCCGCTGGCCACGCTATCCTGAGTACTCAACTTCAAAGAAGGCATGCTGATCTGCTTTTCAAGTGCACCGCCACAAACAGAACAGGAAGGCGGGTTCTGATCGATCTTCATCAAGATCAACTCTTCCCTGCCACAGTTTTTACACAGGAATCTGTAAAGCGGCATACTCCACCTCCAGCACGCGGGTTTTCAGAACTATTTTAACACCACGCTCCAGGATCCGTTTCTCTTCAAAGAAAAAACAAGGGCGGGCTTCGGCCCGCCCCTGTTTGGATAAAACGCCATACGTTTATATCAAAACTTGAAACGCCTTACCTGTTCATCGAGACTTTCGACAAGGCTTTCCAGTTCTTCGCTCATGGAAGCTAACTGCTGTATACCATCACTCAGCTGGTTGATCATATCCTTGCTTTTTTCCACCTCTTCCACGATGCTGGTAATACTTCTGGTAGCAGCGTCAACGGCACTGGACATTTCCTGAGAAGCAGCGCTCTGTTCCTGCGAAGAAGCGGCAACGTTGTTGATCATTTCCACCATGTTCATGATCTGGGTTTCTATGTTCTTCAGCTCACGATCGACTTCTTCTGCCCTTTGAGCAATACCTGCGATGCCTTTAACCGTCTCTTCCGTGCGTTTGTTCACCAGTTCGGCTTCATTTCTTATCCTCTCAAGAATCTGGCTGATGTTTTCGGTGGCATTTCTGCTCTCCTCGGCCAGCTTCCTTATTTCGTCCGCAACCACCGCGAAGCCCTTTCCAGCCTCTCCAGCCCTTGCCGCCTCAATGGCTGCATTCAGTGCGAGCAGATTCGTCTGTTCTGCTATGGCGCTTATCGTTTCCACAATCTCTCCTATGTTCTTCGCCTGACTGGCAAGCTCGTTAACCTGTTCCGCAGTTTTTTGCACATCTTCATAGCTCTGGCGAACCGTTTCTGTCACAGCACTCACGGCCTGGACACCATCTCTTAGCGACTGAGTTACCGTTTCGGAGCGTTCCGCCAGCTCCTGCGCCGACTTGGAAACACTCTGGGCACTCGACGCCACCTCTTCCACACCAGAGTTCACCTCTTCGAGGGTGGCGGAGATGTTCTGGAGTTCTTCAGCGATATGTTCGAAGACCTGCGCCACCTCGCGCGTCGCCGCTTCCTGCTCCTCTGCAACCGCCGCGAGATTCTGCGCGGATGCGTTCGTCTGCTCGGACGACTCGTGAATGTTTCTAAGCACATCCTTCAATTCTTCGATCATCTTCTTTATGGCTTCACCTATCCTTCCAAGCTCATCAGCTCTATCGATTTCAAAGGCATGGGTGAGATCACCATCGGCAACCGTCGAAACAGCCGTTTCAATCGTGGCTGTGGCCTTGCCGAGCCTGCGACCTATAAAGTAAAGAACGAGGATAACAACAACAACCGCAGCTATGCCAGTGTAAAGCATTGGAAGAACAAGAGCCATGACGTTTTTCTGGATGTCGTCTCCATAAACATCTGCGCCTATCGCCCACTGGTAAGGCTCAAACCACTTCGCCCAGGAGATTTTCAGGTAAACTCCTTCTTTTCCGATTTTGTCCCAGTAATAATCGAGAATGAATTCACCATTCTTCCTCGCTCCATCAACGAGGTCTTTGATCACATAAACTCTTTTCTTTTCGTCGGGGTTTTTATCTTGAATAGTCGAACCGTCTTTTCCTTCAAGGGTTGGGTGTACCACTGATACGTAGTTGCTATCAACTATAAATATGTAATTAGAACCTTCCTGGAAACGCATAGGACTGACCAGCTCTTTCACCTTACGAACAGCTTCTTCATGGGTAAGCTGGCCGGATTTCTCCTGCTGGTAGATCTGCTCCACCAGCGAATACACCAATTCTACTGGATATTTGATTGATTCCACCTTCTGATTACGAATCTCACTGCTTGCTACAGAGTAAGTGATCGCAAGAATCACGCCGACCACTATGACAACCGCAAGCACTGCTACGGTTGTTACCAGCGTGGACAGTTTTTTAAAACGCACAATCCTCGACCTCCCCGGTGGAAATTCAAATATAGAAAAATTGGACTTGCCAAAACAGACAGTCATATTATACACGAAAGGTAAAGCCAGTCAAAACAGAGTAAAAAAAATCAACAAACCAGGATAACTTCACAACCCGAAGTCCTCGAGAGTCAGAATTATCTTGAACCTCCCGGGATGTCTTGCGCCGGATTCTACCACCATGAAATAATCGCAGATCCTCTGCGGAGACGAACAGTCAGCACAGAACCCTGTTTCGACACAGGGCGTTGACAGATTGAGACGTTTGGAATTCATCGGGGAAATGTACCTCAATCGCTCACGCGCCTCCTGGACATCTCTTACCACTTTGTTCACGCTTACGATCACTATCACATACTTTGGACCGTAGACGACCGCCGCTACCCTGTTACCATTCCCGTCGAGAAAGACGAGTTTTCCGTCTTCTGTGATCGCGTTGGCGCTTGTGAGAAAATAGTCGGCCCAAAACGCCTTCCTCTGAAGCTCCTCCTGTTCCTCGGCTGTTCTGGCGCTGTATCTATCGATGAAATTGTATCGTCCGCTTTTGAGCAGATCGAGCGCTCCGGTATCTGCGAGTGTTAGAGAACCACCCACGGCAACCACAGAATCTTCAGGCAGAATCTCTTCAAGTATTTCAAGCGCCTCCTCGCCTGATCTTGCTATCCACACTTCGTGTTTTTTGGCCTTCAGTCGTTTTTCCAGGTGTTCGGCAACTTTTCCCTTTTTCCATATCCAGAGATCGTTCCTGAGGTTCACAGTTTGCACCTCCTGTTTGGATAGATTTTTCATTCCCCACCGGAGGTTGGGATAACACAGATGAATTTAGCGGAGCCGCTCCCGGCATTGCGGAATTGATGTTCCTCGTTTGCTTTGACAAAAGCGAAAGACCCTTGAGAAAGCCTGTGTATCTCACCACTGGCTTCCAGCTCCAGCTCTCCTTCCACAACGTAAACCTCGTGTTCCCACGGATGAGAGTGCTTTGGTGTGTAACCGCCTTCCTGAAGCGTGAAGAGACGCATAACGTAGTTTCCCGCACCATGTTTTGGGCCTATGAGAACTCTTTTTTCTACTCCCTTTACTTCGTCGCCATCGTAAATTACGGGCTGTACTTCTCTTTCCTTTCCGACATACGCCATTTTGAACCCTCCTTTTCGCTTTTTTCAATCGAGACCGTATCTCTTAAAGGCACTACCGAGGATCTTCATTATAAGACCTTCATACCCATATCCGGCAGCTTCTGCCATCTTTGTTATATCCGAATAAACTGGCACCAACAGTGGAAGGGAGTTCACTTCCAGTATGTAATGTTTATCGCCCCGTACTCTTACATCCATACGGGCGTAGTCCCTTAACCCCAGCACACGAAAGGCTTCCTTACAGCTGTTCTGGATGTTTTTCCGAAGATCCGGCTCAAGTTCCGCAGGACAATGGAATCTGAGATAGTGGTCTATCTCGTTTTTCACTCTGTAGGAATAGAAACGTTCCACTCCCTCTGGAAGCTGAGAGAAATCTATCTCCAGAATGGGAAGAACTTCAAGATCATCTCCATTCCCTATGATTCCAACAGTGAACTCTCTTCCTTCGATGAACTCCTCAACAAGTGCCGGCTCATGAAAAGTTTCGTGAATTCGCCTCACAGCCTTTTTGAGTTCTTCAACATCACGTACCACGGAATCTTTCCATAGACCTTGAGCGCTCCCTTCCCTCGCGGGTTTCACTATCATCGGATAATGTAAGCCAGCTAAAAACCACTCTAAGGATTCTTCCGGCCTGACCACGAAAAACGCCGGCGTGGGTATGCCATGATGTTTCAACACGATCTTGGTCACCGACTTGTCTATACACAGCGCATGAGTAAGCGCGGAAGATGCGGTGTAAGGAACAGCGAAGAGATCCAGAATGGCAGGAACATGGATCTGTCTCACATCTTTCCCGCCGGCGGTTGACAGGTTGAATACAAATTCTGCATCTTTGATCTTTGTTAAGAAATCTTCACCAAAAGGCAGTAAATCTACCTCGAAGTGTTTCTTAAGAACACTTTCAACCGCTTCCAGCATTTCCTTTTTGTGTTGATCCAGCCTGGCATCGTGGACGATCGTTATTCTCCGGGGTTTCATAAGAGTTTCACCAGCCTTTCTTTTTCTGGGAGAGGATGCCCTTCATCATCCACCGCATACACAGCGCCGTTAACGGACATGGTCCTGACCTTCCCTCTGGCAACAGAGAAGGATTCAAGACCAGGCGCATCTAAGATCCCTCGTTTCACGGCTTCGTACAGCACTTCAGGCTGGAGCAGAGGATCCGAATTGCTTGACGAATCAATGGATCGTATTGTTTCCACTATCAACATCGCTTCCTCTTTTAGCTGTTCTACCCGCGCGCGGACATCAGAATCTGCCATGAAATCCGGCAAACCTTTTAACGCCTGCAGGTAAGCTCTTTTAACCATCTTCACACTTTCAATTATCTCTTTACTGGTTGCTCTCCTGAAGGCTTCACAGTATGCCACCACGTGAATTATGTGGGGATTCAAATACGAACCGTAGAACATGGAGCTGACAAGCTGACCCTTCCCGGCGTCTTCATCCGCCGGCATGGAGAG
The DNA here is from genome assembly GCA_003538775.1 of Thermotogae bacterium. Classification (GTDB taxonomy): domain Bacteria; phylum Thermotogota; class Thermotogae; order UBA12178; family UBA12178; genus UBA12178. Next base: position 16,564 of record DPRG01000032.1, read on the forward strand.
CAGTCCCGTGCGTATCATGTGGTATGGCGTGAAGTTTTCATCGGCAAGTGATTCAACGAGCTCTTTTTTCGCAAGGGCTTTGGCGATGTCCATCTTTGGCGAAAGCGCAGGAGGGGTATTGAGCATGTACTGCTGTACATACCATCTCACACCCAGTTTTTTCGCCACGTAAGCGGCAATGAAGGCTGTCGCAACGCCCACGGCGTCGTGAGCGTACCTGAGCTCCCACTGATGGGAATCGTTCACCTCAACAGGTACTCCGTTTTCCGCATTCCAGCGTATCGCCTCCATGTTCTCTTTTATCGCTGACAGTAAATCTCGTTCGGAGCGTCTGTCAAGATCGCTATACCAGAAGATAGGTATCGCCGCCCAGGCGTTGTTCAACGTTTCCTTTAGCAACTTCGAAAACTCTACAAGATGGTTTGTTCCGGCATAACAACGCATGAGAGGATAATTGCCCTTTCTGGATGCGCTGTAAAGTCTTTTAAAGTCTTCCACACTGCGTATGGGAGCCCCACCGGCACCATCCTGTTTGTGGTCCATTTTCTCAGGTTCAAAGAAATACTGCTGACAATTCTGGTCAGGCGCGAGGGAGATAATGTCCAGAAGCTCAGATTCCGCAAGTAAAGATATCTCTTTCTCCGTCTCTTCTAACGACGGAAGACCTATATGATGGCGAATGAGGGGATAGGGTTTCTTGTATTCCACTCTTTCTGGTAGCGTTTGCGGTGGAATCTCGCCTTCCGCGCGTCTTGAAGAACCGCGGAGATACATGACCACATCCTCAATCTCCTCGGTTCCATCGAAAACCTTTTCAAAGAGTCCTGATTTGCGTGCAACAGCCGCTGTTTCAACAGTGCCACCGAAAATGAAGGAAGGCCTGAAAGATAACCTCTGAAGCCTACTTTTCAATTCTTCGAGGAGTTTTTCCAGGGCCTCTGATCCAAGCCGATAACTTATCGCGACCACGTCCGGGCGTGTTTTCTCCATTTTTTCAACCAGACGATCTATGGAGACAGCTCCTCCAAGATAGACGCTTTCGTACCCCTCACTTTCAGCGAGTCGTAAGAAGTTGAGCAATCCCGCAACGTGCACATCACTACCGATAGCCGCTCCAAGGATTTTCCTCCTTTTCAAATCTCTCCCTCCTCAACGAATCGAATTATCTGGTCGAGAGTGGCGTTTGAAAGTCCAAGGGAGTCAACTGTGCGGCCTTCAATCCAAAAATTTCTTTCCATCATTACATTTGCGATCTGTATTACAGCATCAATAGTAGGTGTTTCGATACCTAAGAGCTTTCCAAAAGAAGAAATGGGAACAAGACTCATGGGAACGTCTTCGAGAATGTATCTGTTGACTATACTTGGTGGAGCGAGTATGCCCTGGTAACCGGCGTTGTTGTGTATCGCTTCGTATAGATCTTTTCCTATTACATCGTAAGCGTAATTCAGCCAATCTTTTGCTGTCATGGGCTCGACTCCAAAAGCGGCCATGACCTTGCAGCGCTCCTTGTCGATAGCTTCCAGAACTCTGGCCACAGAAGGCGAAATGCCTTCAAGATAGAATTCGAACTTACCGGCTGTGGTTTCGATTCGCGCAGCGTTCAGCAAAAGCACCGCCGGGTGGAAAACCGCACCGATGTTGTTAAAACTCGTGTATATCACGTTTGGCACCACTTCGAATTCGGGCATAACCTCTTCCATAACCTTTTTAAGCTCCTGATTCCTGGTAGCAGGCAGAGCTGATATGGGCACAGCGTTTTTTATTCTGAAGATCTTCACCACGCCTGGATTGGACATCCTCGACGCGAAAATGAAGGTTTGCGCTTCCGCCACCACCACATCTTTTGTGACATTGTGACGTTTCAATGTTTGTTTGAATTCCATCGCTCCGCCCGTCCTGCCGGGATTCAGGAGAATTATCTGACCATCCTCCAGATGAGGGGAAAGTTTCTCCGCTATCTCCCTGTGAGCGAAAGCGGGCACCACCACCATGATGAGCTTTCTTCCCTTTACCGTTTCGGCTATATCCGTGGTGGCAAACGATATCTTTACCTCTCCCTGGACATAACCTTCCATTCTTATCTTTCCATTCTGGATTATAGGGGCGATTCTTTTGTAACCTCGATTGTAAAGAGCGACATCCAGCCCGCGAAAGGCAAGATAAGCCGCAAGAGCCTGGCCGCCGTTTCCCGCGCCTATAACGGCTACTTTCACCATTTTATCTATCCTCCTCACCTTGCAAAGAAGAATGCATCAGGGTCATTAAGATTATACACTTTCAAAGAACTTTGTGGTAAAATATTGTCAGTGGCAGAGTCGGGAGAAAGCCACGCCGTTTTGGCGTGGCTTTTTCTTTTTGGAGGTGGCTGGATGAAAGTTGTTGTGATTGGAGCCGGTGTTGTTGGAAGTCTTGTGGCAAGAGAACTCGTTCGGCATGATTTTGATGTGACCATAGTGGAGCGCATGCCAGATCCCGGGATGGGTGTGACTCGCGCCAATTCCGCTATCGTTCATGCGGGTTACGACGATCCTCCAGGCACCCTGAGAGCCGAGCTCTGCGCTATGGGGAACTCCCTGTTTCAAAATGTATGCGAAGAGCTTGGGGTTGAATTCAAAAGAACAGGCTCGCTTGTGGTCGCTTTCAATGACGAAGAGAAAAAAAGGCTCGACCGACTTGTTAAACAGGGAGAGAAAAACGGCGTTCCCAATTTGAAACTCGTAGAAAGAAACGAATTACTCACCATGGAACCACATTTGAATCCCGGGGCAGTTGCGGCGCTTTTTGCTCCCACAGCAGGTATAACAGAACCGTGGATGCTTGCCATATCTGCCGTGGAAAACGCGATCAAAAACGGCGCAAAATTCCTTCCAGAGACCGAAGTGATTGGCTTTGAGACAAAAGGCGGACGTGTACGCAAGGTCATAACGAACTCCAATTCAATTGAAGCAGATATTGTGATAAACGCCGCAGGGCTTTTTGCAGATGAAATTGCCGAGCTTGCGGGTGTGGAACATCCCCCTATCCATCCAAGAAAAGGGGAATACATCCTTCTGGATAAAGCTGTTGGAAGGATCGTCCAGCGAGTGATCTTTCCCACACCCTCGGAAAAATCCAAAGGTGTTCTCGTCCTTCCGACCGTAGACGGTGGCACCTTGCTCGGACCAAACGCAGTGGACCTGCCCAGAGAGCACAAAAACGACCTTAGAACCACGGTGGAAGGTATAAACGAGGTTCGCGAGAAAGCTTTGCTCCTTGTGCCAGATCTTCCTATTCACAAAACCATCCGTACCTTCGCTGGCTTGAGACCAGAAACACCACAAAAAGACTTCTACATAACCGCTGAGATGAAGCCATGGGGATTCATCAACCTTGGCGGTATGAGATCTCCGGGGCTGACTGCCTCACCGGCAATCGCAAGGTATGTTGTCGAGTATCTCATTGAGGAGAAATTCGGAATCAAACTCCAAAAGAATGAAAAATTTGATCCCGTGAACAATCGTATAAACCATCCCACGGCTGGATCAGTGGAGAAATGGGATCGTTTGATCGATGAGGATCCCTCCTGGGGAAGGATTGTCTGTGCTTGCAACGAGGTGACTGAGGCGGAAATACGGGAGGCTATAAAAAAAGGAGCAAGAACACTGGATGGAGTAAAGTTTCGTACCAGAGCAATGTTTGGTCGTTGCCAGGGTGGTTTCTGCACCTTCAGAATTATGAAGATCCTCTCGGAACAACTGGGCGTTCCCATCGAAGAGGTCAAAAAATCCGTTGATGGCAGCTGGGTACTCGATGGTCATGTGAGGAGTGATAACACATGAGACGTGTCTCGACAAACGTTCTTGTTATTGGTGGTGGCGCAGCCGGGATGGCCGCTGCGGTTGGTGCCGCTGAACGCGGGGTTAAAGTCATTCTTGTCGAACGTGATGACAGAACAGGCGGAGTATTGAACCAGTGTATTCACAATGGCTTTGGACTTCACTTCTTCAGAGAGGAACTGACTGGACCGGAGTACGCCGAACGTTTTCAGAAAATGCTGACAGAGCATAATATAGATACAATACTCCGCGGCCATGTGTGGAAACCTCTTTTCGATGAGAACAAGGTGTGGGTCATCACGGCCTCAGGCATCTGGGAAATTTCTTACGACGCACTCGTTGTAACCACTGGAGCACGCGAGAGGCCTTTCGGAGCTCTCATGATTCCGGGAGACAGACCTTCCGGTGTATTCACGGCCGGGCTGGCTCAAAGGTTTGTAAACATTGAAAATCGCCTGCCGGGAAAACGAGCTCTCATCCTCGGATCCGGTGATATCGGTCTGATAATGGCGAGAAGGCTCACACTTGAAGGAATGGAAGTTGTGGCAGTTGTGGAAAGACTTCCTTATCCTGGAGGACTCGAGAGAAATGTTCAGCAATGTCTTGTGGATTTTGACATCCCACTTTTGCTTTCACATACGGTGGTTAGAGTCGAAGGATACCCGCGACTCCAGAAAGTCTGGATCGCAAAAGTTGATGAAAAATTCCGCCCGATTCCCGGTACAGAAACTCCCTACGAGGTTGACACATTGATACTTTCCGTTGGGTTAATTCCTGAGGTGGAGCTCTTTGAGGGAAGCCTTGATATCCACCCAAAGAGCCGTGGCATAAAAGTTGCCAACACAGGGCGAACGAACAGGAATAATGTCTTTGCTGCGGGAAACAATGTCGTTATATACGATCTGGTTGATTACGTTTCCCGAGAAGGATTCATGGCTGGAAAGCATGCGGCCATGTTTGTTGAAAATCCTGATATAACGAAAGAACTGAAACGTGTTCCTATAAAAACAGGGGAAAACGTTGCGGTCCTTTCTCCGTACTGGTTTGAACCTGTGGAAGATCTCCGACTTTATCTCCGCGTTTCCAAACCAATGGAAGATGTCATTTTGCGGGTAAAACCAAGTATCTACGAAAAGCGTTATGAAAGAGTTGCTCCGAATGAAATGATAAGTTTGACAATAAAAGCAGATCGTGTATCTGAAGAAACAGACAGAATCGAGGTTGAGGTGGTTACAAATGTCTGAAAAGATAACGGTAGTGTGCACCAGCTGTCCGCTTGGATGCAGGGTTAATATTACCAAAAAGCCCGATGGTTCCTTCGCGGTTTCTGGAAACAAATGCCATAGGGGTTACGATTTTGCGGTGGAAGAAATGACTAACCCCAAACGTGTCCTGACGACGAGTATCAGGGTTATAAAGGGTAAGCTTCCCCTGGTATCAGTTAAAACCGTTCCGCGTATACCCAAAAATCTCATACCCGCTGCTATGAAGGAAATCAAAAAGATCAAGGTTGAAGCGCCGGTAAGAACAGGTGATGTGCTGGTGAAAGATTTACTCGGGACGGGGGTAAATCTTGTAGCAACAAGAAGTGTGGAAAAAGAAGAATGAAAAAGCCCAGAGATATCTCTGGGCTTTTTTCTGGTGGGCTCGGGTGGATTCGAACCACCGACCCCCCGGTTATGAGCCGGAAGCTCTAACCAGCTGAGCTACGAGCCCAACCCTGTATGATTTTATCACAGGTTTTCCGTGTTTTCAATACCACCAGAGTGTGTTCGAAAAAAAGGGC